>JAFABC010000195.1 GCA_023426275.1 Pseudomonadota bacterium | reverse complement strand
ATCAGCATTTGATGAATACACTCCTGTCGTTATTCGACGGCGTATCTCTGACGCTCCAGTGCCAATTGAAGCCGTGCTTCCTCTGTTCTACCTTCTTTCGAACAATGGGAATATCGTCAGAAAAGGTGACGTAGGCCCACAAGTGATATCCCCATATCCTCTTTTTATCACTGAATTGTCATGCAATAAAAGCACAAACATTCATTATGTTACACTGACATGGAAAGCAGACAATGGATGGCATAACCTCCAGGTCGAGCGTTGTGATATTGCGACAAAGGCAAATATAGTAAAACTTGCAAATTACAATTTCCCAGTGACAAGCTTGAATGCCAACTCACTCATTGCCTATCTCCATGAATATGAACAAATAAATACCAAGATCATTCCCAGGACCTTGGTCGAAAGTCGCTTGGGCTGGACAGAGGACATGTCGGGGTTTCTATGGGGGCATTCGTACTTGACCGATGCTCCAAAGGAACAAACGTCCAGCCATGCCTCGGTCGTACGGTTCAAAGGCGCTGACCAGGGTGATGAGCAATTCGCCAATGGCTTTCACCAGAAAGGAAACTTTTCGTCCTGGACCTTCTGCGCCAACGAAGCCCTCGAATATCCTGACGTGGCTTTTGCCTTCTACACGTCCCTGGCCGCGCCGGTCCTTCCGATCCTGGGAGTGGACAACTTCACCTTGGAACTGTGCGCTCCGAGCTCATCCGGAAAAACCACTGCGCTGACCCTCGCCGCCTCGGCCTGGGGCAATCCTTCGCTCCAGGCAGGGTCCTTCATCAACACATGGAACGGAACCGACAATCGGATTGGAAGAGTGGCTGCCCTGCTCAATGGACTGCCACTCTTCCTTGATGAAACGAAACTGGCTCGATTGCAGAATAAAAAGAACCGGTTTGGAAGTGACCTCGTCACCGACACCATCTACATGATCGCTTCGGGGCTGGACAAGGGGCGCGCGACACTCCACGGCTCTGACCGGGTGCAGCCGTTCAGAACCATCCTCTTTTCCACTGGAGAATCGCCCAGCCTGGACCTGAGCACGGACGGCGGATCAAGGGGAAGGATCATTGACCTGTGGGGCAATCCGTTCCTGAAAACTGACTCCGAAAGCAAAGCTGTCGTCAGTAGGATCAAATTGACCATCAAGGATCACTATGGACACGCAGGACCTTGTTTGATGCAATTTATCCTGGACAATCGGAGTCAATGGTCTCTTTGGAAAAGCGCTTATGAAGAAGTAAACAGGCTTTTTACTCAATCAGATGAAATGACTCCTATTGAAATGCGACTTGGAGAATACTTCGCAGCGGTGGCAACGGCGATCCCCATTATCCATGCAGCGATCCCAGGTTTGCAAAGGACAACACCAGTTCGCCAGCTCCTTGAAACCGTCTGGAACCGTGCAAAGTCGGAAGCCACATCCTCTGACATTGCTTCCCAGGCGCTGCAATGTATCGACGACTGGATCAATGACAATGGCAATCGTATTTATTCTCCTGCTTCTGTCTCAAGAGGAATCAACTGGTCAGGCGGTGGCTTCGATGCCTACTGCGACTTAAAAGACGATGATGGCTGGACCTTCATTGGCTTCACGAAGTCAAAACTAGATGCTTTGCTTAAGAGTAACGGATTTAATCCAAATGAAATCATCAGACTCTGGAACGAAAAAGGATGGCTTGTGACGAATGGATCGTCAAAAGGATATCAAAGACAAGTCGCCATTACTGGAACTTCGAATGGATCATGGACAAAGAAAATTAACCTGTACTGTCTCAGCAAAGAATGTTTAGTAAGTACGTCGAAGTCACAGTCCTGAATTTCTTATGCTTACTAACTTTTTTCATCTTAGTCTTATTCGTCTTTTTACATTAAAGATAAACATGTTTCTTTAACTCTTATTCTCCTTACTAAATTACTAAATATTTAAAAAATATATATATTATTATTACGATGGATTATGTATATATATTATAAAAACACAGGGACGGGTCCAAAAAGTTGTTAGTAATTTAGTACGTCGAAGGTCCTGCCCTATGCAGTCCAATGGAGACGGAGACTTTTCTTAACAAATTGACGAAGGAGTAATCGACATGATCTTCTTTGACTTCCTAACCCGTTTAGGTGTTGATCCAGTTGCCTTCTACCCATTCGACTTGCCAGATTCAGTGAATGCTCCTGGCCCAGTCAATGACAATGAAACAATGTTAGATTCTACCATCGTACAGCAACCTGTAGCAGTCAATTGGCCAACGAGTGATATTGACTCATCGCCACCTGATCCTGGACATGTTCCTGATTCTGGACATGGATCAGCAGCTACACAAGTTGATGGTGATAAGAAAAAGCCTAGGGCTTGTATTCAATGTGAATTTTGCAAACCTTATGAAGATTTCGAATATGGCTCTGGAAAATATCGATGCTCTGCCAAGGAGAAAATGATCGATAATCCATTGGACTATTCAGTAGAATGCAAAAGTTATTACCCGAGTGAAGATGAGAGCTTTTATGGATAAATAGCCATTCATATTGTCGACAATAATTATTTTACTTTGGGCATATCTGTTTTTTGTTGATACAAATCGCTTGCCGAACCAGATGTTCTTTTAATTTAGTATATAAAGATATTGGAAATCACTGTACGGTGTCTGAGCAAGGCCCTTGGCTTTTCGAAGTCAGGGGCTTTGTTCTTTATGAAGAAGAAATTCAATACAATACTTCAAACATGGGGATGAACAATGGTTCTAAGGGTTGTCATGATTATCATTGGCTCAAAGATAACGAGGGAAATCCTCAAGCAAGCTTTAATCGTTGTCGTAAAGAGATCCATTTGAACCTGTTAACAGCGGGGGAGGGTTGTCTTCCCCGTCTTCTTGTGTTTTTAGTTTGTATTTCTGTTGTCGGTAAAGTCCTAACGGCGTTCGCTGCCTATCTTATGCAACCACTCAACCTGGAGGTTTTATCTCCAGGATAAGTCGAGGGCGGGAAAGAATAATTATGACTGTAAAAATGATTGATCTCGCATGAAGTTTTAAAAAAAATACTTTTTGGCTAATCCGTTTCGTCATTCTATTGTGTAGGTAATATTAGAAAAAATAAATTTGGTTTACTGATTGGTTTGCGGTATCAGCCTTTAGTTGGACTAAAGGCTGATCATGTGCCTAATCGTGGCGCATTAAAAGGCAAGCAAAAGGCGCAATTGATGCTTTTAGGCTGTAAGTTATTGTTGGCATCGTTGGGTTAATTTGCTGATCATTTTGCAGCTGCTCGTTGTCGATTATTGCTCTGGTTATATTTCATCTTAAGCCAGCCTCTGTCGTCCTTTAGTAAAAGTAAAGGACGATCGAAGACTAATGCAAAGTATAATGCAATTCAATGGGTGCTCAGGGTGAACTGAGGGTAAAAATTTTTTTGATGAGCTTCTATTTTAATCTTGCTGTGAATATGCGATCATTCTGGATCGATTGCATCCTTCTATCTTTTTAAATTTATTTTCATTTGTCCGGTAAATTTTTATCACTTAGAGCATTTATTTTGTATTTATTTGTCAACATACGACATAGAAAAAATCTATGGCGTAATCGAAGACGTATCGCTACGCGTAGTGGCCAAAAAACAGACACTGAAAATATCCAATAAGTAAAAGTGACAAATAATTTTCATCCATAATATTCAATCTACGTGCTGATAATATTCTTTCTCTGCCGCTTGCATCAAAAATTAATTCTGAAAACACACTTTCGAATAACCCTGAACAGTATGCGCGCCTCGTCGCTTGAATTCTTTATTCGCCACCACGTCATCCAGTAATTTCATTCCTGGTGCAATGCCTAGATGCATGAATATCAACGCATGCCTTATGAAGGCATTGTTTAAGGCGAGACAATAAAGACAAATATAGTGTTGTTTTAAATTTCTTTTGGTGGATCTAAAACAAATTATTCGTCGCTGCCAATTACTTTGTATTTATAAACGCTTTGTTACGCCTTCGATGTCAGCCTTTACTTAGAGTGAAGGCTGATGCGTAGAACAGCGTAGATGTTTGTAGGATCAGAATCTATCTGCAAATAGACGCGAGAAGTCAATAAAGACCTTTCGTTCCTTGTGCAGCCGTATCTTTTAGTTCTTGCTGGTTCGGCCCTTGCCTTTGGTGCTACCCCTCCAAATCTCCCGTCTCCTGGATTTTCTGGGGCTCCCATGAGGTTTCCCCTATCCCGGACCTAAAAATCCCGTAGGGGCCAGCCTAGCGCCAAAGAACGTTTTGGCCAGGAGCAAGGGGACGTTCCCCACTGCATTATAGTCTTTTTATAGAGTAATATAGATATTGTATTCGTATATATCAACTCAAACTGAGGAGGAAATATGTCGTCCAAAAAAGATCAGTCCATTGATGTGATGGGGAACGAGACTTCCGACAAGAAGAAGCGTCCCGAGTCCAGATACAATGCTTCCGTCCTTCGGGTGTATATCAAGGAAGGTCTTGATGCCAAGTCGATCATGGAACGGATGGGTATCGCTCACAAGACTGTGCTCAAGCATTATGTGCTGCGGCTTATCAGCGATGATCGTACTTATTACGACGTCAAAGGACTTTATCTGAAAAGTTCCAGTCGTCCTTACGTCAACAAGAAAGGTGAGGTTCGTTTCAACGTCAACAAGCTGGACCTTGGAGACTTGGAACTCAAGGAAGGCGACGAGTTCGCTATTACCGCCGAAGACGGCAAGATCATCTTGACGGTGATCTGAAGCAACTTGCAACCAATGCCATGCTCCTTTGAGGTGGCATTTTCTTGTTTTATAGTCCTATGGCAAACTGTTGAACAGCAATTTGCAGAGATGTTTGGTGGTGGACCCTTTCTGTAATTTTCAAACTGAATGCGCAAAATTATACAGATATCATTGTAATATTACGATCTTTCGAAAACGGAGGAAAGAACGATATTAGATAGAAACGTACATTGGAGATGCAGCGGTGAATTAGCTGTTGAATTACAAATGGATACTCCGGCTCTCGCTGGCGGTCCCAGTCAACCCCGCTTTTGAATCTACGATTTGGTGGGGTTTAAATGTAAATTCCAACATTGCAAGGAGTTTCGCATGAAGGTGGAGCCCATTATCGACCTCAGAAAAATCAAGAGCATCAAGAAGCTCTTGGCGGATCAGCCGCGCAACCGGCTACTGTTCACCATGGGGGTGAACTCTGGGCTCAGGGTCCAAGATATATTGACCTTGAAGGTGTCAGACGTGAGGTCTTGCAAAATTGGCGACCGCGTTTGTCTTAAGGAAAAGAAAACTGGCAAAGAAAATATCTTCATCATGAACAAGGAAATAAAGATCGCTCTCGACGAGCATCTTGCGACATCGAAACTGAAAGATGAAAATTTTCTATTCAAGAGTCGCAAGGGGAAGGATTATCCTCTGACCACGTATGCTGTCACCATGATGGTACAGCGTTGGTGCGACGAGATCAATCTTCAAGGCAATTTTGGCGCGCATACACTAAGGAAGACATGGTGTTACCACCAAAGAAAGACCTTTGGTGTGTCCTGGGAAGTCTTGGCTAAGCGTTTAAACCACAGTAGCCCGAGCGTGACAAGAAGATATCTTGGAGTCCAAGAGGAGGAGGTTGAGGAGATTCTGCTGCACACGATTTAACATATCTTCCCTAAGGGGCACTCGCCCCTTTCTTTGATCTGCATTCGCTTAACTCGTTTTCGTCGATCACACTTTTCGAACCGCTTTCGTTTTCAATATTCAATTGCACTTGGAGGTGCTTATGGGCGTTTATCAACGTGATGAACGTTGGATGGTCTATTTTCATGAGAACGGCAGACGGAAGGATCGGTCCTTTGGACGTGGCGAGGAGGCTCGTCTCCGGGCCGAGGCCTTTGACTTTGCGGTGAAGCAAGCCAAGGAGAAAGGCTTCTCGATTCCTGATCCTGCAATGGTCACTATTGGCGTCCAAGAAGGTATCCAGACACAGGCCGCGATGACGGTGGCTCAAACGGGAGCCGTTGAGGTGTGCGCTGCGCCAGTGGTCCCATACGCTGCCCCGGTGGCTCCGGTTGTCGCCGCTGCCAAGGGGATCACCTTTGGACAGCTGTCGACGATGTACCTGGATCACTTGCGGGTGTCGGGTCGAACCGAAAAACACATTTACACCTTGGATAAGCTACTGAAAAGTATGTTCTTTGACATCCTTGGTCGGAACACCCTGGTCGAGGGCATGACGTACTTGAAAGACATCGTTCCGTTCATCAAGCAGATGCAAGGGGTTAGCCCCCAGACAAAGAAGCCTCGATCTCAGGCCTGCGTGAATCGGTACTGCGACTATCTGGATGCCATGTTCAACTTCGGCATCGAGATGGAGCTCATCGCCAGAAACCCCATGAAAGGGCGGAAAAAGGCGAAGGAGCGCCCCAGGGACGTGCAGGTTGGCGTTGACGACCTCAAGCGAATTATGGAGTATGCTGAACCACATATCCGGTGGGCGATGGAGGTCTGCTTCAACCTAGGAACGCGGCCCGGCCCGTCGGAGCTCTTCGCGCTGCGCTTTGAGCATGTCGATTTCGACGCCGGTACGGTGCGGATTTACGCGACTAAGACCAAGACCTACCGGACGGTACCGGTGACGGCGGCATTTCTGGAGCGGTTGCGGAAAATGCGCGAGGAGAGTGAATCCGGGTATATCGTTGAGTATGCAGGCAAGCCGGTGAAGACGATCCGGCATAGTTTTAATAAGGCTTGTGCCCGAGCCGGCATCACGGTGGATGTGCGGATGTACGATCTTCGTCACCTCTTCGCCACGACCATGCTGGCCAATGGCGCTGATTTGGCGGCAGTATCAAAGCTCATGGGGCACTCGACGGTGAAGATGACCGCTGACGTCTACTATCATTACCTTGAGGGCGAAAAGGAAAAGGCCGTGGGGAAGTTGCCTAGCCTTGTTGGAGCTTGATACGAATTGATCGCGAGAGGTTCTTCGGAGCCTCTCGTTTTTTAGATGTTGCGACCTGCCAGCGCGGCGAGTTGTCCTGAAATGAGGGGCTCTAGGAATTAAGTGGTGGAGGCTGGAAAGCGTGCGAGGCCTCAATATAGCTCAGTAAAGCGCTCGTCATTCTAGGTAGTTATCTTGCATAAAAAATATTGTTTTCACAATAAAATTCTTATACCACTTGCGCATGGGGAAAATTCTCGTTTCATGGGTTGGTCGAACGGATTTACGAGCAGTTGAGGAATCGGGAGAGATTGGCCTGGGGCCGATAGCCCAGGCCGTTTCGGCGCGTTCTTTCGAGCAGATACATCTCATTAGCGATTATCCTGAAGGCGAAACTGATTGCTTTGTTGCTTGGCTTAAAAAGCACACTGAAAGTCCAATTTTTGTTCATATCAGCCACCTCACTTCTCCTACTCATTACGGTGAAATCCATCAGACAGTGGTGGGTGTGCTTGAATTGATCCTCCAGAAGGCCGGAGCTGCTCCTGAGCTTACGTTCCATTTGAGTCCGGGCACTCCCGCCATGGCCGCCGTTTGGATAATTCTTGCCAAAACACGGTTTCCTGCTGAATTAATTGAGTCATCCCATAAGCATGGAGTGCATACTGCTTCTGTACCTTTTGATTTGTCTGCCGAATTTATCCCTGACCTGCTCAAGGCACCGGATAAAAGACTAGAGGCACAAACTGCCTCATTGCCTCCTGATGCTCCTGAATTTGAAGACATCATTTATCGCAGCCGAGTCATGCAGCGAGTCATTGATAAAGCACGGAAGGTTGCTATTCGATCTGTTCCAGTGCTCATAGAGGGAGAGTCTGGGACAGGCAAGGAACTCCTGGCCCGAGCCATACACCGGGCGAGCTTGAGAAAATGTGGGCCATTTGTCGCTGTAAACTGTGGTGCAATCCCTGCTGAATTGATTGAATCTGAATTATTTGGTCACGCAAAGGGTGCATTTACGGGAGCCGACAAGACAAAAATTGGCTATTTTGAAGCGGCTGAAGGCGGGACATTATTTCTTGATGAAGTGGGAGAGCTTGCAATGCCCGCTCAGGTTAAACTCTTGCGGACGCTTCAAGAGGGAGAGATTACCAAGCTCGGCACGACAACCCCCAAATCCATTGATGTTCGCATAATAGCAGCCACAAATCGCAACCTTATCGAAGAGACAGCTTCCGGCGGCTTTCGGTCTGACCTGTTTTATCGGCTTGCTGTCGCTGTCATCCGACTTCCCCCATTAATTGAGCGTCCTGGCGACTTGAGCCTGCTCATAGATAAGCTCCTTGAGCAGGTGAACAGGGAAAGCAAAGAGGAGCCAGGCTATCACCATAAAAAAATTACTGCTTCCGCAAAAAATCTTCTTCTCCAACATCCCTGGCCAGGAAATGTCCGAGAGCTGCTGAACATGCTTAGACGAGCGGCAATTTGGGCGGATGGAGATGCCATCCGAAGTGAAGATGTCCGGGAATCCTTGATCCCTGCGGCCTTGCCTAAGGAGTCGGGTATATTGAACCGACCTATGGAAGATGATTTCGACCTACAGGCCCTATTGGGTGTCGTGACGAGGCATTACCTCGGCCGGGCGCTGGATGATGCCCATGGAAATAAAACCCAAGCGGCTAAAATTTTAGGGATTTCTAATTATCAAACTCTAACCAACTGGCTCAAAAAGTATGGGGTGGATCACTAATGGCACACCCTTTGCCTATAGGAGCACATGAGCTTGAATATGGAATCACATAATTTTGAGATGCTGAGGGCGAAGTGGTCCCACTTGGCGGACCTAGGTGCCTTCGCAGAACAATATCTTTATGATGATCCGTCAAGTGCGTTGGTGAAGCTTCGCAACTATTCAGAGCAGATGGTGCACTGGATTTATGATATTGCAGGCCTCGAAAAACCTGAGTCGGATGACCTCTTCAAGCTCCTAAAAGCTGATGTATTTACCCGCCTTGTTGATTCAGCTGTCCAAAATAAATTTCATATTATTCGGAAGCTTGGAAATGCCGCAGCACATGGGAAGCCCTCCACTGTTGAAGAGGCCAAGAACGTGCTGCGCGAAGCCTATGATCTGGGGTGTTGGTTGTATGTAACCTCGGGACAGGGCAAGGTGGCAAATTGCCCCAAGTTCGCCTTCCCTCCAATAATACACAAGGATCAGGTCGAATCCCTGGCGGCCAAAGAAAGCGAACTTCAACGAGTCTTGAACCTCCTTGAGGAAGAGCGAAAGAAGGCCAGAAAGGCGGAAATAGAGGCCGAGGCGTTGAAAAAATCCGCCGGACGTGCCTCTTCCGAACTTCATTTCAGCGAAGAGGAAACCAGAAAGCGACTCATCGACTTACAACTTGCAGAGGCTGGATGGAACGTCGATGACAAGGATTCCGTTTCTATTGAGCTGGAAGTTGGTCATCAGCCGACTCCCACTACTAAGGGGCGAGCAGACTATGTCCTTTGGGATGATGACGACATGCCTCTGGCTGTTATTGAGGCAAAAAAAACTTCCGTAGATGCCAAGATCGGAAAAAAACAGGCCGAGTGCTATGCCGATGGGCTTGAAAAGGAATACGGTCAGCGCCCTGTCATTTTTTATACTAATGGTTTCGATATCTTTATTTGGGACGATCACCCGAAGCAGGGCTATCCCGAGAGGAGAATCTATGGATTCTATTCCAAGGACAGTTTGCAGTATCTGATTAAGCAGCGGGAAGTGAAGGCTGACCTTTCTTCGGTTGAACTGAACCGGGACATTGCTGGGCGCAAATATCAGCTCGACGCCATCCGAAACGCCCTGGATGTGTTCACTGAGAAGCGCCGCAAGGGGCTCTTCGTTCTCGCCACCGGCACAGGTAAGACCCGTATAGCTGTGTCCTTGACCGAAGCGCTTTCTAATGCCCGCTGGGCGCGGCGCATCCTGTTTCTTTGCGACCGGCTGGAGCTGCGTAAACAGGCCAAAAACGCCTATCAGGAGCTCACAGATTTTCCCCTCACCGAGGTGACCAGCTCGACCTACAAAGAACGTAAGTTTCGGGTGTATCTTGCGACGTATCCTGCCATGCTCAAGGTTTACCAAACCTTTGACGTGGGCTTCTTCGACCTGATCATTGCTGATGAATCCCATCGAAGCATCTACAATGTGTATGGCGATATTTTTAAATATTTCGACAGCATGCAGATCGGCTTAACCGCAACGCCACGAAACAGCATCAGCCACAATACCTTTAAGATTTTCCAATGCAATGATCAAGACCCGACCTTCTACTACTCCTATGACGAAGGCGTTGAAGACGAATTTTTATGCCCATTTGAGCTGTTTACGCACACAACAAAATTCCTGCGGGATGGCATCAAGTACAAAGACTTGACAGAAGAACAGCGTAAGCAGCTTGAGGAAAGCGGATATGATTCTGAGTTCTTTGACTTTGAGCAGCAGCAAATTGATAAGCAGATTTACAACAAGGATACCAATCGCAAGATCCTCATGAATATCATGGAGAACGGTCTCCGCGACGCCACCGAGCAGCTCCCTGGCAAGAGCATTATCTTTGCCCGCAACCACCGGCATGCCGTCATCATGGTGGAACTCTTCGATGAGATGTATCCACAATTGGGAAGCAAGTTCTGTCAAGTCATCGATAACTACGATCCTCGCGCCGAGCAGCTCATAGATGATTTCAAAGATCCCGATCACGAACTGACCATTGCTGTGTCCGTGGATATGCTCGACACTGGCATCGACGTGCCCGAGGTCGTTAACCTCGTTTTTGCCAAGCCTGTGAAGTCTTATGTGAAGTTCTGGCAAATGATTGGCCGGGGAACTCGTTTATGCAAAGACTTGTATGGCCAAGGCAAGGACAAAATCATTTTCCGTATTTTCGACCACTGGGGGAACTTCGAATACTTCGAAGAAAATGCCAAAGAGGCCGACCCAGGCACCAAGAAGTCGCTGATGCAGCTTCTATTTGAGGCCCGCATCGAGTTGGCAGAAACCGCACTTCAAAAGGGTGAGTTGGAAATCTTTGGCAAGGTCGTCAAGCTCATCCAGAAGGACGTTATCGACCTGCCTGAAACCAGCATCGCGGTTCGCGACAAGTGGCGTCAGAAGCGATCTGTTGAGGCGATTGAGGTGCTTGAAAGATTCTCGCCTGACACGGTGCTGTTATTGAAGTCGGAAATTGCTCCGCTCATGCAGTGGGTCAATATTCGTGGTCGGGCTGATGCGAAAGCATTTGATATGCGTATCGCGCTGGCCCAGACCAAGCTTCTTGTCCAGGGCAGCCAGTTTGAGGACTTGAAAAACGAAATTCAGGAGCAGGTTTCTCTCCTGCCCATGCACCTGAATCAGGTCCGCCAGAAGGCCGAGACCCTCAAGGCGGTTCTGCAAAAAGACTTTTGGGATTCGGCCACCTTTGATGGGTTGGAAAATGCCCGTAGCGAATTGCGGGGCATCATGAAGTACAAGGAGCGAGGTGGAACCGAGCCTCCGCTCATCCCCGTGATCGACGTCAAGGACGAAGGCATCCAGTTGCAACGCCGGAAGACCACCCTGACCGCCATGGATATGGAGGCCTATCGTCGTCGGCTACATGCAGTTCTTGAGCCCCTGTTTGCCGAGAATCCGACTCTCAAGAAGATCCGAGCCGGCGAGCTGGTGAGCGACGGGGAAATGAAGACCGTCCTCTCCATGGCTGTGGCCCAGGTGCCCAACATTAAATATGAAGACCTCCTTGAATTCTATCCTGAGGCTGCACCGTTAGAGGTTATCCTCCGGTCCATCGTGGGGATGGACATCGAAGTGGTGAAAGAGAAATTCGCCGAGTTCCAATCCAGGTACAGACTGGAGCCGATGCAAAGCCATTTTCTTACGACCTTGCAGCGCATTATCAGCAAAAACGGTGCTATCAAGGTTGCCCAACTGTACGACGCCCCGTTCACCGATCTGCATGCCAATGGCCTGGACGGTGTATTCCATGACAACGATGAGCAGATCGATGCGATCATCGACATCGTGAAAACCTTTGACCCCGAAACATACAAACGAGCAAAGCAGTAATGACTCAACCCGAGAAAGATATCATGAGCAAGTTGGACGACCTTTGGCTGGATTTTCATTCCGGCGGCATCACCAACCCCATCACGGTCATTGAGCAGATTTCGTATCTGATTTTTGCCCGGCTTCTGGATATCACGGAGACGAGGCATGAGGTGATTGCCAAGCGCACGGGAAAAGAGTTGGAGGAAAAGGATCGGATTTTCAAGAGTGGTCAGCAGCATCTTCGTTGGAGCGACTTCAATGATAAGACTGGTGCTCAACTTCTCCCTTTGCTGCGCGATGAGGTATTCAAGCATTTTGAGCAGGTTGAGGGGTATGGCTCCTTTATGAAAGGAGCACAGCTCATGATTCAAAAACCTGAGCTGGTCGAACTCGCCGTCAATGTGGTGAATAAGCTGCCCCTGGTTGGTGGCGGAGATACCAAAGGCAACCTTTACGAACATCTTCTCAGCAAGTTAAATCAGGCAGGTATTGCTGGGCAGTTCAGAACCCCGCGCCATATCATTCATACCATCGTTAAACTGATCGATCCCAAGCCCGACGAAAAGGTGTGTGATCCGGCATGTGGCACCGCCGGCTTCCTGGTCGAGACACTCCATCATATGATGGAAACGTACACTTCCGATGAAGGCATCTTTGAGTCCGATGAAACAGGGAAAATATACTCTCTGGATAAGCTGACGCAGGCACAGAAGGATAATGTGAACAACGGATTCCTGACCGGATTCGATTTTGATGCCACGATGCTGCGCGTCTCGGCCATGAACATGATCCTTCATGGGGTGAAAGTTCCCCACATCCACTATCAAGACACTCTGGCCAATAGCTTCTCAGACAATTTCCCCGAAAAGTCGGAAGATGCCTTCAATGTTATCCTGGCCAACCCGCCCTTCAAGGGGGCCATTGACTTTGATCGGGTGCTACCCGCTCTGGTGAAAAAGGTTAAAACCAGGAAAACCGAACTGCTCTTTGTGCAGCTCATCCTGCGTATGCTGAAGATAGGTGGCAGGGCTGCGGTCATCGTACCCGATGGTGTGTTGTTTGGCTCCTCTCAGGCGCACCTAGCCCTACGCATGGCGCTGGTGGAGGAGAACCAGCTGGAAGCCGTCATCTCCCTGCCCAGCGGGGTATTCAAGCCCTATGCCGGGGTTTCCACAGGCATCCTCATGTTTTCCAAGGGTGGCGATACACGGGACGTTTTTTTCTACGACGTGCAGAACGACGGCTACTCCCTGGATGACAAGCGTACCAAGATTCAAACCAACGATCTGCCAGACCTTCAGGAACGGTGGAAGAGTCGTGATCCTGAGATGGACACGGATAGAAGCTCCAAGGCGTTTTTCATCCCAAAAGATGACATTGTGAGGTGCAAGTACGATCTCTCTATCACTCGCTACAAGGAACAAAAGTACGAAGAGCATGACTATGACGAGCCAGAGATTATCCTCAGAAAAATGGAAGCGCTAGAGGTTGGGATTTTAGACGACCTGAGAGAACTGAAGGGGATGATCAATGGTTAACATGGCTTCCCTTTCTGAGATTGCTACGATTAATCCTCGGATGCCTAAAGAGCTTAGAGCTGACAACAACAGAAGGGTTTCCTTTCTGCCAATGGCAGCAATAAGGGAGGATGGCCAGCTTGAAGAGGTCGAAACAAGGGTTCTTAGTGAAGTAGTCAAGGGATATACCTACTACGAGCGTGGAGATGTCCTCTTTGCCAAAATCACGCCGTGTTTTGAAAACGGCAAGGCTGCTTATCTAGAGTCATTGCCCTTTGATGTAGGCTTTGGTTCCACAGAATTTCATGTTCTCAGGCCCAACGATAGAGTCGATGGCCGATATCTTTTTCATATGGTGTGGAATCCCACATTTAGATTCTTAGCTGCAAAAGCAATGACGGGGGCAGCCGGGCAAAAGCGTGTTCCAACACCTTTTGTCAAAGATTTCAAAATCCCTCTCCCATCCTTGGTCGAACAAAAGCGCATTGCCGTTATTCTGGACAAAGCTGACGCCATCCGTCGTAAGCGGCTGGAAGCTATTTCGCTTGCTGACATCTTCCTGCGCTCTGTGTTCCTGAAGATGTTCGGTGATCCGGTGACAAATCCCATGGGGTGGGATGTCAAAAAGCTCGAACAGGTTGCGGATGTCTCGCGAGGGAAATTTACTCCAAGACCGAGGAACGATCCGAGGTACTATGGAGGGAATATCCCATTTATTCAAACCGGTGATGTCGTTCAGTCGAATACGTATGTCATATCGCACAAGCAAACTCTAAACGAAGAAGGTCTAAAAGTTAGCAAAAAATTTCAGAAGGGGACAATCGCAATAACAATAGCAGCCAATATTGGAGAAACAGCCATATTATCATACCCCATGTGTTTCCCTGACAGTGTCGTTGGTATTGTCCCCAGAGAAATGCCACCAGAGTTTCTCGAGCACCAACTAAGAGCATTCAAGCCTTTCCTTAATCAAAGAGCGACAAAAACGGCTCAAAAGAATATTAATCTACAAAATCTTAGACCGCTGGAAGTTATCTGCCCTCCTATTGATAGGCAAAAATGCTTTTTTAAACATGTTGAATGCGTCTTCAAACGACAATCTAAATTACAAGAACAATTTTGTATTGCCGACAACCTCTTCTCCTCCCTCCAGCAGCGCGCGTTCCGGGGGGATTTGTAGCAAAGCTTTGCCTTGGTCTGTAACTCTCAAACTCCGAATGGAGGCCTAAAATGGCAAAAAACACAGGCAAAGGCTACCGTCAGGGTAGCGTCAAGGATCGCACTCAGGTTCAGAACCCCAAGACCGGGCAATGGACCAAACGTGATGCCGATACCGGCAGGTTCATGGACGGCAAGGAAGACGGGACGCCATTTAAGGGCGTTGCCAAGGAAGTGGATGATCGTCGCGATTAATCCACGGAGCAGAATATACTTACATGCTGGCGGCTTCGGTCGCCAGCAAGGAGTAATCCGCTATGCGTACGCAGATTGAACGTGAGAAGCCTCGCATGTCTTTGAACAAACTTGGTGAATACCTCTCTGCTACAATGCCGGGACGCCGCCGTTCCATAATCAAGGAACAACGTAAACCCAAGGATTTTATCGTGGCCCGATACGCCCAGGCGGAACAAGCCATCAAAGAGTATTTCACCACGCACAAGCCGAACACTGACCAACTCCGGCGGGCAATCGATTCGTTATCAACCATGGCGCACCAGGAAGGCTGGGAAGGTCAGACCGCAGAGCTCTGCACCAAGGCGCTGATTTCCTTTTTGAACATAGCGGAGCAGGTTCCTACCAACGGATATACTCCGGTGGAAGGGAACAACATGGTTCCGAAACTGAACGTGTCTGGTCTGGATATCAGCATTCGGCCCGAGATATTGCTCACCGATCCCCAAAATGGGACTATCTTGGGCGGTATCAAGCTCTACCTCGGGAAGACACATCCGCTTTCGGATGTCGCCATGGCCATAGTAAGCACGGTACTCTACCGCTATCTAGCTGAAACCCTATCGAATGAAGATATTGTTTCCCCAGAAAACTGCTTTGTGGTGGATGTCTTCGCCGGAAAGGTGGTACATGCACCCAGGACCTACAAGCAGAACATGCAGCACGTCCGTGCAGCCTGCAACGAAATCGCTACGCTGTGGCTTGCCGCATAGCCATGGCAGGAGAGAGCCATGGTCATCACCGCCATCACACTGGAAAACTTCAAAGGCATCAAGGGGCCGTGCCGTATCAAGCTGAGGCCCCTGACCATGCTCTTTGGAGCCAACAGCGCCGGTAAAAGCAGCGTTGTCCAGGGACTGCACTACGCTCGTGAAATATTTCTGCGGCAAAATACTGATCCGGATAAAACCTTGCTTGGCGGCAGTATGGACCTGGGCGGTTTCAGTAGCCTTGTCTACAAGCATGACCAGAGCCTTCCTATTCGGATCACCTTTGACCTTGATCTCTCTGCCGATCCGCTTCCAGACTACTATGACGAAAACGACACCAAACTCTGGGAGTTGGAGCAGCACGAGCTGAAGGAAGCTGTCGGCAGGGTAGAGTCCGCTTCCGTGAGTATAACGGTGCAAGTCATCGAAGATGACAGGCTCAATCCTTTGGCTGGAAAAGCAGCGATTACGGGATATCAAGTTTATGCCAATGGCGAGCAACTTGCCAAGTTAGAACTCATTCCCGGAGACGAGCAAATTCGTCTCACCTTGAACCCCATCAATAGAATCTACTGGGAAAATATTGATGGTCGTGCTGCCTTCGTAAAGGCATTGCAAAGCGCTCTGGAGCCCAAGGAATCGGATGAAGACCAGTCTGAGTTGGATGGGGGAGCCCTTCTCAGATATTTGCTGGTTAGGCCAGAAGACTCGGATGATTCCAGTCCTGATGGGTTCAGCTTGTCTGATGGGAAAATACTCCGGGGGATGACATCTCCCTTCCCCCAGTGGGGGCGAACTCTTCCGCTTTCAGATTCGTTTGAGTTCATTAATCACACAGGTGAAGATGATCCTCTGAAGGTTCCTTCGCTCATCATCTCAAGTTGCCTGACATCCCTCATAACCGGCCCAGGCGAGATGATCCGCAATGACCTGGAAAAGATGTGCTACCTCGGTCCGATCCGTGAAGTTCCACAACGGAACAATGTTGAGGTGAAGTCGCCTGATCCTTCGAGATGGGCAAACGGCCTTGCCGCTTGGGATGCTCTTTATAGCCAAGGCGACGCATTGATCAAAAAGACCAACCACTGGTTGGCTAGCGATGAACGGCTGAATAGCGGATACCGTATTGAGTTGGAAGAATTCCGCCGGATCAATGAACACGGACGGCTCATGGCTGCCATTCGTTCAGGCAGGAGTCTCGATGACTACCAGGAGGAGCTGGATGAAATTCGGGCGCAACAGCCTGAGAAGCGTTTGTATCTCCTTGAAGAAGTCAAGAACCTCAAAGTGTTACCCCAAGACATTGGCGTAGGCATCTCTCAAGTGCTGCCAGTAGTTGTTGGCTCTTTGTTGGCTGACAAATCCATTTTCGTCATTGAGCAACCGGAACTCCACATCCATCCCAAGCTCCAGGTCGATCTTGGCGATCTTCTTATTCAGGAAAGTACGACTAAAAGCAATTGCTTTGTCATCGAGACTCACAGCGAGCACTTGATGCTCAGGATCATGAAAAGGATACGGCAAACGTCCAGCAACGAACTGCCGCCGGAAGCTCCGGCTCTAGAGGCACCCCAAGTAGCGATTTACCACATTCGTTCGGATGAAGAAGGGACCATCGTCAAAGAAATTGTAATTGATAAGGATGGTGATTTCCTTACCCGCTGGCCGGGGGGCTTTTTTGCGGAAAGATCAAAGGAGCTGTTCTCGTGATCCAGGAATACGCTCTTGATCCGAGCGTTCTTGTCGCGCAGTACTCCAGGCAGTATGGTTTTCTCAGGGATTCATTCAACGACACTGGCCGCATTCTTTCACAGTATCCGCGTAAGTGGCAGCAAAAGGTAATGAAGGAATTGGGAGCTGTTTCAGAAGAAGATCGAATGAAACTCGTGGAGCTTTTGTCGAAATGGCTCTTGCCTCATTCTGTCATCAGAGAGGATTCAATCTTTAATGGCGGGGACTGGCTGATTGAGGCAGAGAATGAAGATGGAAGACTCTCGTTTTACGGTATCCTTTCTAATGACAACCCTCGCGGACATAGTCGAGTCATACCATTTGAGGATATCGTTTCCGGTGACCATGATCTATGGCTTTGCGCTCACACTCGCAGGGTAATGAGGACCGCTGAAGAAATTGTGGCAGCTGTTGCCCCCATGTTGACGCGGGCCAAGCGCATCGTTCTTATTGATCCATATTTTTTAGTGGAACCCCGATTCTATAATGTACTTGCCAAAATAATCGAGATTTTGACTTCGCAATATTGCATTCATCACATCAGAGAGGTCCAAGTTTGCACCGCTTTGAAAGGAAGGAGAGGTAGGGCTCCTGAGCCTTTAGAGCGAGAAAGCTTAGCTAGTAATTTCAAGAAGGAATGTATGGAACGAATGCCAAGGATTGTCCCATTGAACTTTAAAGTAAATTTTACGGTATATTTTGAAAAAGAACACGGTATTGATGCTCATGATCGTCATATCTTAACGAATATTGCTGGTGTTGATTTTGGGCAAGGGCTGGATCAACGACAAACCGAGCAAGATGAGAACCAAGTTCGGATCCATCTCTTGGACTCCAATGAATGTTGTAGACTTGAAGAAGACTTTCAACCGCATATGTCGGGAACTTCAGCCTCATATCACATTGAATCAGAGTTTACTGTCGAAGGAAAGGCTAAATGTCTAACAAAAGCGTCCTGAGAAAGCAGGCTGACGCGTAAGAGGATACAAGATTGCCGCGACTGGCTTTCCCAAGCCTACCAAAGCGCACTCGGATTATTTCCGTCTACAATGCAACGTTGGCAGGCGAGCCACAGACGCTTTGGCAGACTGTTGGCGGTCTGTTGGCTGATGCGCCACAGGCCTAATGGTGACTGTTGGCTGGAGCCAACAAAAGCGCTGTGCTTCCCCGGAATTTTATCTAAAAATATTAAATATTTCAATATGTTATGTTCTGCTGGCGGCATGGCATTCAGGAGCGCTAATGACTAATCGTTTGTCATATCAGATGCTTGAAAAAGACGTGTTTTCGGACGCTTGATACTCTATTCAAGAGGCCAGGGGGCCATCAGGTCGCGTTAAGGCGCATAAATGATTTCAGTATGATACGCTACTGGCGAAGAAAATAGAGCTACCCGACCTCTTGACTAAAATTCCAACGACCCCCCAGTGTTATTTTTATCTATCTAATTTTATTTGATATATTTGTAAAATTTGAGAGGGGGTCCCTTGAAAGGGATTCAAGCAATCGGGGGACCGTTTTCGATTCTCCAGGGGACCAACTCATCCTTGCTCCTCAAGTATTGCCGCCAGTCCCCTTTTTGATGCCGCCGCATACAACGCCTCAAGTGCCGGCAAAAAATCCTCCTGACCCCGCCAGAAAGGAAAAGCCCCCAGGCGGTAGACTAACGACGCTTTAACCGCCGGCACTGCTACTTCACCCAGTCCCAACTCCTCTTTTTCCGCCTGGCCCCAGAACGAACTGCAATCGACGGGCAATGGATCTCGTGCGTCTATGCTCGCGGGCGTCTGTCCCTGAACCTCGGTATGTGGCGCATCATCCTCTGTCTGCACGTCCTGGAGCATCTCAATTAGTCCCGTCCGCGTCATCCCCCTGAGCTTAAAAAGTAAAAACGGATCTCGATCGAATTCTTCGGCCACAAGGAAATACACGGCGGCGATATGTTTGCAGGGATTTGACCAGTCCGGGCAGGAACACTCCGTCATTAAGTCTTCGTAACGGGAGGGGAAAAGCGATACCTTGGCCTTTTGGAAAACGTCCTCCAATGCCTGCGGCATTTGACCCGCGAGCAGGGCAGCAACATGGCCTGCCTCGTGAGATAGAACAGTGGCGACCTCGGACCATTCCGCTGGAGACAGCGTTTTGACGCGGATGGTGACGGTATAAGGTTTGGCCCGAGAACCCTGCACCCTCGCGGAAATAGCGCCAACGCCGATTTCCACGGCGAGGACCTGCCCGCTCCGAGCATAACTGCGCCCCCGGGTCAGTCTGGCCCCAAGGTTGAATCCAGAGAGGACCTCGAGCCAACGCTTGGCCCACCAGCTCTCGCCGAAAGCACCACGTTTGCTTTGCGCCTTGATGCCGCCCTTTGCCGTTTTGGGCTTGGACGGTGGGAAATATCCGTAATATGGAGACATACTATGCTCCAAGCGCTTCTTTGCGAAGCGCAAAGAGGTCTTTGATCTCGGCGTTGGACAGCTCCGTAAGCCATGCTTCGCCAGTGCCCACCACGGCATTGGCCAAATTCTGCTTTTGTTCGATCATGGCGTCAATTTTGTCTTCCAAGGTTCCGACGCACAGGAATTTGTGCACCAGGACATTTTTGTGCTGACCGATGCGAAAGGCCCGGTCCGTGGCCTGATTTTCCACTGCCGGATTCCACCAGCGGTCATAGTGGAAGACGTAGTTGGCATTGGTCAGGTTGAGCCCCGTCCCGCCAGCCTTTAGCGACAGGATAAATATCGGCGGTGCCCCGGCGGACGATTGGAAACGATCGACCATCTTGTCTCGAAGATTTTTCGTCACGCCGCCGTGCAGGAAGAGCAGTTCCTGACCGAACGTTTCCTGGAGGTGGGTTTTGAGGAGGTCCCCCATCTCTTTGAACTGGGTAAAGACCAGTGCCCTGTCGCCGGCTTCGACCACTTCCTCGAGCATTTCCGTCAAGCGGGACAACTTGCCGGAGCGACCGGGAATGGCTGAATTGTCGCCGAGAAATTGGGCCGGGTGGTTGCACACCTGCTTGAGCTTGGACAGGGTGGCCAGGATGATCCCCTTCCGCTTTATGCCTTTGGCCTCGGCCAGGGTCTTTTCCAAATCCTTGAGTACGGCGGCGTACAGGGAGGCCTGTTCCTTCGTCAGATGGCAGCGTTCCTTGCGCTCCACCTTGTCGGGCAGGTCGGCGATGACGGTCTTGTCTGTCTTGACGCGACGCAGGATGAAGGGGCCGGTCAAACGCTTGAGCTTTTCCGGGGCCTCGGGGTCGCGACCGGTCTGGATAGGTACGAAAAATCGCCGGCGAAACTCCGCCTGCGTTCCTAGAAATCCCGGGTTGAGAAACTCCATGATCGACCACAGATCGCCGACATTGTTCTCGACAGGCGTGCCGGTCAGGGCGATTCGAAAATCAGCCAGGATGGCCCGGGCCGCCTTGGCTTGCTTCGTCTCAGGATTCTTGATGTTTTGTGCCTCGTCCAGAATCACCCCGCCCCAGGCGATTTTTTGGAGAACGGAGACATCACGCTGCAAAAGCCCATAGCTCGAAATGACGAGGGCATGCTCGGAGGCTGTTTTTTCAAAAGCAGTATCCTTTTCCCGCCCCAGGCCATGATGCACCATGACTGTTAACCCGGGAGCGAATCGGGCAGCTTCCTGGACCCAGTTGTTGACCACGGAAGTCGGGCAGATCAACAGACTGGGCTTCTTCTCCCCGCCCTCCCGAAGCGAAAGGAGCAGGGCCAAGGTCTGCATGGTTTTGCCGAGTCCCATGTCGTCTGCCAGGCAGGCTCCAAGACCCCATTGCCGTAAAAACGACAGCCAGGAGAAGCCGCGAAGCTGATAGGGGCGCAGCGTGGCGGCAAGTGCCTCCGGAGGGGAAAGTTCCTGAAAATTCGCCCATCCTTCAAGCTGTTCCAGGAGGTCTTTGATCCAACCGGTGGCCTCGATGCCGTCAAAAGCAAATCCATGATGCGTTTCCTGCCCTCCAAGCGCCATGTGGATGATCTCGCGCACCGAAGCCGTTTCGTTCGCCTTTTTCTTCCAATAGGCCACGGCGGAAGCGATCGCTTCGGCATTGACCTCGACCCATTGCCCCCGAACCTGGACCAATGGAGCCTTGAGTTTGGCCAGGGCCGTGAGTTCCTTAAGACTCATGCGGGCATCCCCGAGCGAGACTTCCCACTGAAAATCCGCGATGGCGTCCAGGGACAAGCCGCCTGACGTTGCAAATTGGGGACTCTCCACATGCGCCCGTACGGCAGGGCGCAGTTTCGTCCCTGTGCGGGTCCACCAGGCCGGGAGCATGACGCCGAAACCGGCTTGTTCGAGCGCGGGGGCTGTCAACGTCAGGAACTCGTGGGCAGCCTTGGTGTCGCAGGGAAAGCCGGTTGGGGCCGGTCCCTTCAGGCTGGCGGCAATAGGCGCGGAGAGGACGGACGCTTGTCCCAGGGACAGCAGCACGTATTCCTTGAGATTGGGGCCAAGGGGCTTAAGTGCTTCACGATTTGCTGCTTTTGTCTTCCAGAGTTCAGTCAAGGGAACCAGTAAACTGCGGTCGCTATGCGGCTGCAATAAATACGACACGTTCCATGTCTCTTTCCCTGGCGGAGCCTCCTCGCCTGGTTCTTCCAGCCTGAAACACAAGCGGACCGGAGACGCTGCCGTCACAGTGACGGGCCGCTTCCAGCGCATGATGTCCTTGTGGAGCGCGGAGACGTCCTTTTTTGCCCATTCGATCAGTCCTTCTGGCGCACGTAATGCGGCCATCCAGGCATCATGGACGCTTTCCGGTGCAAGCGATTGCCGTGAGCGTCGGCCGGATTTCCTTTCCGCCACGATGGCTGATCGAACCAGGGCATCAACCGCCTCGACGAGGAATGACCGCAGAACTTGCTGCTCCTGTATCGCTGGCGATTGTTTTTGGCTGGGATCGGCCAGGGCGCGAGCCGAAGGCGGCATCCGCCTCGCGAACGTCACCAAGCGCCCTTGGTCCCCGGCGTCCAACGCAGGCTCCCACACGGCATGCAGTTCGCCGCCGACGGTCCGAATGCCAGGAAGAAATTGCTTCTTGGCAACAAGCGCTCCCGCGAATCGAAGCATCCCCGCCCAGTAGGCGAGATCGTCACCCACGACGACGCCGCTGGTGAGTGTCCTTTTCTGCCAACAGACGGAAAGAATGGCCAAGAGTGCCTCACCCTCCAGGAGCAACGCAGGGACCAGCCACGGGGCCAAGGTCGCTCCCGATGCGGGCGCTTGCGTATCACCCAGAAGATGGCTCGAAGGAAGGGGGGCATTCCCATTGGAGGGCAGCCATGCTGCGGCATCAATTGGCAATGCTGCAGCCTTGGCTAAGGGGAATCGTTTTTTCAGCAGCGCATCAAGTACTTCTGCGCGGACGGCACAGGGCGACGGACGTGAAGCATATTTTTTCCCCTTCGGAGGGCTGGGGCTGGCGGAGGCAGCAAAGGGAGCTTCCCCCCAGAGGAGCAACCCGACATCGGATTGGGCGGCATGAAGGATAATCATAAGCCTTGACCCTGCACGGCATTTGGCGGCAGGGGTAGCAGGATGCATTGACTCTCGCAACCCGCTTGAAGAAGTGGCACCTTGGAAGGTTTTGCACGCTTCGATCACAGGCCCTTGTAAACGGTGGATCGACAGGATATCCGGGAGGTAGGTGTAGGGCACCATTTCCTCCATCTCAGGTCGCGTGGCCTCGGTCGCCGAGGAATATTCAGAGAGCGATTCTGCCCGTTCATTTGTGGAATGTGCCGATGTGTCAAACCCCTGTGCGTAATTTTCATTGAGACCAGAGAGATAAGGGATGCCGGAAGATATTCGCTGGAAACAGCGGTTTGAAAACTATGTAAAGGCGCTCCAGACACTTTCCGACGCCGTAGAACTGGCCCAAAAACGGTCACTCTCGATGCTGGAAGAGCAAGGAGTGATCCAGTCATTCGAGTTTACGCATGAACTCGCCTGGAATGTCTTGAAGGATTATCTTGAGTACCAAGGTATTAGTAATATCGTTGGTTCACGCGGGGCTGTACGCGCGGCATTCAAAAATGGACTGATTGACGATGGCGAAACATGGATGACGATGATTCGGGACAGAAATCTTTCCTCGCACACCTACGATCAGGGAACAGCCCAAGACATCATCAAGAGAATCCTGAATGAACATCATCCTGCTTTCCTGAATATGTCAAAAAAATTCAGCATGCTCTACGAACAGTCTGGAAATGAGTGATGCAGTTCGGGCTCAGCGCGCAAACAATAGACAGAATCAACTCGGTTTTTGCAAAGCACCCCGAGGTTGAGAAGGCGGTGCTTTATGGTTCACGCGCCAAGGGGACATACAAGCCGGGTTCGGATATAGATTTGACTCTTTACGGCAACGAAATTTCCCTGAAGCAAAAGAACCGGATTCTCGATGAACTTGATGAACTTGATCTACCCTATAGTATTGACCTCTCAGTGTTCAGCCAGCTGAGCCACGTCCAGTTACGCGATCACATTGAACGTGTTGGCGTTGTGTTCTATGCCCGCCACCTTGATAGCTGCGTTGGCTGTCATGCCACATGACCGTTGGCAGGCGAGCCACAGACGCTTTGGCAGACTGTTGGCGGTATGTTGGCTGATGCGCTACAGGCCGAATGGTGACTGTTGGCTGGAGCCAACAAAAGCTCTGTGGTTCCCCGAAATTTTCTCTAAAAATATTATAAATTTCAATATGTTATGTTCTGCTGGCGGCATGGCATTCAAGAGGTCGTGGGTTCGATTCCCTCCAGCTCCACCAAGAAGAATGCCAAGGGGTTACCGAGAAATCGGTGACCCCTTTTTCTTTGCCTAAGCGCCAACGCGCGCCAACACTAGGCTTTGGCGGGTATGTACCAGGGCAGAACCATTTGCCAGCCAACCTGTCAGACCAAGAAACCATTCCACGGTCGCTTGAATTTTTTTTAAGAAGTCGCCCCCCCCATTTTGGACATTTGGACTTTTAGGGTGCATTCCCTGAAAATTTTCTGGCCCCGTTTCCTGCTGGCGGTGACTTTGGCTGACCCTGCCCGAGAATATGCCGCAGCAACTGGCCTATGAAGGCACAGGGGCTGGGATTTTACCGGGGCCAGTTGAGTTCTATCGCGCCGGGAACTAATCCGAGTTAATTTGGTCTCTAGGGCCTCTCAAGTCGACTCCCTCTGTCTCACCTCTGCCACTACTCTGGCCTGGACAAGTGGACATATCGGACGCATCCTCGAAAAAATCGAAGACTATAAATGCCAACTAACTTGAGAGGTGATCGCAATGGCCTCACAAACTCCAATTTTGTACATGGACTATTTTGTATGCAGCGCTATGCAGAATGACATCCTGTCGTACAGTCGATGGATTGAAGAACGGCTGTTCGCTTGTATAAGTTCTTGGGATGACGAAGAAGGTAAAGCCATTCAGGGTTTTGAGAAAATGGGTTGCCACACCTTTGCCCCAGAGCGAGATAATGCAGATTATTTCTATGAGTCTGGCCACGAATGGGTTATTTCTCAATGCTTGCAGATTGCAGAAGTCAACGGGTACATGGCTGGAGTAGCCATTGTTGGCCTATATCATCTATGGGAAAAGAAAGTAGTGCTATATCTAAAAAAAGAGTTGCTCCACGATTGGGTTATAGAAGACAGAAAACTTCCACAAAAATGGAGTCAAATAGTAGAAGTGTTTAAGGCGTATTCGACAAATTTTGAGGATCTCCCTTTTTACTCAGATCTGAACGAGCTAAGGCTTGTTGCAAATACGGTAAAGCATGGCCATGGTGTCAGCTATAAAGAGTTAGCTGAAACACGAGCAGACATCTTGATCCCATGCCGTGACTCGGACGATGCACCGGTTATTGGCGGAGAACACGCGCTTTTAAGGGCAGAGATTTACCCTCAAAAAAAGCATTTCACCAAATATAAAGAAGCAGCATTGGCATTCTGGAGTTTCGATTACTGGCGTAATAAAGGCGAGAGGCTTCCGTTTATTGGCCTTGACAAGTGAACAGAAGGTCACCTCGCACCCATGTTGATCTGTAGTCTGGGACATTCGGACATTTCAGCTGCAGCCTCCGCTGAAAAATCTGGCCTAGGTAAAAACCGCTGCCCCGTGGCGCTCGCCGTCGGCGTCGAAGACGGACCCAGATGCAGGAAAAGCCGCAGCAACAAGCCAAGTTAGGCTTAGGGGCCACCTTCTACCCGGCCTCAGTGGTCTCTCTGGACCCGCCCCGTCCTCTCCCCCGGCCGCCAACCTGTCCAACCTACCAGGACCATCTCAAAATAAGCTTGTGGCAAAATCTTGGGCAGTCCCGAGGTCTGCCCATCAGCAATCTTTGGCTTTGCGCCAGCCCTCCTTTCGGGACGGGCGGCATTGCTTGTTGTTATGACGACTCTAGCCAGGTGATAACGATCTTGTACCCAAGCGAAAGGATGATTGCCCCAAGAAAAAGGCCGATGAGCCCGAACAGCATCATGCCGCCAATGGCCCCCAGCAGGATGACCAGCATGGGGATGTCCACGCCGCGACCAAAGAAGATGGGCCTGAGCACGTTGTCGACCAAGCCGGTGAGAATGCACCAGACAAGGAAGACGACCGCTCCTGAGGTGGAAAAAATGGTGAACCCGTAACCCGCCAGGGCCAGGAGGACAAGCAAAACCGGGAGTTGCACGATACCCGCGATCAAGATGAGCAAGGCCCACAGCCCCG
This sequence comes from Pseudomonadota bacterium, assembly GCA_023426275.1. GTDB lineage: Bacteria > Desulfobacterota > Desulfovibrionia > Desulfovibrionales > Desulfovibrionaceae > Solidesulfovibrio. The sequence continues at coordinate 46,956 of JAFABC010000195.1, read as the reverse complement.
CATTGGGAAATCCTGCCACCACCATGCCGACTCCGGCCAGGATAGCCTGGATGATGCTGACGCCGACCACGCCCATGGCCACGCTGCGGATTGTCCCGATGGCCATGGCTGCGTATTCGTGACTCCGATCCCCCGTGAATTTTGTAACCAACTTGTGGGTAAGTGCAGCCCCGCCACCCGGATGTGCCAGAAAGATACCGGCAATGATCATTGAGAGGATGAATTTGAGCACCTCGAAGCCAAGTCCGGCGGAAGCCGAGATCATCCAGACCGCGGCTCCCTTGATCTGGGGCGCGAAGGCCGTAAAGGCCCGGACCAGATCCTTGGAAAGCAGCTGCCACTCCGCGTCCAGGAACTGACCGACGACAGGGACGCCAGACAACCACACCGGCGGCGAGGGAAGGTCCAGCGCGTTTTTGCGGATGACGCCGATGAAGACCTTTGTTCCATCCACCAAGGATTCGGCAAAGAGTCCCGCCGGCAGAATGATGATGGCCAGTCCGGCGAGAGTGAGCACGACCGCCGCGAGTTTTCTCTTGCCGCCTATGGCGATAGCGAGCTTATCCTGGAACGGACGCAACGCCACCGCGATGATGATCGCCCAAAGCACGATCGGCGCGAAGGGCTTGATGACCATGAAGCAAGTCCCCACGATGACGGCAACAATCGTGAGTCTGAGGGCGGCTTCCATCGTACGGTTCATGAATTCCTGTTGTTCCACAAGAGCTCCTTCTCGTTGGGGCGAATCCTTTGGGAACGCGTTTCAGCAGCGGCGTTATCCTTCGGACGTTCCCAGGCCTATTTTCCCTGGTCAAAGGACATCGTTTTCGATGCCAACGCGCCCCTGCGACCACGGAACGAGTGTGTGCGAAGTGCGCGCCGGCGACAACCTCTGACATGGGACGCGTCCGCGACGCAGCCCCCTCGGCGTGAAGCGCCCTGGCCATTGCGGCGACGGGCTTATCCGCCGAGAAACCAGCGATAATACGGGTTGTCGGGATCCCCGGAAACGGCCCTCGTTATCAGCCGCCGCCACAGGTCGCGGTCACCCGAGTCCGCCGCCAGGGTCGCGCGGTAAAAGTCGAAGAGTTCCTGCTGTTGCGCCCGAATACCAAAACGCAGGTCCTGGCTGGCGTTTTGCAGCGGCAGGGCTCCGGCCAATTCCAGCAATCGGGGCAGGACGCGGCGGATTTCATGGGGCCGGACCCACGACGCGTACTCGATGCGCGGGCGGTTGTCCGTCACCGGTCGGGCCGTGCCGACGAATGTCTCCAGTTCCTCGCGGCCCATGACGTACGTGGCCAGCAGCGCGGACGGGGTGGAGACGCCGACCTCGGCCAGCGCCTGTCGCACACCGGGAAGCGCGAACCGCGCCGTGATCCGCGCCGCGTCCAGGACCATGGGCCGCATGGAACCGATGACCATCATTTCATAGACGTCGGTGGTCCAAACCGTGACATACGGAAACACGTCCAGGATGCTGCGCAGCATGGATTGGGAATCCTCCATGTTCTGCGTCGCGATGGGCCACCACTGGGCCAGCAGGCCGTCCGGCGCCAGCCGATCCCGGGCCAGTTCGTAAAAATCCGTGGAATACAGATTGACGACGCCCCTGGCCGAAGGCGGCGGCGGCTCCAGGGTGATCAGGTCGAAACGTTGATCCGTCGCCAGCAGGTACTGCCGGCCATCGCCGATATGGAGGGCGAGCCGTGGATCGGCAGGCGCATCCAGATTGCCGCTGAAAAGGGACGCCGCCTTGACGGCCGCCGGCACCAGCTCGGCGCATTCGCGGCGCTCCAAGGGGTAGGCCAGCAGGGACCCGGCCGTGATGCCGGTGCCCAGGCCGATGACCAGGGCGGAACGGGGCGTCCCGGTATGGATGAGCAGCGGCAACAACCCTTGCAACCACATGTAGCGCCGGGACGGCATGGTGTCGCCCGAGTTGGAAACACCCTGGATATAGAGGCGGCGGAAGGTGTGGCTGGCGCTTTTCTGCTCCAGGACGGCAACCGTGCCCGCGGCGGATTCATCATAAAAAACCAGCCGCCCGCCCCTGGCCGCGGCCAGCAGGCTGCCGAGCTTGTCGGCCGGCGTGAGCAAGGCCGGGACCAGCACGGCCGCAAGCAGCAGCCCGGCCAGGGCGTAGGTTCGCACTGTCGCACGGCGGGAGGCCAGGGCCGCGATTCCGATCATGACCGAGGCCAGGGCCAGGAGGGAAAGCGTCCGAACGAGGCCAAGGGCGGGGACGAGGACGAACCCCGTGGCGAGCGTCCCCAAGACGCCGCCCGCCGTGTTCCAGGCGGTCACCATGCCGCAGTCGGCGCCGATGCTCCCGGATCTGGCGATAAGCCGGATGGCGGCCGGAAAGGCCGCGCCCAGAAAAAGGGTCGGGGGAAGGATCAAAACCAGTGATACCGCGGCAAAACGGGCGCACATCAAGGCCAGCCGGTTGTCGGTCACCTTGTACGCCAGTTGCGTCACGATCACCTGCCATTGCCCCAGCCAGCCGCCGAGCAAGGCAAAAAGCAAAAGGGCGCAAATTCCGGCGGCGGCGATCAACAGGCCGAAACTCCGGGCCGGGTCCCGGATCCGGTCGGCGATCCGGCCATACAGTGCCGCGCCAAGGGCAATACCAAGCAGGTACGTGGCGAGCATGACGGCGAAGGCATAGGCGCGGGTGGAAAGAAACTGGACAAGGGCCTGGGACCAGACCACTTCATATCCGAGCGCCACGCCTCCGGCCAGGCCGTAGAGCGCGACGGCGACGCGGCCCGTGGGCGCAAGAGGGACCGTAGCGGGTTGCCGCCGCCGTGGCGCGGCGCTTCCCCGTCTGATGCAAAAAAGCGTCAGGGCGACAACGAACAGATTGCACGCCGCCGCGCCAAGACTCGTGCCGCGGATGCCCCAGGCGGGTATGCAAAGAAAAACGGCGGCCAGAACACCCCCGATGGCCCCGGCCGTATTGGCGGCGTAAAGACGGCCCGACGCCCTTCCCAGGCGACTGTCCCCGGGCTGTGTCGCCCGCAACAGGGCAGGCAGGGTTCCTCCCATGAAAACCGCCGGCACGCCGACAAGCAGAAACGGCAACACCCAGGCCGCAACGCCTATCGTCCCCTGCAACCGGACAAAAAGCGAAGCGCTCTGGGAAAGGCAGAGCGTGCTGATCGGCCCCAGAAGGGCAATGCCTCCCTCCAATCCGGCGAAAAGCAGCGCCGGCCTGGCCACCCGGTCGCTACGGCGGCCAAGCCAAAAGTTGCCCAGGGCAAGACCGCAAAAAAAGGCCGCGACCCCGGTGGCGACCGCGTACACGTCCACCCCGACCACCAGGGACAACTGCTTGATCCACAACGTTTGGTAGAGCAGCGCCGCCACGCCTGAAAAAAACGCCAAGATGGCCCATCGCGCATGGAAGAAACGGGACATTTGAGGAGCCTCTCATTTTTGAGGGAGAAGTGAAACCCTCGATCTGTTCTCTATGCCTTGGCGTTATGTCTCTCGTGACATCGTCAAAATATCGTCGGAACAACATCTTCGCGACCGGTCAGGTCTCCAAAGCCGCATGGCCGGGCATGCTTGGAGCGTGTATAACAAAAAATTATCAATCCAAAATAAAATCGCATTGGACAGCTATCGGTCTGTTTTCTATATGTGGTAAACAAGGCCCAACTCGTTGTCATAATGACAGGAGTACTCCCCACAGGTTCTCAAAAAAGAGTTGTCTTCTTTGTCGAAATATGGGCACTGTCAATTCAGTGGGAGAGAGGCGAACGATTTCGAGGCACACCGGCCTGGTCAGTTGTATTGCCGCAAACTATCCGCCTCGGTAATCGGGTCGATGGTGTGCGCGACATGACCGCGCAACAACGAGACAAGGGGGGAACATGATGCAAAAAAGGAAGGTTACTCTTGCGCTCGCCATGGCCATTTCACTGGCCCTCATGGCGACAACGGCCCTGGCCCAAACGAAAAAGCCCAAGGCGCAAACGGAACGGCCCAACATCGTGGTCATTTTCGGCGACGACATCGGCATCACCGATGTCAGCGCCTATTCCAAGGGGCTGCTTGGTTTCAGGACGCCCAACATCGACCGGCTGGCCAACGAGGGGCTGCTTTTCACCGACTATTACGCCGAGCAGAGCTGCACCGCCGGCCGGTCGACCTTCATCACCGGCCAGAGCATCGCGCGCACCGGGCTGTCCAAGGTCGGCATGCCGGGCGCTCCGCAAGGCTTGCAGGATTCGACCATCACCATGGCCCAGGTGTTCAAAAACCTCGGCTACGCCACGGCCCAGTTCGGCAAGAACCATCTGGGCGACCGGGACGAGATGTTGCCGACCAACCACGGCTTCGATGAATTCTACGGCAACCTCTATCACTTGAACGCCGAGGAAGAGCCGGAACTGCCCGATTACCCGAAAAATCCCGAGTTCAAGAAAAAGTACGGCCCCCGGGGCGTGATCCACTCCTTCGCCGACGGCCGCATCGAAGACACCGGCCCCCTGACCAAGAAGCGGATGGAAACCATCGACGACGACATCCAGGCCCGCTCCCAGGATTTCATCGAACGTCAGGTCAAGGCCAAGAAGCCGTTTTTCCTGTGGACGAACTACACCCACATGCACTTCCGCACCCATGCCAAGCCGGCAAGCGTCGGGCAGGCGGGCGAGAACCAGGGCATCTATGACGACGTCATGATCGACCACGACAAGAACGTGGGCGCGATCCTGGACACCATCGACAAGCTCGGCATCGCCGACAACACCATCGTCATCTACACCACGGACAACGGTCCGCAAATGAACACCTGGCCCGACGCCGCCATGACGCCGTTCCGCAACGAGAAGAACTCCGGCTGGGAAGGCGGCTTCCGGGTCCCGGCCCTGGTCCGCTGGCCCGGGCATATCAAGGCCGGACGGGTTTCCAACGACATCTTTTCCGGTCTGGACTGGTTCCCCACCCTGGTCGCGGCGGCCGGCGATCCCAACATCGCCGACGAGCTCAAGAAAGGCTACAGCGCCGCGGGCAGGACCTTCAAGAACTACCTGGACGGCTACAACCAGCTTCCCTACCTGACCGGCCAGGAAGACAAGGACCGACGCAAGATTTTTTGGTACTTCTCCGACGACCTCGATCTGCTGGCCGTGCGCTACGGCAACTACAAGCTGCACTTCATGGTGCAGGACTCTCCCGGCACCCTGGATATCTGGCAGCGCGATTTCCGCAACCTGCGCTTCCCGCTCATGATCAACCTGCGGCTCGATCCGTTCGAGCGCGCGCCCATCACCTCCAATACCTATTGGGACTGGACCCTCAATCACATCTTCCTGATCTATCCGTTGCAAGATGAGCTTGGGAAGTTCATGGCCACCTTCAAGGAGTATCCGCCGGTGCAACTGCCCGGAAGCTTCACCATCGACGGCGTGAAAAAGGCGCTGTTCCAACTGGAAAAGATGACGACCGGAGGGCATTAGCCCAAAGCAACAACCGGAAAGCCCTCTTGCCCTGGCCAAGAGGGCTCTCCGGAAACAGCAACGGCCCTGGCGGATACGGTATTTCCCCAAATAACAGTACCGGCTCCATTGTGCGGTTGTTCCACAATACGGCAGGGCCGACACCGCGACTGACGATGTCATTTTGTTGCCGGGAGGCTTCTTTCAGCAGCTTTTGCGTAACTGTCTCCGACGGAGGACAAGGACGGTTTCTTGTGACAGCCATCTGCCGATGCATATCCCCCGGCCGGACTTGTTGGAGCCAACTTTCGTTCAATTGCCCAGGGGCACCTCATGACTACGCTTGAAACGATACAAGATCTGCAAACGCGGATGGAGCAATCCATCATTGGTCAGAAAGAGGTCGTGGAGCGGTTGATCGTCTGCCTCCTGGCCGACGGCAATCTGCTGCTCGAAGGCTTGCCCGGACTGGCCAAGACCAGGGCGGTCAAAAGCCTGGCCGCCAATTTATCCGTCAAATTTTCCCGCATCCAGTTCACCCCGGATCTGCTCCCGTCGGACATCACCGGCACGGAGATGTATTACGCTTCCGGGGGAAAGGATGTGTTCGAGTTCCAGCCCGGTCCCCTCTTCTCCAACCTGATCCTGGCCGACGAAATCAACCGGGCCCCGGCCAAGGTGCAGTCCGCCTTGCTGGAGGCCATGGAGGAGCGGCAGGTGACGGTGGCCGGCAAGACCCACAAGATGGAAAAATTCTTCATGGTCCTGGCCACCCAGAACCCCATCGAGCAGGAAGGCACCTATCCCCTGCCCGAGGCCCAGATGGACCGCTTCCTCATGCATGTGCGGATCGACTATCCGGACGACGGAGACGAGCTGAAAATCATCCGTCTGGTGCGCGGCGAACAGGGCGCGGCGCAAGCGCCCACAAAGGACGCCATCGCCCAGGAAACCGTCTTCGCCGCCCGGGACGAGATCGGCGCCATCTATTCCTCGGAAGCCATCGACCGCTATATCGTCGCCCTCGTCAGCGCCACCCGCCACCCGGAAAAATACGACAAGCAGCTTGCCGGCTGGCTGGAAGTCGGGGCCAGCCCCCGGGGCAGTCTGGCCCTGGACAAATGCTCCCGGGTACACGCCTGGCTCTACGGCAGGGACCATGTCGTGCCGGAGGACGTGCAGGCGATAGTCCATGACTGTCTGCGCCACCGCTTGATTTTAAGCTACGACGCCAACGCCGCGGGGGTGAGCGCCGATCAGGTGATCGACACCATCGTGAAACAGGTGGCGGTGGCCTGACAGCGGCCGGGAAGGACGACATGCGGACCAAGCAAATCGAAAACAGTCCCGGGGTCTACGTCACCCTGGAGGAACTGGTCCGCCTCCAGCACAAGGCGGCGGGCTTCAGCTTTCTCCCCAGGCAGCCGGTGCACAGCCTGCTCGCCGGCCGGCACGCCTCACGGCTGCGCGGCCGGGGGCTCGATTTCGAGGAACTGCGGCAGTACCGGCCCGGGGACGACATCCGTTCCATGGACTGGAAGGCGACCCGGCGCACCGGCCAGCCCCATGTCCGGGTCTACACCGAGGACCGGGAGCGGCCGGTCCTGCTCGTGGTGGACCAGCGCCTGTCCATGTTTTTCGGCTCGCAGGTCAACATGAAATCGGTCACGGCCGCCGAGGCCGCCGCGCTTGCGGCCTGGAGGGTGGTGGCCGTCGGCGACCGCGTGGGGGCCGTCATTTTCAACGACGACGCCATCCAGGTGGTGCGGTGCCAGCGGTCGAAAAAAAACGTGATGCGGATTTTGCAGGTCATCATGGAGCAAAACAACAGGCTTGGCGTCGACCGGGGAATCGTGCCCGCCCCCGACATGCTCGACAAGGCCCTGCAAAAGGCCGTGGCCCTGGCCGGGCACGACTACCTTGTCTGCGTCATCAGTGATTTTTTCGGCATGAGCGACGCGACCCTGCGCCATGCGACCGCCCTCGTGCGGCACAACGATTTGCTCCTGGCGCCGGTGTACGATCCCCTGGCGCAGCAATTGCCGCAAAAAGGGTTTCTGGTCGTAAGCGACGGCAAAAGCCAGATCCGGCTGGACAGCCACGACCGGCAATTGAAGGAACGCTTCCCGGAATTTTTGCAGGGGCGCCTGGCCACCCTGGCCGACGCGCTCCACCGGCTGGGCGTTCCGGTGCTCCCCATCAACACGGTGGGCGACGTGGCCGAACAGGTGCGCTCCACCCTCGGGCTGGCTCCCGGCAAGCCGGTGCCGGCCGTGGCGGTGCCCGTGGAAGGATCCCGCTGAGGCGCGCTCCTCGCCCGTGCCCGCGCGCACGGGGCGCGAAACGCGGCCGGTAACACGCATTGCAACGCATTCGGGAAATGCCAGATGCCAAGTTCCATTGATCTCCAAGACCTGCACGACATCGTCGTCCCGACGCCGGTCTCCTGGCTGCCGCCGGCGCCGGGCTGGTACGCGCTGGGGTTGACCGTGCTGCTTTTCCTGCTCTGGGGCGCGGCTGTCCTCCACCGGCGGTGGCGGCGCAATGCCTACCGGAGGCAGGCCCTGGCCGAGTTGGCGCGGCTGCAACATGCCCTGGCCACGGACCGGACCGCCCCGCTTCTGCTGCCGCGCCTGTCGGAACTCCTCAAACGCACGGCGCTCGCCGCCTATGGCCGCGGCCAAGCGGCATCGCTCAGCGGCCAGCCGTGGCTTGATTTTCTGGATCGCTGCTGCGGCAGCCCGCTTTTCGAAGGCGAAAACGGCAGGCTGCTGTTGCTGGGATCGTATGCTCCCGAAACGCGGCTCGACGGCATCAGCCGGGCGCAGGTCCAAAGCCTGTGCACGGCGGTACGGGCATGGCTGGCCGGCCACCGCGCGGGCGAGGAAACATCCCTCTCGCGAACAACCGTTGCAGAGACCAAGAGCGCTGTCTGATCCATGTTTGTTTTCGCATACATATGGCTTTTCGCCCTCCTCCCCCTGCCGCTGGTTTTCCGGTGGATCGCCCGGCCCTATCGGGAAGAACGTCCGGCGGTGCTGGTGCCCTTTTTCGATGAACTGGCGGCCCTGTCCGGCCAGTCCCCGGGAGACGGGGCCATTGTGCGCGGACAACCGCTCCCGCGCCAGATCGTGGCCGGCCTGTGCTGGGTCCTGCTGGTTGCCGCCATGGCCAGACCCCAGTGGGTCGAGCCGCCCGTCGTCAGGGAGGTTCCCTCCCGGGACATTCTCCTTGGCGTGGACCTTTCCAGTTCCATGGAGACCGACGATTTCACCTCCCCCGACGGCAGGAAAAGCACCCGGCTGGACGCGGTCAAAGGCGTGCTCGACGACTTCCTCAAACGGCGCAAGGGCGACCGGGTGGGCCTGATCTTTTTCGGCACCGCGCCTTTTATCCAGGCGCCGTTTACCGAGGACCTCGAGACCTGCCGGGAACTGCTGCGCGAGGCCCAGGTGGGCATGGCCGGCCCCAAGACATCCATCGGCGACGCCATCGGTCTGGCCATCAACATGTTCAAGGACAGCACGGTCAAGGACAAGCTTCTTATTCTGCTCACCGACGGCAACGACAGCAGTTCCAAGCTGGAGCCGGAAAAGGCCGCCGCCATCGCCAAGGACGAAAACATCGTCATCGACACCGTGGCCGTGGGCGACCCGACGGCCGTTGGCGAGCAGAAACTGGACGTCAAAACCCTCAAGGACGTGGCCGCGATGACGGGCGGCGCCTACTTCTGGGCCGGCGACGGCCAGGATCTTGAGGGCATCTACAAAGAAATCGACAAGTTGAGCACGCACCAAATCGAGAGTGTCAGTTATCGGCCCAAGGTCGACCTGTATTACTGGCCGTTGGCGGCGGTGCTCGTCCTCAGCATGCTCTTGCTCGCCGGACGGATCGCCCGGACGCGAGGCGCGCCATGATGGAGCTGCTTCACCATTTTCATTTCCTGCGTCCCTGGCTGCTGCTGTTGCTGCTGCCGGCCGCAGGGCTCATCGGGTACTCGCTGCGCAAGGACAGCCGACGCGGCATGCAGACGCTTATCGCCAAGCATCTGCTGACGCATTTGCTGGTCGGCGCGAGACGGCGGAGCGGGCGCTCTCCACTCTCCCTGCTGGCCGCCTTCTGGGGGATCGGCATTCTCGCCGTGGCCGGCCCGACCTGGAAAAAGGAACCCACGCCGTTTACGCAGGACCGCGCCGGACTGGTGATCGTCCTGAAGGTCACCCCCTCGATGACGGCCAAGGACATCCAGCCCTCCCGCCTCATCCGGGCGACGCAGAAAATCCATGACCTGCTCAAGCTGCGCCCCGGCGCGAAGACCGCGCTTATCGCCTACAGCGGTTCGAGCCATCTGGTCATGCCCTTTACCGTCGATCCCGGCATCATCGACATGTTCAGCCAGGCCCTCGCCCCGGACGTCATGCCGGACGCCGGGGATGATCCGGTGGCGGCACTGACCCAGGCCGCCGCGCTTTTCCAACAGGCGGGCCTTGGCGGTTCGATCCTGCTCATCGCCGATTCCCTGCCGCCGTCGCAACTGGCCAAAATGGAGCAAGTGCGCCGCCAGACGGGAATCCCGGTGCACTTCTACGCCATGGCCGCGCCCAAGGGCGTGCGCGTCCCGCCGGACAGTCCGCCGGCCCCGGCTCTGAATCCCGAGGCCTGGGAAAAGGCGGCCGCCACGGTCGGGGCCGATCTGACCGTCGTCACCGTCGATGACGGGGATGTCGAAAAACTGGCGCAGCGCATCAAGACCAGCATGACCGCCGCGAAGGAGGATCAGGGACAACGCTGGCAGGATATGGGCTACTGGTTGTTGCCGGTATTGCTGGTGCTCGCCCTGTGCTTTGCCCGGCGTGGCTGGATGGTCACTTATGACTAGCCATCGGAAATTTATCCTGCCGGGAATACTGGCCATCGGCGTCTGTTCGTTGCTTGTCGCCCTGTCCCTGGCCAAGTGGTCGCCGAAGGGGCTCTTTCTCACGCCGGACCAGCAGGGCCGCCTGGCCATGGACCACCAGGCGTACGCCAAGGCCGCCGACCTTTTCGAGGACCCCATGCAGCGGGGAACCGCCCTGTACCGCGCCGGCAACTTTAAGGAGGCGGCCGCCTCCTTCGGCCAGGACGACAGCGCCGCAGCGATCTACAACCGGTCCAATGCGCTCGTCATGCTGGGCAACTACGACGAGGCCATGGCCGGATATCGCAAGGCCCTGGCCATGCGGCCCGGCTGGAAGGAGGCAAGCGACAACCTCGAACTGGCCAGGGAGCGGGAAAAGCGGCTGCATCCCCCCAACGAGGGGGATGAAGGCACCGGCGGGTTTCTGCCGCCGGACAAGATCGTTTTCGACAAGCAGGCGGCCAACGCACCCCAGGATCAGCAAGAGACGGTCGCCGGCGGCGGGCAGCGGCTTTCGGATGCGGAGTTGCGCGCCATGTGGCTGCGCCGGGTGCAGACCCGGCCGGCGGATTTCCTGCGGGCCAAATTCGCCTACCAGGCGGCGCAGCAGGCTCCGGGAAGCCAGGACCAGGAGGGGCAAAAATGAGCTGGCGTATCACCCTCCCCGGCCTGCTTCTGGTGGCCGTAATGTTGGCGGCGACGCCCCGCTGTTTCGCGGCCGGACAGCCGGTTCTGTTGCAAAGCGAACTGCGGCAGCCGGAGAAGATCTGGGTCGGCCAGCGGTTGGACCTGAATGTCACCCTTTTTACGACCAGTTCCTTTGCCGGAGTGCCGCGCTTCGACCTGCCCAAGGATGCCGGTCTGGCGATCATCGTGGACGATGCCCACCCGCTTTTGGACACCAGGACGATCGACGGCGTCTCCTACATTTCCAAGCAGTACACCATTTCCATTTTTCCCCTGCGCTCCGGCGCGCTGACCCTGCCCGCCTTTCCGGTGGAGTTCGGCTATCAGGGGGATGCGGGCCAGCAATTGGACGCCACCCTGTCCACCACTGCCGCGCAGATCACGGTCCTGGCCGTGCCCGGCGCCGATCCGAAACTCCCCCTCGTGACCGCCCTGGATCTCAAGATCGACGACCGATGGGAGCCCAGTCCGGACAAGGCCGCGGTGGGGGACGCCTTCACCCGGACCATCACCATGCGGGCGACCGGGCTGCCCGGCATGGCGCTGCCTCCCTTGCGGATGTCGTCCAGCGACGGCCTGGCCGTGTACGCCAGACAGCCGCAGGTTGGTACCGACACCGCACGCGGGAATTTTATCGGGAAACGCGTGGAGACGTTCTCCCTCGTCTGTCAGAAGGTCGGGACGTATACCCTGCCGGAGATGCGGATACAGTGGTGGAACCCGGCCGAGGCGGTCCTGCGGGAGGTGAAACTGCGTCCCGCCACGTTCCGGGTGGCCCCGAATCCCGCGCTGGATCCAGGCGCCCTCAAGGGTGCCGCCGGCGGTTCCGGCGCGCCTTCCCTCTGGCAATGGGCCGTGGCGTGCGTGCTTGTGATCGGGGCGGCTTGGCTCACGTGGCGGCTTCGCAAAAGGCACAGGCGATTGGCAGGGGCCAACGGACAGACAGAAAAAGCACTTTTCCGACAATTCGAGCGGGCCGCCGCGTCCCATGAGGCACCGGCAATCATGCAGGCGTTGACCCGGTGGTTCGGTGCGGCAAGCCGTTCCGGAGACATTCACAGCATCTCGGAATTCATGAAACTTTTTGGCAACCCGGAACTCGAGCGGCAATTTGCCGCATTGGAGGCATGCCTCTACGGCAAACAACAAGAGCGCTGGTCAGGCGAAATCCTCTCCAGGCAGGTATCCGCAGCGCGTAAAAAATACCTCCGCCGCCGGCCTCCCACCCATGGGAGTTCGCCTGCGCTCGGGCCGCTAAATCCGTAGTTTTTTCCAGAGCGTCCCGGGTCAGTTTCGACATCACGGCGCTGGCACGGGTTGCCTCCGCGTAAGGCGCATCCACGGCCCGCCAGTTCCCTGCTCCACGAGGCGCTTGCGCGCATTCCCAAAACGAAAAGCTACTGGGGGATGTTGCAGAATTTGTCTGTAATCTTGTTACACAAACTGGTGACCGTACAAAGCAAGGCCTTATCGCTACAAAAGTTATTGAGTTCTATATTTTTTGCCTCTTCAGCCAGGTCAACTAGTCCCAGGGCATTCAGATTGCTTTTCAGCCTATGCGCGCACTTTGAGGGAGCGGCGCCTTCTCCTGACGAGATGGCAAAAAGCAACTGCTGACAATTTTTCAGAATTTCCGTGGTTGCTTTTTCAATAAGCCGGGTTCTTGTCTCTTCATTAAAGTTGTATGTCTCCAAAAGAAACGTGTTCGCGACTTGCTTGACATCGTTTCGCATTTCCAATGCTCCATTGCTCTTCAGCTTTCCCGCCACATTCCCGGTTTGATATTGTATTTCTTTAAGGTGGCGTAGAAGTGCTGGTGGCTTAAGGCCGAATGCTGACAGGCCAATCCGATATCGCCGGAGACATGACGCAGAAGTTCGATGAAATATTTTTTCGCCGTAGCCTCGATGGCCGCATTCCGTTCTTCCTTCCAGGTGCGGAAAGACACGTCATGCTCGCAAGCCTTGGCCGTGCGCGATTGAGGATGCCGGGACGATACGGCGCGCCGCGCCAGTTGTTGGCGTATGTGACTTGGCAGGTACTTGGGATAGAGCGTCTTTGTTCCTTCGGAACTGATCACTGCCGCTTCCAGGGCGTTGATCAGCTCCCGCACGTTCCCTGGCCAATCGTAGCAGGCCAAGGCTTCCAGGAATTCGGCGGAGGCGACAGGCGTACGCCCTTTCCTGCTCCCCAGGATGTAGTCCGTGAGGAGCGGAATGTCGGCCAGGCGTTCCCGCAACGCGGGGAGCCGAATTTCCACGATATTGAGGCGGTAAAGGAGATCACTCCTGAATTCCCCGGCGGCGACCATGCCGGCGAGATCCCGATTGGTCGCGGCCACCAGCCGGAAATCGCTTTCCACTTCGGCGACCCCGCCGACCGGGCGGAAACGTCGCTCCTGCAGCACGCGCAACAGCCGTTTTTGAATATCCAGGGGCAGTTCGCCGACCTCATCCAGAAACAGCGTCCCGCCCATGGCTTGTCCAAGCAGCCCCGGCGTCGTCTTGAGCGCTCCGGTGAATGCCCCTTTGACGTGGCCGAAGAAGATGGATTCCGACAGGGGAGCCGGTACGGCGCTGCCGTCGAGCACGACAAACGGCCCTTTGCGGCGCGGACTGTTGCGATGGACGATCCGCGCGAAAAGCTCCTTGCCGGTCCCGGTCTCACCGGTCAGCAGAATCGAGGCATTGGTGGCCGCCGCGCTGACCACACGCTTCAAGCAGGCCACAAGACGCGGACTTTCCCCAATGATACCGGAGCGGTTGAATTCGGCAACGGCATGTTCCTCGCGCCGTTCCACACGGTAGCGGACGGCGACCTGCAACGTATGCCGCAAGGTCTCAAGGGAGGATTCCTTTTCCACATAATCCCAGGCACCGGCATCCATGGCCTCGGCCGCCGCCTCAGGATCGGCATAAGCGGTAATGACGATGATCTCCGGCGCAATGGGCTGTCTTAAAAAACAAGGCATGGCCTTGATACCGTTTCCGTCCGGCAGATCAACGTCCAGAAAAACAATATCCGGCTGGGCCGTGAGTGCCTCGATGCCTTCCTTGAGCGTCGGCGTGCAGGTCACCACATGCCCCATGCCACGGAAGACTTCGGCGGTAACCTCACAAAAAACAAGAGAGTCATCGACAATGAGAATATGTGCCACCGGAGCTTCCTTGCTTTTCAAGACGTCTTTGGCTTCTTTTACAAGAGGTTTTCTTGTTTTCCAAGACAAATCAAGTCGTAAGACATATCGCTGCGATTTTAGCGGCTAGCTAACTCACCATAATAATTATATTTTACGAAATGCATTTCCTGGACTGGATTTTGCTTAGAAGACTTCCGATCAGCCTATCCGATTTTTCAAAAATGCGTGCCACAGGTCACTGTCCGAAGTGTTCTGGCGCAGCCTCGCCCACCAATCAGGGCACAACACCAATCCTGGAGTAGGTAGGGGACGTATGCATTTCGGATTACGTGAGAAAATTGTCATTCCAACACTTGGCATTGTCATCCTCGGCATGATGCTGGCCAGTCTGTTTTCCGCGCGGAAGGCTTCAGAGGAGCTTTGGCAGGAACTGCATACGGCGTCGCGCCATATCGCCACCGGGCTCTCCAACAGCCTGACCCTGTTTATGGAAAACATCGAGGGCACACTCCGGATTCAGGCCCGGGACCCGCGCCTTGCCGACGTGCTTCTCGACCCCGCGCCCGGGCGGGTGGCCGCCGTCAAAGAGGTGCTGCGGACCCTGACGAAATTCACGCCCCTGATTCAAGGAGCCACACTCCTGGACACCAAGGGCGACGTCCTCGTGTGCGATGCGCAGTCCTGCCAGGGAAACTTTGCGGATCGGAGCTATTTCAAGAAGGCAATGCAGGGGGAAACGAATATATCGCAGCCGCTGCTCAGCCGCGTCACGCAACAACCCGTCTGCATAGCCGCCACGCCGATCCTGAGCAATGGCAAGCCAGTCGGCGTCCTCTACATCCGCGTGGACCTCGGCAAATTCACACAGCACATGGTCGATCCGATCCAGGTCGGGACAAATGGCTATGTGTTCCTCACCGATGCCTCGGGAACGGTATTAAGCTATCCGGACAAATCGAAAATACTCAGCTTGAAATTGTCGGATTACGAATGGGGACGCGAACTGCTGCGTAAAGCAGAAGGCATTGTCAGCTATTCCTACGACGGAAAGGATGTGTCCGGGATCTTCATAAAAAACCCCCGGACCGGCTGGTATGTCGTTGTCCATATCGATACGTCCGACATCGCGGCGGCCTCGGCCTCCGTGCGCAATACCAGCCTCTTGTACGGCGCCATCGCGGTTGTGCTCGTCAGCGGCGTCATCATCGCGGTGTTGTCCCGGCTGCTGTCTTCGCTCTCCCAATGCGTCCGCTACGCCGAGGTGGTTGCCGACGGCGACCTGGAGCAGGACTGCCGCGTGACCGGAACGGACGAACTGGGCAGGCTCGCCCAGTCCATGCGCAACCTTGTGGCCAGTCTCCGTGAACTGATCGAGACGGCGCAGCAAAAGACCCGCCTGGCCGAGGAACAGACGCAGGCGGCCCACCAAGCCGTGCAGCAAACGGAACAGGCCAAGATGCTGGCCGAGGGCAAGGCCCGGGACATGGCCCAGGCGGCGAACAGGCTGCAAGGCGTCATGGAAACCGTGCTGGCCGCCTCCGAACGGCTCGCCGCGCTGACCATCCAGTCGAGCCAGGGCGCCGAGGAGCAGTCCCGCCGCGTGGATGGGACGGCAACCGCCATGGAACAGATGCGGGCCACGGTGCTCGAAGTGGCCCGGAGCGCCTCCGGTGCCGCCAGTATGTCCGAACAGGCCAGAACCAAGGCCGAGGAAGGCGCGGGCGTGGTCGGACAGGCCGTCACCTGCATTACGGCCGTCCGCGATCAAGCCCGGGAAATGCAGGCCGACATGGACAATCTCGGGAAGCAGGCCGAGGACATCGGCCGGATCATGGGCGTGATCTCCGATATCGCCGACCAGACCAACCTGCTGGCGCTCAATGCGGCCATCGAAGCCGCCCGCGCCGGCGATGTCGGGCGCGGGTTCGCCGTGGTGGCCGACGAGGTCCGCAACCTCGCGGAAAAAACCATGGCCGCCACCGGCGAGGTCGGCCGGGCCATTTTGGATATCCAGCAAGGGACCAGGAAAAACATCGACAACGTGGAGCACTCCGCCCGGATGATCGAAGAGGCCACGACCCTGGCCCACAGTTCCGGGCAGGCCCTGCGGGAAATCGTCTCCCTGGTCGCCGCGAGCACCGACCAGGTCCGCTCCATTGCCACGGCCTCGGAAGAGCAATCCGCCGCCAGCGAGGAAATCAACCGGGGTGTCGGGGAAATCAAGCAGATTTCCGAGCAGACGACCGTGGCCATGCGGCAGTCGTCGCAGGCGGTGGAGGAACTGTCGAACCAATCCCAGGAACTGGGCCATCTCATCACGGAAATGCAAGGCGACGGCGCGCCGGACGAGGGGGCGTCCCTGCCTGCGGCACGTCCGACAGCAAAGGCGGCGACGTCCCGGCCGACAGACGCGCCCAGGCTCGTGCAGCTGCCCGGGCATGGGACAAATATTTACGGCAGGTAATCAGATGATGCGTTCCACGTGCAATAGTTTGTCAGAATACTGCGACATTTTTTTTGTGGCCCGGCAACCCATTTTCAGTACGAAAATGGACATCTGGGGCTATGAACTGCTGTATCGCAATGCCTCGACCGCGGCCACGGCAAAGTTCACGGACGGCAATATCGCCACCTCGAAAGTGATCGTCGACGGCGTGGCCCTGGCGCGCTGCGGCATCCCCGGCGACAAGAAGCTGTTTATCAACTTCACGACGAACCTTATTGAAGAAGAGTTCGGCTTTGCCCTCGATCCATACGACAGCGTCATCGAGATACTGGAAACGGTCACGCCGACGCCGAAAGTCCTCCGCGCGCTGCTGAAGTTGAAAGCGGCAGGCTACACCCTGGCCGTCGACGACTACGACGGGCAGGACCATTTTGCGCCGTTGCTCGAAATCGCCGACATCGTCAAAGTCGATATGCGCAGCACGCCGGTGGAAGACGTGCCCCAGCTCAGAAACCGCATCGGCAATCCCAACGCGCTGCTGCTCGCCGAAAAAGTGGAAGACATGCCCATGTTCCAGTTGGCGACCAGGCATGGCTTCACCCTGTTTCAGGGATACTTCTTCGAAAAACCAGAGATCATCACCGGCAAGACCATCTCCGCCGGCCATCTGGCAACGCTGAACCTCATCGAAGAATTGTCCGATGAAAACTACGACGATACGTCTGTCAGCAATCTCATCAAAAACGATGTTTCGCTTTCGTACAAGCTCCTCCGCTATGTCAATTCAGCCATTTTCGCCCGCCGGGAACCTGTCGATTCCATGCGCCATGCCATGGGCATCCTGGGGCAGCGCCACCTTGTAAAATGGCTCCAGGCCGTCCTGCTCAGCACGATGAATACCACGCCCAAGGGCATCGAGGTCATGCGGTTGTCCCTTATCCGGGCGAATTTTCTGGAACAGATCGGCCAGGAGGTGGCGCTTCCGGGGACAACGAATGATTCGTTTTTCATTCTCGGTCTTTTTTCCCTGCTCGATTCGCTCCTCGGCCTCCCCATGCCGGAGATCATCGCCTCGCTCCCGCTCGACGACATCGTGAAAAAGGCCCTGACCGGAACGGACAACGCCCTGGCCAGACTGTTACATGCCGCCCAGTTCCTGGAAACCGGGCAATGGGGGGCGCTCGAAAGCTGCCTGGGCCAATTGGGCCTCCATGGCGCGGATGTGGCCAAGGCCTACCGGGAGGCGCTGCTCAGGACCGGAAGCCTGATGGAGTCGCAGTAGCGGGGTCAGGCCCCATGCGGTCGCCCCCTGGCCGCGTCGGTCGTTTGAGAAGAAAGAAACGCATCGTACCGGAACAGAGCATGTCGCAGCGACACCGTGAAAGCACGCGCCAGGCCACGCATGAGGCGAACGGCCCGGCCCGGGCCGACGCCCGGCGAAAGGCCGGGCCGGGGCATCGCGCCCTGGCGCGGCTTTGGCTGGCCGCCTTGGTCCTGACGTGTCTGGTGGCAGGCCGGGCCCTGGCCGCCCCCATTCCGGTCGGAAACGACATGCAGGCGGTCCCCGTGCCGCCGCAGGCCCAGTGCCTCGAAGACCCGGGCCGGAACCTCACCATTGAGGCGGTGCGCGAAAATTCCGGCTGGCAGAAGGTCAAACGGGGTGTTTTGAATTTCGGCCTGAGTCATTCGGACTGGTGGGTGCGTTTCTCCCTGGAAAACACCACCCCGGCACCGTTCGACGCCATCCTCGATCTTGGCTCGGCCCATCAGGATTTTGTCGATTGGTACATTTTCACGCCGGACGGCCAACTGGTCGAACAGGGGAGCATCGGCGACCGGCTCCCCTTTTCCCGGCGATCCCTGCACACGCGCATCCAAGGCATCCCCATCCATCTCAAGCCGAACCAGCACCTTGAGGTCTACCTGCGTTTCAAAACGCAAAGCGGCATCTTTGACATGCTGCCCCTCTCCATTTCCGACCATGAGTATTTTTTCAGCCAACTTGCCCGCCACGATTTCATCCTGACGCTTTTTCATGGCGGATTGCTGTCCCTGGCGATCTGTTCCTTTTCTTTTCTTGTTTTCAGCCGCAGCCTCATTGTTCTGTTGTACGGACTTTATCTGCTTGGTTTCATCGTTTTCAGTTTTTGCTGGAACGGCTATGACATCATCATGCTTTCAGACCGCAGCCTGACTTTTCGCAACGACATAACGTATTTTTCGGCGATTTGCTGTCTCCTGTCCGGCACGGGTTTTGTCTTCACGCTGCTTGGCACCCGCCAGTATGTGAAGCGCTATCTCTGGAATATCATACTCATTTTCATGGCCATAACGGCCATTGGCGTCATTCCTGCTTTTTTTGGAAAATACGAGTTGTCCATCATATCAATCTTTTTCGGCATCATGCTCATACTTATCAGCCATTCCATCAATATCTATCGCTACATGAAAGGCAATAAAGACGCCTTGGCGGTCTTCATTGCCTTTACGGCGATTATTTTAGGCGCAATTATCATGTATTTACAAGTGGTCGGCATACTCCCGGCTTCGAGCGTGACGCTGAACGCCCTCTATATCGGCGCGTCCATCCAGATCCTCATCTTCACGATCACCATGTCCTTGAAGCTGCGGCGGATAGCGGTCGAAAAGCAGCAGGCGGAAGACGAGAGCCGGGCCAAAAGCGAATTCCTGGCCAATATGAGCCACGAGATTCGCACGCCCATGAATGCCATCCTTGGTACGGCCCAACTGTTGTTCTGCACGCAGCTGTCCGTCAGACAACGGGACTATCTGGGCATGATTACGGGCTCGGCCCGTTCCCTGCTGCGGATTCTCAACGATATCCTCGACTTTTCCAAAGCCGCCGCCGGCAAGCTCGATATGGTCGCGGAAGATTTCGACCTGGAGAAAGTGGCGCGCGACGTGATGGATATGTTCACGGGGGAAGCCAGGCAAAAGCACCTGACGCTGCATCTCCACATCCCGGACACGCTGCCGCGCTGGCTGCACGGCGATCCGGCCCGCCTGGGACAGGTGCTCATCAATCTGGTCGGCAATGCGGTCAAGTTCACGGATGCCGGCGCGATTGCCATCAGCATGGCGGGCACGACCGTGACGGACGATGCGCTGCGGCTTTCGATCCATGTGCGGGACACCGGCATAGGCATGTCCCAGGAACAACTGTCCAGGATTTTTTCTCCGTTCAGCCAGGCCGACGCCTCCACAACGCGCCGTTTCGGCGGTACGGGGCTGGGGCTGGCCATCTCCCGCCATCTGGCCCGGCGCATGGGTGGGGATATCCTTGTCGCAAGCCAGCCGGGCAAAGGCAGCGACTTCGAATTCATCGCCGTGCTGCCCCTTGCCGAGGACCTTCCGTCGCCGCGACCCACGGACGCCTTGGACAATCTGCGTATTCTCGTCGTCGACGACAGCCCCCTGGCCCTGGACATCGTGATGCTGGCCCTTGACCAGCTCGGCATCGACGCCGCCGGAGAGGCCAACGGCGCCGACGCCATACGCCTTCTGGCTCAGGCCGCCACGGACGCCCCCTTCGACATGGTTCTCATCGACTGCGAGTTGGCCGAAGGCAGCGGTTTCGAATTGGCCCGGAGCATTCGCAACGACCCGCGTCTCGCCCCGCCGCCGGCCCTGCTCCTGTGTACGGGGCATGATGTCGCAACCGTCAAGAAACTGCCTACGTACGAACCGGACTTGTTTTCCGGCTTCCTCCAAAAGCCGGTGGAAATGCCGGTGCTGCGGCAGGTGCTCATGAATATCGTGGAGCAGCAGGACGCCAGGGCCGCCGTTTCCACGCCCCCTGCCGCCCAGACACGGAACCTGCTGGGCGCGCGGGTCCTGGTTGTGGAGGACAACGCCCTCAACCAGAAGGTCATGCACCAGATCCTGGCCAAGGCCGGCATGCTCCCTTTTTCGGCCGACAGCGGGAAAAGCGCGTTGTCCCTGCTGCAGCGGGAACCATTCGATATCATTCTCATGGATATCCAGATGCCCGGGATGGATGGTTTTGAAACGACGGCCCGGATGCGCCAACTGATGCCGGCCGGCCTTCCGCCGATTATCGCCATGACCGCGCTGGCGTTCGCCTCCGACAAGGAGCGGGCGCTGGCCGCCGGCATGGACGATTTTCTAACCAAACCCGTCGATATCAAACAGCTGTACGCAACCCTGCGCCTGCATCTGCAACAGGGCGCGGCCCGCCTGCGGCGTTTCGAAAAAACGCCCTATGACTGGCTTACCGCGCACACGGTCACCCCGAGTCTGTGCATAGACGAGGGACTGGCCCATGCCGGAGGCGACATCGTCCTGTACCGGAGCCGGCTGTATCAATTCATGCAGACGCAGCAAGGCCGGGCCACGCAAATCCACCAGGCCGTTTTGTCGGGCGAGCCCGGGGACGTGCACAGCCTGTTACAGTCACTGTCGGAGCAGGCGGGCGCTGTCGGCGCGCGCGTGATCGAAACCCTGGCCGAGTCCCTCAGCCAGGCCCTGCAAGCCGCGTCTCCGCACGATTTTCTCTTCCATCTTGCTTCCCTTCTGGAGGCCGCCATGCACCAGCTGGAAGCCGAGGTCTGCGATGGCGCGCCGGAAAAGGGCGCGGCCGGGGCAATCGATCCGGCGGACAACCAGGCGGCTTCATAACAAACCAGACAGCCTTCCGGGAGGTCACCATGCGCAATATCTCGCTCAAAGCCTTTTTCATTCTCATGTCCATCGGCCTGACGGCAGCCCTGGTTCTCAACATGGGCATCGCGTATCGGGCGGGCAACATCGCCACCAGCCTGTTCCGCACGGTCAAAGAGCGCGATATTCCGGCACTGGTCCGCCTGCACGAGTTATGGGCGCACGGCCTGCAAACCGAGCAGGCCACCCGCAACATCATCCTGAACCCGGGCGACCAGAAAGCCTGGAAAAATTACGCCGCGGCGGACGCGGATTTCCGGACCTCGTTGGGCGCGTTGCGGCAGGTGGACCCGCGGTTCGGAACCCTGTCCGACAGCCTCGGGGCGCTTTGGGACAAGGCTCACGGGTTGCGGGCCAAGGCCCAGGCCCTCGGCAAGGAAGGCAAGGTGTCCGAGGCGACCCAGCTCATCAACACGGATGAAACCCCGCTGTGGCGCGAGGTCAAGGCCGGAATCAAGGGCAGCATCAAAACGGAATCGGCCAGGATTGAGCAAGACATCATCGCCAAGAGCGCGGCGGTGGACGCCTCCCGCCGCCTGTCCCTGACCGCGGCCGGGGTGGTGCTCGTGCTGGCCAATGTGCTGCTGCTGCTCATCTGGCGCCGGGTCGGCCGGCCCACCCGGGAAGTCAGCGCCTATGTCCAGGCCGTCAGTCAGGGCGAGTATGGCCGCAGCCTCGACGTGAAGGACTATGCCCTCGAGTTCGCGGACATGGCCGGCCATGTCGCGCACATGACGGAGACGCTCAAGGAAAAGCTCGGGTTGGCCCAGGGCGTGCTGCAAGGGATCGCGACGCCTTTCGCCATCATCGGCGTCGACGGGACGTTGCAATCCCTGACGCCGGCCACCCTCCAGGCTTTTGGCCGCAGCGGCGCGGTGGCGGACTTCCTTGGCAAGCCCATCAGCGAATTCGCCTACCGCGACAGCACCCGGGACAGCCGCGTCATGGAGGTGATGCGTACGGGCATCCCCTCTTCCAGGGAATTCGAGGTGCCTGCCGACGACGGCGGCACGCGCGTACTGGTGAGCAACCTTTCGCCGATCAAGGACCTGGGCGGAGCGATGCTCGGCGTGGCGGCCTCCTATCTCGACATCACGGAGGCGACGCAACACGAACGCGTGATCACGGCCCAAAACGAATTGCTGGCCAAGGCCGCCAACAGTTCCGATACGGTTTCGGAGAACGTGCTTTCCCAGGTCCAGGACCTGTCGGCCTGCATCGAGCAGGCACACAAGGGCGCCGCCCAACAGGCGGGCCTGGTCGGCGAGGCCGCCACGGCCATGGAGGAAATGAACGCCACGGTCCTGGAAGTCGCGGGCAATGCTTCCAAAGCCGCGGAAACGGCGGAACAGGCCAAACAGCACGCCCAAAACGGCGCCGATGTCGTGTCGCGCGTCGTGGAAGGCATTGCCCAGGTGCAACAGCAGTCTATCCGTCTCAAAACGGCCATGTCCGAACTGGAGCAGCAGACGAAGGGGATCGGGCAGATCATGAACATGATTTCCGACATCGCCGACCAGACCAACCTGCTCGCGCTCAATGCCGCCATCGAGGCGGCCAGGGCCGGCGAGGCCGGTCGAGGCTTTGCCGTGGTCGCCGACGAAGTGCGGAAACTGGCCGAAAAGACCATGAGCGCGACGCATGAGGTCGAGGAAGTGATACGGGGCATCCAGGAAGGCGCGCTCCAGAACATCAAGTCCGTGGACACGACGGTGTACGCCATCGATACCGTGACAACCCTTTCCCAGTCGGCAGGACAGGCCCTCGGCGATATTGTTTCGCTTATCGGTGATGCTTTTTCCCAGATTCAGGCCATCGCCACGGCGGCCGAACAGCAATCGTCGGCAAGTGAAGAGATCACGAACAGCATCGATGTAGTCCATCAAATATGCAACGAAACATCCGGAGCCATGCAAAAATCCTCAAGTTCCGTAACCTCTCTCTCGGACCAGGCAAACTTTCTGAAAAAGCTGATCTGCGATATGCGGCAAGTGGCTTAACTTCGCACTTACAATACAATTTACAATTGAGCTGCCGCACAAGTTCCAGGCGGTCACCGAAGAAGCAGCCTCTCTTTTTCCTTGGCCCCGTGCCAACACACCGCCAACACAGCCGTTGGCCCTGACAGCCCCTCCTCTGCGCAGGCGAACGGTCACGACTCGTTGGTCGTGACCACGGCCTCCTCCAGGCGTGTCCGGTTTGGGGCACTGGCCCGGCCCTGCAATCCGGAATCGCTCCCTGTGCGCCCCAGGAGCAACGCGCAGGTCGTGGCGCAAAGCGCCGCCCCGAGCATGGACAGGCTCATGGCCTTGCCAGGCGCCATCAGGCCCGCCAGGACGGGGCTCAGCGCACTGACCGCGGCGCCGACCAGCATCTGCAGGCAGGTCAGGGCCCCGGAGGCGGCTCCGGCCATATTGCTCCAGGGCGCCACGGCCTCGCTCATGGCATTGGGCTGTATCAGGCCGAAACAGCTCATGACGAGGAAGAGTAACGGCACAAGAACGAGGAGCTGGGTGCTTTCCCGCCACAGCAGGATGGAAATCACCCCCGTGGCGATGGTCATCAGCCCCAGCCCCATGCTGATGATGCGGCGGGCGGGGATTTCCCGGCGACCGAGTATGCCGCTGGCGCAGGAGCCCGCCATGACGCCGAGCGAGGTGAGGGCAAAGACCAGGGAATAGTGCTGCTCCGAAAGATGCAGCTGGCCGAGCATGAAGCCCGGAGAGCCGGCGATGTAGGAAAACAGGCAGCCAAAGCAGAAAGCCTGGGTCAGGGCGAAACCGAGAAACCGGGGACTGGTGAAAATGCTTTTGTAGCCGCGCAGTATCGTCGCGGCGTTGACGCTGTTGCGCGGTCGTTGGGGCAGCGTTTCCTCGATGCCGAAGAGGATGCAAATGAAAAGAACAAGGCTCAGCCCGCCCTGGACCCCATAAATGACCGGCCACCCCCAAAACAGCAACACGCCGCTTCCCAGAATGGGCGCGACCAGGGGCGCCACGCCGCCCACGAACATGATGGCGGAAAGCTTTTTGCGGGCTCCCGATCCGGAATACGTATCCCGCAACATGGCCAGGGGGACGAGAACGCAGACGCCGCAGGCGGTTCCCTGGACAAGGCGCGAGACGAGCAAAAGCGAAAAGGAGAACCCCAGGGTACAGGCAAAGGCCGCCAGGATGTTGGCAAAAAGGGCAACGAGCAGGGTCGGCCGCCTGCCATAGCGGTCGCAGACGGGACCGCCGAGCATCGGCGCCACGGAAAATCCCAGCAGAAACAGGCTGAAGGTCAGGGAACCCTGTCCCGGTGCAACCTGAAAAGCGGCCTCGATATCCGGTATGGCCGGCAGATTCATGTCGATGGAAAGTGGCGGGAGGGCGGCAATGCCCGCCAAAATGGCGATATAGGCAAGACTGCTTCGCTGTATGGCCATGAGATGCTCCAAAGAATGTATGAGAAAGCATGCCCGCTCGGGGCTACGGTTGGGGGGCAAAAGACCGGAACAGGTCAGGTGGCAAGTTCGTGGGGTGGCAGAAAAGGCATGAGCGCATCAAAGTCTGTCGACAACTGTTGGATCAGCTGTGGCGGCACATGGCGGAGGAGATTCTCGTAGGCAGCGGCGGTTTGTTGTTGCAGTTGCTTGAGAAAGACAAGCCCGGCGGGTGTCAGGCTGATGCGCCTTTCGCGCCGGTTGGCGAGATTTTGTTGTTTTTCAACCAGCCCCTCCTGTTCCAGACGGCTTACCAGCCGGCTCGCCGCACACTGGCTCAGATGCGCTCCCGCGGCCAGATCCGCGATGCGTTGCGGGCCCTGCCCGTATAATTTGAACAGGACAGTGACCTGGCTGAAGGACACGTCCCCGGAACGCATGGACTGGGCCATGTGGGAAAATATCCTGGCTGAGGCCAGGGCATGCAATCTGTCCAAATTATACGCTAATTTTGAAATATCAGACAGTTGTCCGGAATCGTTCCCGGGTTCGATATGTGCATTCATGCATATGTTTTAGGCAGTGGCGGCGGTCATGTCAAGACGGCGGCCCGCGGCCGGGGCGAGTCCGCACGGGACTGTCCCACGTGAAATAGCGGCACACCCCACCAGAGCGCTTCCCCCGCATACGCACTCAGACACACCGGGCACGCCAGGGAAGCCGGCGAGCGGTGTGCCCGACCGTGCCCCGGGAAAATGTTCCCGGCACAATCCCGACAAGCCCGCTCGCGGCCACAGGTCGGGCAGCACCACCGGCCTGCGGCAACGCCCCCTCCCCGGCCATTCGCGGTTTCCCGCATAAAATCGGCAACAAAACCAGGGAGCTCCCTCCCCCCAAGGAAGGGCATCTCCGGTCACGCCCCCGGGGAAACCCAAAGGCCCGCGTGGGTGTCGCTCACGCCCCCGTGCGGGCGAACGTGTCCCAAAACCTGCTCATATACTCAACATAATTTTATAAAAAATATCAATATAACAGTATGTTACTATAGTTTTTTAAAACAAACATTTGACATATGCATTTCTGCACATTATCCTTCCCTCATGAAAAAAGAGTCGCCCCCCACGCTGAAAAACAAAACGCGGAGCGCCCTCGTCCGGGCGGCTGGCAAGCTTTTCGCCCGCAAGGGGTTCGAGGGAACAAGCGTTCGCGAAATATGTACCGAGGCAAAAACAAATGTCTCGGCCGTCAAGTACTATTTTGGCGACAAGATCGGGCTGTACAAGGCAGTGATAGAAGATGGCATTGACTTGATAAACGAGCTTCTACCCCTGCCAGAAAGATTGCCTGACGAAGATCTGGAAGTATTTTTTTGTCGGCAGATAGAAGTTGT
Organism: Pseudomonadota bacterium; assembly: GCA_023426275.1. Lineage (GTDB taxonomy): Bacteria > Desulfobacterota > Desulfovibrionia > Desulfovibrionales > Desulfovibrionaceae > Solidesulfovibrio. The sequence continues at coordinate 20,822 of JAFABC010000195.1, read as the reverse complement.
GTTGCGGCGGATAAAGAAAACATCGGAAAGCAAATGGCATCAACAAATCATCAGGCAGGAGCTTCTGTTGCCGAGAAAGGAGCTCAGCGAAATCATCGACAAGAAATGCATAGAGAGTGACTATAAAATGTTCTATAAAACCTTAAGACTCATTGAGCCTCGTGCCACAGAGCAGGCGGCAAAAGAATGTACCATATACCTCACGGCGATTTTGGGATTTCATGTCATGTTGCTCCCCCATTTGAATGGAATCATATCCTCACTTGATCAAAAAAATATAACGGAAACAAAAAGCTCGGCCAAGTCGATTGCGACCTTTATCGTGGCCGGGTTGAAAGCAAGTGTCGAACGGTAACGCGTCCATGGTCGCACGCTTTCGCATGTTTCATCGCCATGTCACCTCTCCGGCAACAGCAAGCAACGAGACCAGATCCCACGGCATCATGTCATAACACCTTCCTGCGGCAGCCAGTGAGCAGCATCAACAGATACGCCCCGCTCTGCGCAAGGCATAGGTCTGAAGCGCAGCGTTTTGTGGACAGTCCCCGCAAGGGGTAACCTTTTTTCCTATGAAGCGAGTCAGTCTCATGAAGGAAGAACGGAACGCCCTCCTCCCCGGCATTGCGCTGATCCTTACCGTGTGCCTTTCCCTGGCGGCCTGCCAAAAAAACGAGCCGGCCGAAGCGCGCGAGGTGGCGGCGCCCCCCGAGGTCGGGGTCGTCACGCTGCAGCCCCAACCCGTCACCTTATCAACGGAACTCCCCGGACGCACGACCGCCTACCTGATCGCCGAAGTGCGTCCCCAGGTCGGCGGCATTTTGCTCAAGCGCCTGTTCGTGGAAGGCAGTGATGTCAAAGCCGGGCAGGTGCTCTACCAGATCGACCCGGCGCCCTACCGCGCGACGCTGGCCCGGGCGGAAGCCAGCCTGGAGTCGGCAAGGCTGCTGGCCCAGCGCTATGCGCACCTGATCAAAAGCGGCGCCATCAGCCAGCAGGAAGAAGACGATGCGCGCTCGGCCTACCTGCAGGCCAAGGCCTCGGCGGAAACAGCCCGCATCAACCTCGACTATACCAGCATCACCGCCCCCATCTCCGGTCGTATCGGCCGCTCCTCGGTCACCCAGGGCGCCCTCGTCACGGCCAACCAGGGCTCGGCCCTGGCGACCGTGCAGCAGCTCGACCCGATCTACGTGGACATCGTGCAGCCCTCCACGGCGATCCTGCGGCTCAAGGAGGCCTTCGCCAGTGGACGCCTCCAGCGCGGGGCCGACGGCCAGGCCGAAGTCCACCTCCGCCTGGAAAACGGCAAGCCCTACCCGCTGGCCGGCAAATTGCAATTTTCCGAAGTCAGCGTGGATCAGGGCACCGGCGCGGTGACCCTGCGCGCGGTCTTCCCGAATCCTGACGGCCTGCTGCTGCCGGGGATGTTCGTGCACGCGCAATTTCAGGAAGGCGTGCGCGACCAGGCGTTGCTCGTGCCCCAGCGCGGCATCACCCGCGACAGCAATGGTCAGGCCCTGGCCCTTGTGGTGGGAGCGGACGGCAAGGTGGAGCAGCGCGACGTCACTGTCGAGCGCAGCGTGGGAGCGTCCTGGCTGGTCAACGACGGACTCAAGGCAGGCGACAGGGTCATCGTCGACGGCGTGCAAAACGTCAAACCCGGCGTCACCGTCAAGGCCGTCGCCGCAAACGGCACCGTCTCGACGGCTTCCAAATAAGGGGCACGGTCCATGGCACGTTTTTTCATCGACCGCCCCATCTTCGCCTGGGTCATCGCCATCGTGGTCATGCTGGCCGGCGTGCTGGCTATCCGGGCCCTGCCCATCAACCAGTATCCCAACATCGCGCCGCCCGCGGTCCAGATCAGCGGCACCTATCCGGGCGCGTCGGCGCAGACGGTGCAGGACACCGTTGTCCAGGTCATCGAGCAGCAGCTAAACGGCCTGGACGGGCTGCGCTACATCAGCTCGGCCAGCAATGCCGACGGCAGCTTCAGCATCACCGTCACCTTCAACCAGGGCACCAATCCGGACATCGCCCAGGTCCAGACGCAAAACAAGCTGTCGCTGGCCACGCCGCTTTTGCCCAGCGAAGTGCAGTCCCAGGGCATCCGCGTGGTCAAGTACCAGATCAACTTCCTGCTCGTGATCGGGCTGATCTCCACGGACGGCGCCATGAGCGCCTTCGATCTGGGCGACTACATCGTCTCCCACCTCCAGGACCCGCTGTCGCGCACCCAGGGCGTCGGCGACTTCATGGTGATGGGCGCGCAAAACGCCATGCGCATCTGGTTGGACCCGGCCAAGCTCAACAGCTACAGCCTGACGCCGGTGGACGTCGCCAACGCGATCCAGTCGCAAAACGTGCAAGTCTCCTCCGGCCAGCTCGGCGGCCTGCCCACGAGCTCGGGCGTGCAGTTTAACGCCACGGTCATCGGCAAGACCCGCTTCCAGACCCCGGAGCAGTTCGAAAACATCCTGCTCAAGGTCAATACCGACGGCTCGCAGGTGCGCCTGCGCGATGTCGCCAAGGTCAAACTCGGCGCGGAAAACTTCTCCGTCAGCTCCAAATACGGCAACCAGCCCTCGGCCGGCATTGCCCTGCGTCTGGCCACCGGCGCCAATGCGCTGGAAACCATCGCCAGGGTGCGCGCCACGCTCAAGAACCTGGAGACGACCTTCCCCAAGGGCATGACGATCGTCTACCCCTACGACACCGGGCCGGTGATCAGCGAATCCATCGAGGGCGTGGTGCACACGCTGATCGAGGCGGTCGTGCTGGTCTTCCTGGTGATGTTCCTGTTTTTGCAGAGCTTCCGCCCCACCCTGATCCCGACGCTGGCGGTGCCGGTGGTGCTGCTCGGCACCTTCGGGCTGATGGCGGCCTTCGGCTTTACCATCAACATCCTGACCATGTTCGGTCTGGTGCTGGCCATCGGCCTGCTTGTGGACGACGCCATCGTGGTGGTCGAGAACGTGGAGAGGCTCATGGCCGAGGAAGGGCTCTCGCCGGTGGAGGCCACGCGCAAGTCCATGGACCAGATCACCGGCGCGCTGATCGGCATCGGACTGGTGCTGTCGGCGGTGTTCGTGCCGATGGCCTTTTTTGGCGGTTCCACCGGGGTCATTTACCGCCAGTTCTCCATCACCATCGTCTCGGCCATGGGGTTGTCGGTGCTGGTGGCCATCATCTTCACCCCGGCCTTGTGCGCGACCATCCTCAAGCCCGTCAGCCACGGGCACCACGAAAAAAAGGGCTTCTTCGGCTGGTTCAACCGCTGGTTCGACAACAGCGCCCGCCGCTACGAGGGAAGCGTGGCGCGCCTGCTCGGGGTGCGCAAGCGCGGCATGGCCGCCTACCTGGTGATCGTGGCCCTGCTGGTGGTGCTCTTCCCGCAGATCCCGACCTCGTTTTTACCTGACGAGGACCAGGGCACCATGCTGGTGCAGGTGCAGATGCCGCCCAATGCCAGCGCCGAGCGGACCCAGGCCGTGCTGGCGCAGGTATCCGACTACCTGCTCCACGACGAAGGCGAAGCCGTCGCCTCGGTCATGACCGTCACCGGCTTCAACTTCGCCGGCCGCAGCCAGGGGTCGGGCATCGCCTTTGTCGGGCTCAAGCCGTGGAACGAACGCAGTATGAGCGTGTTCGAACTGGCCAGACGGGCCATGGCCCGCTTCAGCAAGATCAAGGAAGGCACCGTGCTGGCCATGGTGCCGCCGTCGGTGCAGGAACTGGGCAACGCCACAGGCTTCGACTTCTACCTGGAAGACCAGGGCGGGCTCGGCCATGAAAAGCTCATGCAGGCGCGGGCGCAGTTTCTCGGCACGGCCGCGCGCAATCCGGTCCTGACCCTCATTCGTCCGAACGGCATGAACGACGAGCCCCAGTTCCAGGTGCTGATCGACGATGAGAAGGTGCGGGCCCTGGGGTTGAGCCTGTCCGATGTCAACGCGACCATGTCCGCCGCCTGGGGGTCGTCCTACGTCAACGACTTCATCGACAAGGGCCGCGTGAAAAAGGTCTTTATCCAGGGCATCCCGGAATCGCGCATCTCCCCGAAGGACTTCGACAAGTGGTACGTGCGCAACAGCGCCGGCCAGATGGTGTCCTTTGCCGCCTTCGCCACCGGCAAGTGGATCTACGGCTCCCCCAAACTGGAACGCTACAACGGTGTGCCGGCCGTGGAGATCCTCGGCGCGCCGGCGCCGGGCACGAGTTCGGGCGAGGCGATGTCCATCGTCGAGGATATTGCCGCCAAACTGCCCAAGGGCATCCGTCTGGCCTGGACCGGGCTGTCCTACGAGGAACGCCTGTCCGGTGCCCAGGCACCGGCCCTGTACGCGCTGTCGCTGCTGATCGTGTTTCTCTGTCTGGCCGCCCTTTACGAGAGCTGGTCGATCCCGTTCTCGGTCATGCTGGTGGTGCCGCTCGGCGTCATCGGCACGGTCGCCGCCACGCTCTTCCGGGGACTCGGCAACGACGTGTTCTTCCAGGTCGGCCTGCTGATCACCATCGGCCTGTCCGCGAAAAACGCGATCCTGATCGTCGAATTCGCGCGCGAACTGTCCGAAAGGCAGGGCAAGTCGCTGCGCGAGGCCGCGGTCGAAGCCGCCCGTCTGCGCCTGCGCCCGATCATCATGACCTCCCTGGCCTTCACCGTCGGCGTTATCCCGCTGGCCATCGCCAGCGGCGCCAGTTCGGGCAGCAAGCACGCCATTGGCACCGGTGTGATCGGCGGCATGGTGACCGCCACCGTGCTGGCGATTTTCTTCGTGCCGCTGTTCTTCGTGGTGGTCGTCCGCCTGTTCGACCGCAAGCGCCGCCGGACACACGCCGAGGAAACGCCGTCCGGCCCGACGCCGGAAGAGCGTCCATGATCGCGCGTACCGATCTGGCGGCCCCTGACGCCGGCGTGTGTTCCCCCGGCGGCGGACAGCATCGTCCAACCCCCATGGCCACGGCGGACCAAAAGGCCGCCAGCCCGCACAGCGAGGTTCCTATGTCGCACATGCTCAAAGAAATCGCCGTGTTCTTCGACACCAGCGCCAGCGGACGCAAGCTTCTTGAGATTGCCGCCTGTCTTGCGAAGAGGCAGGACGCGCATCTGATCGGAATATCCTCCGCCGCCGAGGACAACAGCGTCCCGGCAAACGCGTTCGCGCGCGGTGACGCCGTCAAGGACGTCATCAGACGGCGGCAGCAATCCGAGGTGGAGCGGCTGACGCACGCCGGGAAATTCCTGGCCAGGACAGCGGCGCGCCATGACATCAACGCGGAATTCCGTGTCGTTCCCTATAGTCAAAGCGGCGGCGAAGCCTCGTTGCATGCGCTCTACTGCGACCTGCTTGTCGTGGGGAACCCCGCGATCGGCGCGCCGCTGATGTGGTCGGCCATGCAGGTGCTGGACAGAACCGGCATGCCGCTTTTGATCGTGCCAGAGGGTTGGAGCGGCGAGACCGTCGGCCGCCGCATCGTCATGGCCTGGAATGCCAGTCGCCAGGCCCGCCGCGCCTTGGCCGACGCGCTGCCCCTGATGACCGCGGCCGAGGCCGTGGACCTGCTGATCGTCGATCCCGACAGCGATGAGGACCGGCACGGCGAAGTGCCCGGCGCCGATATCGCGGGCTATCTGGTGCACCATCAGGTTCCGGTGGAGGTGCGGTGCGTCGCCTCGCAAGGGAAACCCGTCGCGGAGGTCCTCCTGCGGGAAACGACCGAACGCGGCGGGGACCTTCTCGTTTTCGGCGCCTACAGCAGAGCCCGCATCAGCGAAGCCGTTTTCGGCGGAGTGACCCGCACCTTGCTGGATTCGGAACAGGTGCCATTGTTCATCTCCCACTGAAAAAGAGAGCGTCCGACAATCGCGCGCGTCAGGGCGCAGGGAGATAGCGGACCCGACGGAGGCAGCCGCAGCAGGGAACGGGCCGCTGCCTTGCGGCGGCTGCCCGGCTGGCGCGCCAACGAGACCACGCAACGGGCCTACCGGGTCATGACGAGCACGGACGCGGTCGTGCCCACGCGCAGGACGACGTTTTCCGGCTTCCTGGTGATGTGCACCCGGACCGGGACCCGCTGTGCCAGACGAATCCACTCGAAAGTCGGGCTGATGTTGGGGAGCAGGTCCTGGCCGGAGGCGCCGTCCTCCTGGGCGATGCCATGGCCGACGCTCTCCACCACGCCGGCCAGAGGCGCGTCGGGGTAGGTCATCAGCGTCACCACGGCGTCGTCGCCGCTTTTGATGGCGGCAATGGAACTCTCCCGGAAATAGCCGGCGACCCAGTAGCTGTCGGCGTCCACCAAGGCCAAGAGGGGCTGGTTGGCCACGGCCTGGCTGCCGAGCCGCAGATCCAGGTTGGTCACGTAGCCGTCCACCGGCGCCGTGACCCGGGTGAATTCGAGATTGAGCCTGGCCTGTTCGCATTGGGCCTGGGCTTCGCGCAGCAGGGCGTTGTCCGCGCCGGCCGCGCCCAGAGCCGCTTTTGTCCGGGCCAGTTCGGCTTCCGCCTGGGTCTTGGCGGCGTTGGCCTTGTCGAACTGGGCCTCGGCCTGATGCAGGCTCGCCTGCCCCGCGATCTCGCTTTCCCTGGCGAGGTCGAAATCCCGCTTGGCGATGCTGCCGCTGGCCAGCAGGGCCTGATAGCGGGCCAGATCCTTTTCCTGCTCGTCGAAATGGGCCTTGGCGCTCGTGACGCCGTATGCCGCGTTGCGCACGGAAGTCCCGCTTTGCTGCAAAGCGGCTTCCGCGCTTTTCACCTGCTGCTCCAGGTTGCGGATCTGATCCCGCGTCTTGTCGAGGTTGGCCCGGGCTTGCTCGTACGCGGCCTGAAACGTTCTGGGATCGACGCGGAAAAGCAGATCGCCCTTGTGGACAAGCTGGTTGTCGTGAACGGGTATCTCCACGATCGGACCCGAGATGCGGGGCGTGATCTGGACGACGTTGGCGCGCACCCGGCCGTCGCGGGTCCAGGGGTTGCGGACGTATTGCCGGTATTTGAAACCGATCATGGCAAGGGCGGCGAGCACGACGACGGAGGTCAGACCGATACGGAGAACACGTTTCATGGGGCTTATCCGGCTATGAGAAAGGTTTCGATAAGGCCGCTGCAGATGATCACGAGGGCGACGAAGACCAGGGGCGGCGCGGCGAAAAACCGCGACAACCGGCGTCTGACAAGCTGCCGGGCGATGCCATAGGCGGCCAGCAGCCCCAGGACGCCCGAAAGCATCAATGGGGGGATATACACCCCGCCGAGACTGACTTCGCTCGGTGTGGCCAACATGGAGCACTCCTTGGGGGACATGGTTAGAAACGATTTTCCTGCCACCGCGCCCAGTCGAAGTCCGCGGACAGGGCGGCATGGTCGAGCAAGGCCCGATGCGCCCTGCGGTAGCCGCCGAGCAGCCGGTAGGCGCCGATGTGCCCTTCTGGCGGGAAGCGCGCCGTGGCAGTCTCGAAGGCGGCCTCGATTCCGTGTCCGATGGCGCCATACGCGTTTCGCAGCCGCGCCAGGGCGGTGGCTTCCGATGCGGCCGTGCGCGGGGCGCGCCCCCAATGGCGCACGGCCAGGAGCAACGTCTCGTGCCAGGATTGGAAATCCCGATTGCTGCCGGCCGGGTCGGGCGGGAGCTCGGCGCGGACTTCGGCGAGCAACTGCAAACTGTTGGCAATGGAATTGAGGCTGGCGGCCAGGGCGGCCGCCCGCGCCTTCGCGCCCGGACCGAGGGGGGTCTCCTCCACGGTGTTGACCCAGCCGCCGAGCTTGCCCGCGGACAGCCGCAACGACGCCAGGCAATCCCCGAGGCGGCGTTTTTCCCTGGCTCCCAGCGGCGCGGCGCGGCAAACCGACAGAAACGATTCCGCCTGCCGGAAAAAACGGCGCATGACCCGTTCGAACATCCGTTCCGGCCGCGACGGGAACGGGAGGTTGGCGAGGGCGGCGGTCATGAGGATACCCAGGACCATGGCGGCGGCATTGTTGACGAACAGGGCGAAGTCGTAGGTCTGGCGGTTCTGGATGTCGGTCATCATGATAAAGGGCACGATACCGGCCAGCTTCAGGCCCGCCAGCCGGGGATACCAGGAGATAAAGGAGATGCCCGCGGTCAGCGCGGCCAGCAAGGCCAGGAATTCCCAGGGGCTCGCAAGGCGCGGCATGACAAACACATAGAGGACGGCGGCAATGACCACCCCGACGAGGTTGACGAAGAGGAATTTGAGCCAGTCCATCTGGGGGGCCATGACGCCCATGAGCGTGAACAATCCGACAAAGACGACGAACGCCAGATGTCCCGGCGGATCGACCGTGATCCAGAGAAACGCGGCGAGCCACACGGCGGCCATCCCCCGCGCCAGCGCCGCGTAGCTGTCGGCATCGGCCCTGCGCGCGGGACCCGGGCGCACGGCGGCCGGCGGCAACGCGCGCCCGGAACGGTCCCCCTTGAGGGCGCGAAGGCTGTCCGCGAGGTTGCGGCTTGCCGCCTCGACGCGGTGCAGGGCCGTAAGCAGGGTCAACACGGCGGCCCGTTGGAGATGGGACAGCGAAGCGAGGCGCTCTTCTTGCGATGGCCAGGAGGGCGCCGGCCCAGGATCGGGATTCCCGCCTTCCAGGATGCCCTGGAGTTCGAGAAAGCGGGCATGGATGGTTGCCTGCAGTTGTGGGAAATTCGGGATCACGGCGTCCAGATCGATATGCCGGAGTTCCGGCAGGCTCTCCTGCCACAGCCGCAGGGAGGACTGCATGGCCTCCAGCGCCGCGACCACCCGCATCCACCAGTTGCGCAGTTCGCGGACCTCCAGGCATTCCATGCCGGCGGCATCCAAACGGCGGCGCAACAAGGCCAGCAACTGGTCGCCCAGCCCCAGCAGCGTGTCGGGCGCATCGTCGGCAGCGTTCCCCCGCAGCAGGGCAAAGGAACGATGGGTGATTTTCGCCTGCACGCCGAGCAGGCTTTTGACCGTGGCGTCCAGGTCCGGCGCGCTGCGATGGGGCCAGACAAACACCGAAACCAGGGCATAGGCGAGGATGCCGAGTCCCGTTTCCTGGAGCCGCAGCATGGCGGTGTCAAACGCCTGCTGCGCGCTCGTCCCGATGATGGCCGCCGCGATGAGCAGGCTGACGTAGCCGCTGAGAAACCAGAAGTAGACCTTTCGCGACGTCGTGATCCTGTAGGCGCACAGGCCGACGTAGCCCGCGATGCAGGCGATGAAGGGCCAGCGCTCCTGGGGAAAAAGCGCCAGGCAGGCGAGCGCCACGCCACCCGCGGCAATGGTCCCCCAGAGGCGTTGCACGCATTTTTGCAGCGATTCGCCCACGGTCGGCAGACTGACCACCGCCACGGCGATGCAGGCCCAATAGGGATTCGACCAGCCAAGCGCCATGGCGCATCCGCAGGCCACGGCCATGGCGAGGCCGGTTTTGACGGCTTCCCTGGCCGCAAAGGAGCGTTGGTTCATGATACGGTTGTGGAGCGACGCGAGAGGATTCGTGAAGGTGACGCGGCCCGGGTGGGCGGGAACAGCGCCCGTCGTGCCGGGCGTGCGTCGGAACCGATCTGGCGCGGTGCGCTTTTTCCTTTGCAATATCGAATGAAAACACCTTGTTTCGCCGTCGTGACCGTTCGTCCGGCCAATCTGTCTACAAGTGTAGACTTGCTTGCGGTGTTTGTCTACAGCTGTAGACAAAGAGCCCTCGGGACAGCGCCGGGCGACAAGGGACTGGTTGCTTTGGGGCAAGCATTCGTGCGACCGTGCCTTTGCCCCTGTCCGCCGCGACAGCGGCCAAGGGGGAAGGACCGGGGATGAACGACCGCACCAGCCGACAGAAAACGCCGCAGGGCCAGGCGCGACCGCGTCGCAACGCCGCCATGACCCGGCAGGCCATTCTGGACTCGGCGCGACAGCTGTTCACACGCTGCGGCTACGACGGCGTGGGCGTGCGGGAGATCGCGCAGAACGCGGGCGTCACGGCGATGCTTATCAGCCGGTATTTCGGTTCCAAGGAAAAGTTGTTCGAGGAAGTGGTCGAGGCGACGTTGTCGGTCCCCGGCATCCTGCGCAACGAGATCGCCAGGTCCGGCGCCGACACGGCGCGGCTGTCCCAGGCGCTGGCCGCTGAAGTCGTGGACCCGACCGCGCGGGAACTCAGCCCCCTCGACGGCATTCTGCTGCTCATCCGCTCGGCTTCAAACCCGCAGGCCGCGTCGATCCTGCGCGAAAGCGCCCGGCGTCACCTGAAGCCCCTGATCGATGTCCTGCCCGGAGCGTGCGGCGCCGAGCGCGCGGCGCTTTTTCTTTCGGTTGTCGTAGGGTTTCTGCTGATGCGTCGCGTCATCGCGCTGCCGGCGCTTGTCGGGGCGGATGCGCCCGGGCTCGCGGCACACCTGCAGGCCCTTTTCACCTGCCTGCTCGACCCAGAAGAAGCAGGACCTAAAAACACGGAACCGCCTTCCTCGCACGGGAATCCCTCCGAAAAAGGGCGGCCCTGAAAAGGCGTCCTGGCGCGCCCCGCTCTTTTCCCCGACTCCGGGGCCACACCATGACGCGGCGGTTACGCGCCCGCGCTCCCGCCGGATTGCACCTTGCGCACCGCGGTCTCGAGAAAAAGTTTTTTCAGATAGGTAATCGCCGGGATGGTTGAAAAAGCCTTGAGGCTGACGATTGCGTAGTCTGATCGGAACTCCGGTATGACGAGCGGCAAAAGAAAAATATGATCACGATAGACGCTTTCAGCCAATATCTCCTTTGATGTCGCCGTGATCGCATCACTATGTATTACTGTGTTTAACAAGATATTCGCATTGTTACATTCAATAAATCCAGCCCTGAGATCTTCAGTCTGCTGAATATCCAGGCCGGACAGTTTGCTGAACAAGGTAAAAATACGATCCGACAGCCACATCAGTGCCATTGGATATTCCAGAATATCATTGAAGGTGATGAAAGAGCGCGCCGCAAGCGGATGATTCCTGCGACAGCAGAAGTAGCCCTGTTGCTGCGGCATGGAGATCACTTCATATTCTTGCTTATTGTCCAGTCTATACGCTTCCGCCACGAAAAAGTCGATGCATCTGTTGTGCAACAGCTTCTTCAGCTGCAGCACATAATCAATCGTAAGCTTGACGGTCATGTGCGGATACTGCTTGTTGAACCGGGCAATGGCGTCGCCAGCCAGCGTTTCCGCCGGGATTGGTCCGCAGCCGATGTTCAGGACACCTTGCTCGCCGCCTTGCAGCATATTGATGTCCCTGTGCAGCAGTTGCATTTCCTTGAGGATGCCGCTCCCCCGGCTCAGGACAATGCGGCCATATTGGGTGAGGACGAGCTTTCCTCGCGTGCGATCAAAAAACTTGATACCGAGCTTTTCCTCGAGAACGAGAATCGAACGGCTCAGGGCCGGCTGGGAAATACACAGCTTTTCAGCGGCGCGACAAAAACTGCCGTACCGGTGAAGCGCCTCGATCTGCTCGATATGTCTTGGCGTAATATCCATGCGCGACTCCCCTCCCCCGCCGCACGCCTCATCATCCGACGCGCGCCCAGGCCTGCGCAGGCATCCCGAAAGCCTGTTGAAAAAATCCATTCCGGCCCGGTCCGGCACCACATTCGTCGGACAAAGCGCAACTATTGCTCACGGTTGCCTGGCAACCAGTCGGCCAGCCCCGTCCGCGCCGCCTGTTTCTTCACAGGCAACGCACATCCCGCCCGCAAGTGCGAGCACGGCCGTTTTCGCCTTCTCCCGACCAGGAAACCCACGCTGTCCTCCCGTATAACAAAAAACTATTAAAGTGCAAAAAAATTTGCATTGGACAAATTGAAATACCCCCCCTACTGTACAGACTCCAATAAAGTAAAAAATGTTTTATGATGATACATATATTTCCTTTTTCCTCACGAAAAGAGCCCACCACGAACCAATCCGTGTAAAAAAATATCCAGCATGTCGTTTCAAAGCCAGCGCCGGATCTTTTCACCAAAGAAAAAGTGCATTCCTTGAAAACCAAAGAGCAAGGGAATCTTTGCGAACTTGTACCATGTCCTGCCAACAAACAACCATGCAAGAAGGTTAAGATGCATTTCACGTCGCCCGGCTCCCGGTTTCGCATCTGCTGGCCACTCTTCTTTCTGCTGGCCTGTCTTGTCGTTTCCCCGCGACCGGCCGTGGCGGTCGAAGGCGGCACCAGCCATTACGTGCAGGGCGCGTATGGCGACTTTCTGATGGGGTACATTCCGGCGGCGGGATTCTACACCCGCAACGACACCATCTATCAGGCGGGACAGATCGACGGCGCGCTCAAGGGCGGACGCGCCTACGCCAAACTCGACGTCTATTCGGTCGTGAACCTCACCAAGCTCAGCTACATGTTCGACGTGCCGGCCATGAACGGCTTTCTGGGCGTGGGCCTGGGCGTGCCCATCATCATCAACCTGCACGTCTCCGGCAATGCCTCGGCGACCTACACGTCCCTCTCCAACCCGACCGGACTCCCCATGCCCGAGCAGAAAAGCGTGGGCGGCTACGGCAATCGGGGCGGGCTCTCGGACATCTTCCTCATGCCGGTCATCGCCGGCTGGAACTTCGGCGAATGCCACCTCGTGGTCATGCCCATCGTCTTTTTGCCCACCGGCTACTACAATGCGAGCAAACTGACGAACCTCGGCATGAACTACTTCTCGTTCGACGGGAACGTGGCCTTTACGTGGCTGAGCAAAACGAATTTCGAACTCTCGATCAACGCCGGCTACATGATCAACACCGAGAACCCGGCCACGCACTATCTCTCCGGCAACCTCCTGCACGTGGACTGGACGACCGCCTACCATTTCACGCCCCGCTTCGCCCTGGGCGCGACCGGCTATTTCCTCGCCCAGACCACGCCGGACGTGGGCCCCGGAGCCAAATTGGGGGCCTTCGAGGCTTCGGGCACGGGCATCGGCCCCGTTGCCAGCTACGCCATTCCGGTCGGTGGCAAGGACCTCCTGTTCATCGCCAAATGGATTCACGATCTCGGCGCGCAACACAGCTTTCTCATGGACACGCTCTATGCCTCCTTTGCTATCAAGTTCTGAGACACCCTCAACGGACAGGAGACGGAATTTCCCATGGATACTCAAGGCTTGACGGCAGAGGCACGCCATCGTCGTTTTCGCTTGCGCGGCTGCACCGACACATATCCAGGGACACGCGCCGGGGCGCTTGGTCTCCTGTGCGGCCTCCTGCTGTTTCTGCTTGTCCCGGCAGTTGCCTTTGCCGACGAGGAGATGGACCTCGGGAAAACCGGGGCGGAACTCGCCAACCCCCTTGGCAACCTGTGGGCGCTGAACATGAGTTTCGGCCTCCCGCAATTTTATGATGGCGACATCGTTTCCGGCGCGCCGCGCACCGGTACCGGCATGCTCTTTCAGCCCGTCATGCCCCTGCCCCTGTACGGGACGGGAGAGAGCGCGTTGCGACTGATCACGCGCCCCATCATTCCCGTCTCCTTCAGCCAGCCCATCCCGAAGGGCGGCCAATTCCAGAACATCGGCGGCATCGGCGACATCCAGGTGCCTCTTTTGCTGGCCGTGCCGGACAGCATATCCGGCAACTTCATTCTCGGGGCCGGCCCGGTCGGCATGCTGCCCACGGCCACGGACTACCGGCTGGGCAAGGGCCAGTGGGCCATGGGGCCGGCGTTTGTTCTGGGATATAAAAACAAGCTGCTGACGGCGGGTGTCTTCCCGAATTACTTCTGGAAAATCGGATCGAGCAGCCAAGGGGATAGAACGCCCGACATCAATCAGGGCAGCATGTTTTATTTTCTTGTGTTCAATTTACCCAAGGCATGGCAGATAGGAATGAATCCCACCATAACCTACGACCATCAGGCTTCGGATGGGAACCGTTGGAACGTTCCTGTGGGACTTTTCGTCGGGAGAACCGTAAAAATCGGCAACATGCCGCTCAATATCAAGGTCGGATGCGAATATTCCGTCGTCAGCCAGAAGGATTACGGGCAACGCGCCCAGATCAGGATTCAGATCACCCCGGTCATTGAATCGCTGATTAAAAAACCGATCTTCGGCAACTAGCCGACACCACGGGACCGGTATCCGCATCTCGGGAGGTCTGGCCAAGGCAAAAAAACCGAATGCATCGCGAGGCTACTCCGCAAGAGGAGTGCAGAGGCGGGATCATCGCCCATGCGTACTCTGGGCGCCATGTGAAACATAAAATGGAGGCGTTACCTTATGCAGAGCGTGCTGAGACGACTCGCGACATTCGTTGTCGCTACAATCCTTTGTCTTCCCGGACTGGCCCAGGCCGCGGACAAACCGAACATCCTGCTCATCGTCGCCGATGACGTGGGCTACGGCGACCTCGGCGTGTACGGCGGCGGCGCGGGGCGCGGCATGCCCACGCCCAACCTCGACCGCATGGCCGACGAGGGCATGACCATGTTTTCCTTCTACGGCCAGCCGAGCTGCACGCCCGGCCGCGCCGCCATGCAGACCGGCCGCATCCCCAACCGCAGCGGCATGACCACCGTGGCCTTCCAGGGCCAGGGCGGCGGCCTGCCGGCGGCGGAATGGACCCTGGCCTCGGTGCTCAAGCAGGCCGGCTACGAGACCTACTTCACCGGCAAATGGCACCTGGGCGAAGCCGATTACGCCCTGCCCAACGCCCAGGGCTACGACCACATGAAGTACGCCCTGCTGTACCACCTCAATGCCTACACCTACGGCGACCCGAAGTGGTTCCCGGACATGGACCCCAAGCTGCGTGATATGTTCCAGAAGGTGACCAAGGGCGCGCTGTCGGGCAATGCCGGGGAAAAGCCCAAGCAGGACTGGGCGGTCAACGGCGAATACGTCGATACGCCGGAAAAGGGCGTGGTCGGCATTCCTTACCTCGACAAGTACGTGGAAAAGGCGGGCTTGGAATTCCTGGACGAGGCGGCCAAGTCCAAGAAGCCGTTTTTCATCAACGTCAACTTCATGAAGGTGCACCAGCCGAACCTGCCGGCCCCGGAATTCGAGCACAAGTCCCTGTCCAAGACCAAGTATGCCGACTCCATGGTGGAGCTTGATACCCGCATCGGCCGTCTCATGGACAAGCTTCGCGAGCTGGGTCTGGACAAGAACACGCTGGTGTTCTTCACCACGGACAACGGCGCCTGGCAGGACGTGTACCCCGACGCCGGCTACACGCCGTTCCGGGGCACCAAGGGCACGGACCGCGAGGGCGGCAACCGCGTGCCCGCCATCGCCTGGATGCCCGGCAAGATCAAGGACCACTCCAGAAACAACGACATCCTCGGCGGCCTGGACCTCATGGCCACCTTCGCCCATCTGGCCGGCCTGAAGCTCCCGGAAAAGGACCGCGAAGGACAGCCCATCATCTTCGACAGCTACGACATGTCGCCCGTGCTGTTCGGCACCGGCAAGTCCGAGCGCGATAGCTGGTTCTACTTCACCGAGGACGAGCTGACCCCCGGCGCGGTGCGGACCGGCCACTACAAGGCCGTGTTCAACCTGCGCGGCGACGACGGCGCCCAGACCGGCGGCCTGGCCGTGGACACCAACCTCGGCTGGAAGGGCGCGAGCAAGTACGTGGCCATCACGCCGCAGATCTTCGATCTGTGGCAGGACCCGCAGGAACGCTACGACATCTTCATGAACAACTTCACCGAACACACCTGGACGCTCGTGACCTTCAACCAGGCGATCAGCGACCTCATGAAGACCTACGTCAAGTACCCGCCGCGCAAGCTGCAAAGCGAAGGCTACTCGGGACCGATCACCCTTACGAAGTACCAGCACTTCCAGTACATTCGTGATTCCCTCAAAAAGGACGGCGTCAGCATCCCGATGCCGACCGGCAACTAGGCCGCAACGGGTGTGTAACGCCCCGGCCGCCTGATCACTGCAACGTCCGCCCCCGGAGCCCCGTGCTCCGGGGGCGGACGTTTTCCCAACGATGCGGCGCGCTGCGCACGATGCGCCAAGCCATCGAAAAAGGACCTTTATGCGAACAAACAAAACCATCCTGACCGCGTTCGTTCTGACCATTCTGGTCGCCTGCGCCCAACTGGCCGCGGCGCAGTCCGCCGATCCCCTGCCGTCCTGGAACGACGGCAAGGCCAAGACGGCCATCATTGATTTCGTCAAGAAGGTGACACGGGAAGGATCGCCCGATTTCGTGCCCGTGCCCGAGCGCATCGCCACCTTCGACAACGACGGCACGCTTTGGGCCGAAAAGCCGCTCTATTTCCAAATCTACTTCATCCTCGACCGCATCAAGGCCATGGCGCCGCAACATCCCGAGTGGAAGACCCAGGAGCCTTTCGCCTCGATCCTCAAAGGGGACCTCAAGGGCGCGCTGTCCGGCGGCGAGTCGGCGATGATCGAACTGGCCATGGCCGCCCAGGCCGGCATGTCCACGGCCGTCTTCGAGCAGGAGGTCAAGGACTGGATCGCCACGGCCCGCCATCCCCAGACCAAACGGCTTTATACGGAAATGGTCTACCAGCCCATGCTGGAACTGCTTGCCTATTTGCGCGCCAACGGCTTCAAGACCTTCATCGTCTCCGGCGGCGGCATCGAATTCATGCGTCCCTGGACGGAAAAGGTGTACGGCGTGCCGCCCGAGCAGGTCGTGGGCAGCAGTCTGGTCACCAAATACGAGATGACACCTGACGGACCGGTCATCATGCGCCTGCCCAAGATCGCCTTCGTCGACGACAAGGCCGGCAAGCCCGTGGGCATAAACAGCCATATCGGCCGCCGTCCCATCGCCGCCTTCGGCAACTCCGACGGCGACCAGCAGATGCTCGAATGGACCAGCGCCGGCAAGGGCGCGCACCTGGCCCTGCTCGTCCACCACACCGATGCCACGCGCGAATACGCCTACGACAAGGGCACGGAAAACGCCCTGGCCGAAGCCAAGGCGAAAGACTGGACCGTGGTCGACATGAAAAATGACTGGAAAGTCATTTACCCCGCCGCAAAGAACTGAGACGGAGCCGGGGGAGCAAGGCGGCATGACGGTTGCCGGTTCCGCTCCCCTCGCGCGATCGTTTCCTGAGGAACTCTCAAGGAGCTACGGACGATGAAAGCCACTTTGCTGGGCATTGTTTCCGGTCTTGTCCTTGCGTTCGGCCTGCTCGGACAGCCGGTGCGGGCGCAGGAGGCCGGGACGTCGCAAACCGCAACGGACAAGCCCGCCGCCCAAACGCCCTCCGGTTTCGAGGTGCTCGTCGGGCGCTGGGTGCGCCCCGATGGCGGCTATGTCGTGACCATTGAAGGCGTTGACGCCGACGGCAATCTCGAGGCCATCTATTCGAACCCGCGTTTCCTGCCGTTCGAAAAGGCCCAGGCGACGCGGGAAGGGAAAACGATCAAGGTTTTCCTTGAGTTGCGGGCGGGTGGCTACAACGGTTCCACCTATACGCTGACCTATGACCCCGAAAAGGACATTTTGGCGGGAGTCTACTACCAGGCCGTGGCGCGGCAAAAGTACAACATCTTTTTCGTGCGCGAAAAATAAGCTTTTTCCACGCCCCAAACGCCGCGCGCCTGAGGCCCTGATGGTTTCCGTCGGGGCCTTTTTCGTTTCCGCGCCGCCCTCGTCCGATGCGCGGCCGGGGATGGCGGCATCACCGATACGTGATGCGATAGAGCAGGCCGGCCCGGTCGTCGCTGACCAGCAGCGCGCCGTCGGGCATAACCAGCACATCGACCGGCCGGCCCCAGGCGGACCGCCCTTGCAGCCAGCCCGTGGCAAAAGGTTCGTAGTCTGCCGTGCCGTCGGCGTTCACCGTGGCCACGGCGAGGCGATAGCCCACCGGGCTGGAGCGGTTCCAGGAGCCGTGCTCGGCAATGAAAATACGGTTGCGGTAGGCGCTTGGGAACATGTCGCCGGTGTAGAACCGCATGCCGAGCGGAGCGCTGTGGGCCTGGATGCGCACGGCGTTCGGGGCATAGCGCGCACAGTCCGCGCCCTGGCCGAATTCCGGGTCCGGCTGCCCGGCGTTGCAGGAGGGAAAGCCGAAATCCAGCCCCGGGACGGCCGCACGGTTGAGGCTGTCGGGCGGGACGTCGTCGCCAAGCCAGTCCCGTCCGTTTTCCGTGAACCACAGCTCCCCGGTCTCCGGGTGCCAGTCGAAGCCCACGGTGTTGCGGATGCCCCGGGCAAAGACCTCCTGCCGGCCGGTGGCGATGTCGAGCCGCTGGATGGTGTCGTAGGGCGGGTCGCGGCGGCAGATGTTGCAGGGCGCGCCAACGGGTATGTAGAGTTTTCCGTCCGGCCCGAAGGCGATGAACTTCCAGCCATGGTGCCTGTCGCCGGGCAGACTGGCCGGAATGCGCTCGGGCGCTGGCGGATTGTCCAGCCGGTTTTCGATATCGCGAAAGCGCAGGATCTTATCCAGGGCGGCCACATAGAGGTCGCCATCCCGGAAGGCCACGCCGTTGGGTTCGGTCAGGCCCGAGGCGATGACGCGCACGCGGCCCCTGCCCGTCCCCTGCCCGGTCACGGCGTAAACCTTGCCGGGCCCGCGGCTGCCGACAAAGACCGTGCCCTTTTCCCCCAGGGCCAGGGAACGCGCCCCCGGCACCGCCGCGTAGATCCCGATGGAAAATCCGGGCGGCAGCTGGATGGCGGTCAGATCGGTTTTGGCGCAAAAGGCCGGTCCGAACCCGGCCAGCAGTCCGGCGAGCAGGGCTACGGCGGCCACAAGCCACAACCCGGGGCGCTGTCCTTGTCTGTCGCGGTACGGCATGGTGCGGCTCCCTGAAAACGGATTTTGCCGCGACCATACCAGAGCGCGCCCGAGGCGCAAGACCGCTAGGACGATCGGCCAGCGCCCCTGTCCGAACCGCCGGCCCCGGCGAGTGGACTTTTCTGACGCATCCACTAAAGCAAATCTATGGCTGCGATTGCCTCCCTGCCGGGAGCGTCGCGGCCGCGACGCGTTGGACCGGCCCGGAAAACCGCTTCGCGCCGCCGCGGACAAGGCAACGGACGAAGCGCGCCAACGCCGAGGGAACCGCCGGACCGGCCATGACCGTTGCCGCCTTGGCAACAAACGGGGAACCAACCTGAACGATTTCAAAGAGTAAGGCTATGTTGCAAGAACGCGCGAATACCGCCGAATCCAATGCCCTCGAGACATACAACGGGGCCGAATCCCTGGTCGCCACCCTGGTCGCCAGCGGCGTGGAGGTGTGCTTTGCCAATCCGGGCACCTCGGAAATGCATTTCGTCAGCGCCCTCGACCGCATCCCGGGCATGCGCCCGGTGTTGTGCCTGTTCGAGGGCGTGGTGACCGGCGCGGCCGACGGCTACGCCCGCATGACCGGCAAACCGGCCTGCACCCTGCTCCACCTGGGCCCGGGCTTCGCCAACGGCATGGCCAACACCCACAACGCCCGGCGGGCCCAGTCGCCCATGGTCAACATCGTCGGCGACCACGCCACCTACCACGAACGCTACAACGCGCCGCTCAATTCCAATGTCAAAGGTTTTGCCGAAGCCATTTCCCATTGGACCTTCCGGTCGCGAAGCCCCCGGACCGTGGCGGCCGATGCCGCCCGCGCCGTGCAGGCCGCCCGGCAGGCCCCGGGACGGGTGGCCACCCTGATCCTGCCGGCGGACACGGCCTGGCTGCCGGCCGAGCGCCCCTCCCCCGCGCTCGCGGTCTGCCCGCCGTCGCAAGTCTCCCGGGCAACCGTGGCGGCGGCGGCGCGGGCCCTTTCCAGCGGCAAAAAAACGGCCATCCTCATGCGCGGCGCGGTGCTCCACGGCGACGGACTCCAGGCGGCCGGACGCATCGTCGCCAAAACGGGCGGCGCGCTTTTCTGCGACACCTTCACCCCGCGCCTGCGCACCGGCGCGGGCTCGCCGGTCGTCGAGCGGCTGGCCTATCGCGGCAAGGACATCCTGCGCCGCCTGGGCGAATTCGAACAGTTGCTGCTGGTCGGAGCCGAGCCGCCGGTGTCGTTTTTCGCCTACCCCGACCAGGAAAGCTGGCTCACGCCGCCGGACTGCGCAATCCTGACCCTGTCCCAGCCCCACGAGGACGGCAACGAGGCCCTGGCCGCCCTGGCCGAGGCCCTTGGCGCGACCTCGAAGTGTCCTGTCGCGCCCTTCGCCCCGCCCAGCCTGCCCGCCCCCGGGCCGCTCACCGCGGAAAGCGTCATGCGCACCGTGGCCGCGCTGTTGCCGGAAGAGGCCATTGTCACCGACGAGGGCATCACCTCCACGCTGCCGTACACCGGCCTGCTCGCCTCGGCCGCGCCCCACGACTACCTGCCGCTGACCGGCGGTTCCATCGGCGACATCCTGCCGCTGAGCACCGGCGCCGCCGTGGCCGCGCCGGGACGCAAGGTCGTCTGCCTGGAGGGCGACGGCAGCGCCATGTACACGCTGCAAGCCCTGTGGACCCAGGCCAGGGAACAGCTCGACGTGGTCACTGTTATCTATGCCAACCGCTCCTACGCCGTTCTCAACCAGGAACTACGGCTGGTCCAGGCGGCTCCCGGCGGTGAGCGGGCGCTGTCCCTGCTCGACCTGCACAACCCTTCCCTGGACTGGGTCAGGCTGGCCGAAGGCATGGGGGTTTCGGCCGTGCGGGTGGATACCACGCAGGCCTTTGCCGGCGCCTTCACCGAGGCGCTGCGCCAGTCCGGCCCACGCCTTATCGAGGCCGTTCTTTAACAGGGCGTCAAAGAGGCCTCCGGCGGCCGGGGGCATGATGCCCCCGGACCCCCTCGACGTATCTTTGGCGGCGCGAAGCGACGCTGGCGCACCTTGGCGGCGCATTTTCGCCCAGGCTTTGCC
>JAFABC010000190.1 GCA_023426275.1 Pseudomonadota bacterium | reverse complement strand
TCCCCCCCGGCGGGGTGGTCCAGGAGGGGCGGCGCCCCTCCTGGCCGCCGGAGGCCTCTTTCGCAAGCGGCTGCTGCATGGGGTGCTGGCCGGGCTGGCCGGACTGTTTTTGGCCTGGGTGTTGTCGCTCACGGGTGTCGTGGCCTCGTTCGAGGCCCGCACATTCGACTGGCGGGCGCGGCTGCTTGCGCCCCGGGACGGCCCGTCCGACGCCGTGCGCCTGATTTTGCTCGATCAGGCCAGCCTGGACTGGGGGGCCAGGGAAAACGGCCTGTCCTGGCCCTGGCCGCGCGAGGTCTACAGCGTCATTTTGGATTTTTGCCGCCGGGCCGGGGCGCGGGCCGTGGCCTTTGACGTGCTGTTCACCGAGCCCTCGACCTATGGCGTGGCCGACGACAAGGCCCTGGCCGAGGCCGGTCGGCGGCTGGGCCGGTTCGTGCTGCCCGTGTTTCTCGGCCGCGAGTCCGGGCAGACCACCTATTGGCCGGCCAGCGCGCCGCCCGATCCGCTGACGATCCAGGGATTGGACGCCTGGCTGGCGACGCTGCCGCCGGAGCGGGCGCCGGTTTTCCCCAAGGCGGCCTTTCCGGTGCCCGAAGTGGCGGCCGGCGCGGCCATTCTCGGCAATGTCAGCCAGCAGCCGGACCCTGACGGCGTGTACCGGCGGGTGCGACTTTTCGGCGTCTTTGCCGACCTTGCCGTGCCGTCGCTGCCCCTGGCCGCGCGGCTGTTGGCCGGGGGCGGGTTGGACGCCGCCATTGCCGGCCGGACGCTGCGCCTGGGGCCTCTCACGGTTCCCCTGGACGCCGACGGGCAGTGCGTGCCGCATTGGCGGGATTCGGCCGATTTCCCGGCGGTCTCGGCGGCGGCGGTCATCCAAAGCGAACTGGCCTTGCGGGAAGGGGGCAGGCCTTCGGTCGATCCGGCGCTGTTTCGCGGGCGCTACGTGCTGTTCGGCTTTTCCGCGCCGGGCCTGCTCGACATGCGCCCGTCGCCCGTGGCCGGGGTGACATCTGGCGTGGAGATCCACGCCCAGGCCCTGCAAAGCCTGCTGACCGGCGATTTTCTGCACGTGCCGCCGGTCTGGTCGGGCTGGCTGCTGGCCGGGCTGCTGGCCCTGGCCGGGGCGTCGGCCGTGTCGCTTGCCAGCGGGGCCAGTGCCGGCGCGCTGGCCATGGTGGTATTCTGGCCCTTGCCCATCGGGTTGGCGCTGGCGGCCTATGTCCTGGGCTGGTGGCTGCCCCTGGCCCTGCCGCAGGTGGCCGTGACCGGCGGACTCGGCGTGGCCGTGCTGCTTGGCTACGCCACCGAGGGCCGGCAGAAGCGCTTTATCAAATCGGCCTTTCGCCAGTACCTGAGCCCGGACGTCATCGAGGCGCTCATCGCCCATCCCGAGCGCATGAGCCTTGGCGGCGAACAGCGCGAACTGACGATCTTTTTTTCCGACCTGCAGGGATTTACCGGCATCTCCGAAGGGCTTTCGCCCAAGGAGCTGACCGGACTGCTCAATCGCTATCTGACGGCCATGACCGACATCATCCTGGACGAGGGCGGCACCGTGGACAAATACGAGGGCGACGCCATCATCGCCTTCTGGAACGCACCGCTGGACCAGCCCGACCATGCCGTCCGGGGGGTGCGCGCGGCGCTGCGCTGCCAGGACAGGCTGGCCGAGTTGCGGCCGGTTTTCCGGGAGGTCTCGGGCCACGATCTGCACATGCGGGTGGGGCTCAATACCGGCGAGGCCGTGGTCGGCAACATGGGCTCGCAGTCGCGTTTCGACTACACCATGCTGGGCGACGCCGTGAATCTGGCCTCGCGCCTGGAGGGGGTGAACAAGCAGTTCGGCACCTTCACCATGATGTCCGAGGCCACGCGCCGGGCCGTCGGGGAGACGTTCGGCACGCGCCGGCTGGCCCGGGTGGCCGTGGTCGGTCGGGCCGAGCCGGTGGCGGTCTACGAGCCGCTGTGGCCCGAGACGGCCCGGGAAGGGCAGGCGGCGCACGAGGCCTTTGCCGCGGCCCTGGCCGCCTTTACCGCCGGCGATTTCCAGACCGCCCTGGCCGGGTTTTCGTCTCTGGCTCCAAACGACGCGGCGGCGGCGTCCTATGTGGAACGCTGCCGCCGCCTGCTCGCCGATCCGCCCGCCAACTGGGACGGGGTGTGCGTCATGTCGTCGAAATGACCGCCTAGACGCCCTCGCGCAGCCATTCGGCGAAGTCGGACAGTTCGCCGGTCCAGCCCTGGCCCAGGCGGGCGGTCAGGAACTGGGTGTAGAGGGCGTCGAAAAAGGCGGCGCACTTTTCGATGAGGAAGAGCTTTTCCAGGACCTTGGCGTCGGGGTCCTCGCCTTCCTCGCTGCGCGTGTCCATTTTGGGCGTGCGCAGGGCGTTGAAGGTGAAATCGTCGGCCTTGGCCATGACGGTCCAGGTCTCGCCGTCCTGCTCGAAGCGGATGAGCGCCTTGTCCACGCGCTTGCCGCTACGCACGCCCAGCCGGGCCTCGGCGAACTGGGCATGGGGTCCCGACACGGTGGCGGTCTCGGCTTCCTCGCCTTCGCCGCCGCGCACGGATATCTTCTGTTCCAAATAGACGTTGACCTCGCCGCCGTCGGGCAGCTTGAAGAGCCAACCGCTTTTTTCGCTCTTATACCAGAGCCAGGTCAGAAAATCCTGTCCCAGCACCGGATTCTTGGCTTCCGCCATATTGACGTCCATCAATTACTCCCACGGGTCTCGTCGGCCCTGTTCTGTCCTTCCCCTTTCAGGGGGACCGGGGGGGATGATCCCCCCCGGCCGCCGGAGGCATTCTCCCCCATTATCCCGCGAACTGGCTGGGTTCGATGTGTTCCAGGGCCAGGGCGCGTTCGACGCCGAGGATGCGTTCGGCCAGGAAGGCCGGGGTCTGCGGTTCGAGGTGCAGTTCGAAGGACATGGTGAACAGGTCTTCGAACAGGGTCTGCACCTTGCTGTTGGTGGAGCACAGCCAGACCACGTGGTCGATGGTGTTCCACACGGCTTCGAACACGGCCGGAATGGGCAGGGCCCGGGCCATGAGCGAGAGTTTGACGCGTTCTCCGATTTCCTTTTTGCGGTCCTTGGAGATGAAGTTCTTGCCCGAGGCCTGGTTGTGTTCCTTCTCCTGGTCGATGGCCAGGCGCATGTGCTTTTTGAGCACGGCCGGCGAGACCCGCCGGGTGTCCAGGCGCAGGGAGAAGGCCAGGTAATGGCCTTTTTCCGGGGGCGCGGTGCGCCATTCGGTGTCCAGGTAATCCTCGAAGGCCACCCAGCCGAACGACCGTTCGTCGGCGGTGCCGTCAATGTCCATGAACGCGTATTTTTTGAGGCGGTCCGGCGCTTCGCGCAGGATGTCGTCCTTGACCTCCTCGACGATGCGGTAGCGGGTGAATCCGCCGCTGGCTGCCAAAAGTCCCAAGGCATCCTCCTTTGCCGACCGGAGGGCGGCCGGCGCGTGGCATGGGCTGGTTGATAGATCAAATCCGGCCGTCGCGCCAGGGCCGGAAACGGGGCCGGCGGAATTGACCTGCCGGCGGGGCGTCGCGCGGGGATTTCGGACAACCCTGGTCCGGCTTATGCATGGACCAGGGAAAACGGAGGTGACGAACATGGCCGTGATCCGGATGCTCCACGCGGATGGCAGGATGCGCATCGGTTCGCACACCCGCAAGGCCACCACGCCCACGGGGTGCAACGAACCCTTCAGGAACGCGTACTGGTGCCCGAAGAAAAGATGGTTTGCCAAGGAGCCCTGTCCGTTTCTCAACCGGTATGAATGCGCGAGCTTTGCCCGGTTCAGCGGGGCGGTGTGAGCGCCGAGGCGGCCCGGGGACGACGTTTTTGACGCGTCCGCTCACAAAAACGTCCGCACCCGGGGCGTGATGGACGCAGGCCCGGTTTGGCCGTAAGGCTGGCGGCTTCGGGACGATGGCCGCACGCGCCGGCCGTCCGGTTCCGGGAAAGGCGGCGTCCGGGCGTGACCGGATGGACGCGCCGGGCGACAAGGCCTGCGGGACCTGGTTCCCTGAAACAGGCGTGAGGAAAGCCTGCGGCGGGCAGGGCCCGGAGCCCGGACCGGCCGGGGCCCCCGACGCCCCCTGGCTCCCCTGGAAAGGCCGACTGACGCTTTTGCAAGGTGCGCCGTGAAAACTGGCTGCTTTGGCGGCCGCGATGTAACCTTTCACCCGCCGGAAACGACGTGGACTCGCAACGCCGTTCCCGGCGTGTTGTATTTCATGACCCCGACACACATGACAAGGAAGCCCGTCATGGCAGCATACAAGGACGCATCGGCCCCTTCCGGGGCGTTTCGCAAAATCGCCATCGTGGTCTGTCTCGTGGCCCTGGGTGCCGGAGCGTGGTTTTTTTTGGACCGCGACGGCCGGGCCCAGCCCAAGGGGCCGCCGCCGGGCATGTCCCGGACGGTGTCCGTGTCCGTGACCAGGGCCCGGCTGGGCGACGCCCCGGTGACGCTGACCGGCATTGGCACGGTGACGCCGCTTAAAACCGTCACCGTCAAAAGCCGGGTCGACGGCGAGCTCCTCGACGTGCGCTTCAAGGAAGGCCAGCTCGTCAAGGAAGGCGAGCTGCTGGCGCAGATCGATCCGCGCCCCTTCCAGGCCGAGCTGGCCCAGTACCAGGGACAGCTGGCCAAGGACACGGCCCTGCTCGACAACGCCCGGGCCGATCTGGTGCGCTACGACAACCTGGTCAAAAAGGATATGCTGGCCGGCCAGACCCGGGACACGCAGGCCTCCCTCGTGCGCCAGTACGAAGGCGCGGTGCGCTCGGACAAGGCGCAGATCGACAATGCCAGGCTGCAAATCGAATACAGCCGCATCACCGCGCCCGTCTCCGGCCGGGTGGGGCTGCGCAAGATCGATCCGGGCAACATCGTCAAGACCACCGACACCACCGGCCTGTGCGTCATCACCCAGATGTCGCCCATAAGCGTGCTGTTCACCCTGCCCGAGGACCAGCTGCCGGAAGTGCGCAGGCGCCTGCTGGCCGGCAAAACGCTGTCGGTTGCCGCCTACGACCGCACCATGACCAGCAAGCTGGCCGAGGGATCGCTGGCCACCACGGACAACCAGATCGACACCGCCACGGGCACGGTCAGGATGCGGGCCATTTTCAAAAACGCCGACGAGGCGCTTTTCCCCAACCAGTTCGTCAATGCCGAACTGTTGCTGGAAAATCGTCAAAATGTGGTGCTGCTGCCGGCGGCGGCCGTGTTGCGCGGCCCCAAGGAATCCCATGTCTTCGTGGTCGGCAAGGACAACGCCGTGGCCATGCGGCCGGTGAAAACCGGGCTGGCCGTGGGCACGGACGTGGTGGTGGAATCCGGGGTGAACCCCGGTGAGACCGTGGTGGTCGAGGGCGCGGACCGGCTGCGCGACGGCGCGACCGTGGCCATCCGAAACACCGACGCAGCGACGGCCGACAAGTCATGAACCTGTCGCGACCGTTTATTTTGCGTCCCGTGGCCACCACCCTGGTCATGGTGGCGGTCATCCTGGCCGGGGCCATCGCCTATTTCCAGCTGCCGGTGTCGGCCCTGCCGCAGGTGGATTATCCCACCATCCAGGTGCGCACGCTCTATCCCGGGGCCAGCCCGGATGTCATGGCCTCGGCCGTGACCGCGCCCCTGGAACGGCAGTTCGGTCAGATGCCGGGGCTCACCCAGATGACCTCCGCCAGCTCCAGCGGGGCCTCGGTCATCACCCTGCAATTCGCCCTGAGCCTGTCCCTCGACGTGGCCGAACAGGAGGTGCAGGCCTCCATCAATACCGCCTACAGCCTGCTGCCCGACGACCTGCCCACGCCGCCGGTCTACAGCAAGGTCAACCCGGCCGACGCCCCCATCCTGGCCCTGGCCCTGACCTCGGAGGCCATGCCGCTGACCGAGGTGCAGGATCTGGCCGACACCCGGCTGGCCCAGAAGATTTCCCAGCTTTCCGGCGTGGGGCTGGTCAGCGTGGCCGGCGGCCAGCGGCCGGCCGTGCGCGTGGATGCCAATCCCACGGCCCTGGCCGCCTACGGCATCACCCTGGAGGCCGTGCGCACGGCCGTGGCCGCGGCCAACGTCAACCAGGCCAAGGGCGGTTTCGACGGCCCGTCCCAGTCGTCCATCCTGGGGGCCAACGACCAGCTGCTGTCCAGCAAGGAATACCGGCCGCTGATCATCGCCTACAAGGACGGCCGCCCGGTGCGCCTGTCCGACGTGGCCACGGTGACCGACGGGGCCGAGGACGTGCGGCAGGCCGCCTGGGTGGACGGCAAGCCGGCCATCATCCTCAACATCCAGCGCCAGCCCGGGGCCAACGTCATTGCCGTGGTCGACCGGATCAAGGCCATTTTGCCGAGCCTGCGGGCCTCGCTGCCGGCGGCCGTCAACCTGGACGTGCTCTCCGACCGCACCACCACCATCCGCGCCTCCATCGAGGACGTGCAGATCGAACTGGCCCTGGCCGTGGCCCTGGTGGTGGGCGTCATCTTCATCTTCCTGCGCGACGGCCGGGCCACGCTCATTCCGGCCGTGGCCGTGCCGCTGTCGCTGGTCGGCACCTTCGGCGTCATGTATCTGCTCGGCTACGGGCTCAACAACCTGACGCTCATGGCCCTGACCATTTCCACCGGCTTTGTCGTGGACGACGCCATCGTCATGATCGAAAACGTGGCCCGCCACGTGGAGGGCGGGGCCACGCCGCTCGAAGCGGCCCTGGCCGGGGCCGGGCAGATCGGCTTCACCATCCTGTCGCTGACCGTCTCCCTGGTCGCGGTGCTCATTCCGCTGCTTTTCATGGGCGACGTGGTGGGGCGGCTTTTCCGCGAATTCGCCATGACCCTTGGCGTGGCCATCCTGCTTTCGGCCCTGGTGTCGCTGACGCTGACCCCCATGATGTGCGCCCGGATGCTCGGGCACGGCGGCCTTGGCGGATCGGGCCGGTTTTTCCGGGCCACCCAGGGCCTTTTTGACCGGGCCATCGCCGGCTACGGCCGCACGCTGACCGTGGTGCTGCGCCACCAGGGCCTGACCCTGCTCGTGGCTCTGGGGACGGTGGTGGTCACGGTGCTGCTGTATCTCTACGTGCCCAAGGGCTTTTTCCCGGTCCAGGACACGGGGCTGCTCTCGGGCGTGACCGAGGCTCCGCCGACCGTCTCCTTCGCCGCCATGAGCGAGCGCCAGCAGGAGCTGGCCGATGCCCTGTCCAAGGACCCGGCCGTGGTTTCCGTGGCCTCCTATGTCGGGGTGGACGGCACCAATGTCAGCCTCAACATGGGCCGACTGTCCATTGCCCTGGTGCCCAAGGCCAAACGCGACGCCGACGCCGCGGCCGTGGCCCGGCGGCTGGAGGAGCGGGCGCGCGGGGTGCCGGGCATCACGCTTACGCTCCAACCCGTCCAGGACCTGACCGTCGACGCCCGGGCCGGCCGGGCCCAGTACCAATACACCCTGGATTCCCCGAGCGCCTCCGAGCTGTCGCACTGGACGCCGCGCTTTGTCGCGGCCCTGGCCAAGCAGCCGGCGGTGCGAAACGTTGTCTCCAACCTCATCGATGGCGGCCTGCGCTTCAACGTCGATATCGACCGGGTGGCCGCCGCCCGCTACGGCATCACGCCCGAGGACGTGGACAACATCCTCTACGACGCTTTCGGCCAGCGGCAGATTTCCACCATGTTCACGGAACTGAGCCAGTACCGGGTGGTGCTCGGCCTGCTGCCGGACATGGCCGACGGGGCCGCGGCCCTGTCGCGCATCCGCCTGCCCGGTTCCGACGGCGGCCAGGTGCCGCTGTCGGCCGTGGCCACGGTCAGCCAGGGCGTGGGCCCGCTGGTGATCAACCGCCAGGGCCAGTTCCCGGCCGCCACCATCTCCTTCGACGTGTCCCCGGGCCATTCCCTGGGCGACGCCGTGGCCGCCGTGGACACGGTCAAGGCCGGACTGGCCATGCCGGACAGCATTGTCGGCAATTTCCAGGGCGCGGCCCGGGCCTTCATGGAATCGCTCAAAAACGAGCCCCTGCTCATCCTGGCCGCCCTGATCACGGTCTACATCGTGCTCGGCGTCATGTACGAGAGCTTCATCCACCCGGTGACGATTCTGTCCACGCTGCCCTCGGCCGGCATCGGCGGTTTGTGGGCGCTGCTCCTGTTCCATGAGGACTTGGGCGTCATGGCCGTCATCGGCATCATCCTGCTGATCGGCATTGTGAAGAAAAACGGCATCATGATGGTGGACTTCGCCCTTTCCGCCGAGCGGGAGGAGGGCAAGGCCCCGCGCGACGCCATCTACGAGGCCTGTCTGCTGCGCTTTCGGCCCATCATGATGACCACCTTTGCCGCGTTGCTCGGGGCGCTGCCCCTGGCCCTGGGTTCGGGCGTGGGCTCGGAACTGCGCCGGCCGCTTGGCATCGTCATCGTCGGCGGGCTCATCGTCAGCCAGGTGCTTACCCTGTACACCACGCCGGTCATCTATCTCTTTTTCGAACGTCTGGCCCGCCGCCGGCTGGCCGGGACCGGTACGGACGCGGGCACCGCATGAGCAGTCTTCCCGAAATGGCCATCCGCCGGCCCGTGGGCACGGCGCTGCTCACCCTGGCCCTGCTGCTGGCCGGAGCCATCGCCTTTTCCCTGTTGCCGGCCGCGGCCCTGCCGCAGGTGGATTTCCCCACCATTTCCGTGCGGGCGCAACTGCCCGGGGCCGAGCCCCAGACCATGGCCACCTCCGTGGCCGCGCCGCTGGAACGGCAGTTCGCGCGCATCGCCGGCATTACGGAAATGACCTCCCAAAGCAGCCGGGGCTCGACCAGCATCAATTTACAGTTCGACCTTGACCGCAACATCAACGGCGCGGCCCGGGACGTCCAGTCGGCGATAAACGCCGCCCGGGGCTATCTGCCCTCGACCCTGCGCCAGAATCCGACCTACCGGAAGATGAACCCGGCCGACGCGCCCGTCATGGTGCTGGCCCTGACCTCGAAAACGGTGTCGCGGGCCAGGATGTACGATGTGGCCTCCACCGTGCTCCAACAGAAGCTGGCCCAGGTCTCGGGCGTGGGGCAGGTGTTTGTCGGCGGCGGCGCCCTGCCGGCGGTGCGGGTCAATGTCGATCCGGCCGCCCTGGCCGCCAAGGGCCTGAGCTTTGCCGACGTCAGCACCATGCTGTCCAAGACCACGGTCAACCGGCCCAAGGGCCGCATCGAGGCCGGGGACCGCTCCTACGAGGTGGAAACCAACGACCAGCTCCACGAGGCCTCGCAGTACCAGCCGTTGCTTCTGGCCTACAAGAACGGGGCGGCCGTGCACCTCACCGACGTGGCCACCATCACGCCCTCGGTGGAGGACACCCGCACGGCCGGGCTGGTCAACGGCCAGCCGGCGGTCATGATCATCGTGTTCCGCCAGCCCGGGGCCAACATCATCAAGACCGTGGAGAACGTGAAGGCCCTGTTGCCCCAGCTGTCCGCCGCGCTGCCGGCCGACGTGGGCATCACCGTGGAAATGGACCGCAGCCCGCCGATCCGCGCCTCCCTGGTCGATGTCGAGCGCACCCTGGTGCTCTCCTGCGTGCTGGTCATCCTGGTGGTGTTCGTCTTCCTCGGCACCGTGCGGGCCACCGTCATTCCGGCCGTGGCCACGGTGGCCTCGCTGGTCGGCACCTTTGCGGTCATGTACCTGCTCGGCTATTCCCTGGACAACCTGTCGCTGATGGCCCTGACCATCGCCACGGGCTTTGTCGTGGACGACGCCATCGTGGTGCTGGAAAACGTCTCCCGCCACATGGAGCAGGGCATGGCCCCCCGGGCCGCCTCGGTGCTGGGTTCGCGGGAGGTGGCCTTCACCGTGGTGTCCATGAGCGTTTCGCTGGTCGCCGTCTTTATCCCCATCCTTTTCATGGGCGGCATGGTGGGGCGGCTTTTTCGCGAATTCGCCATGGTGCTGTCCATCGCCATCATGATTTCCCTGTTGTTGTCCCTGACCACCACGCCGATGCTGTGCGCCGTGCTGTTGCGGCAGGCCCCGAAAAAGCCGGTTGCGGTCAAACCCGGGCTTGGCGCGCGCGTCTATGCCGTCTTTTTCGCGGGTTACGATAAAAGCCTGCGCGTGGCCCTGTCCCATCCTCGCCTGATGCTCGGGGCCACGGTCTGCGCCCTGGCCGGGGCGGTCTGGCTCTACGTGGCCATCCCCAAGGGCTTTTTCCCGGAACAGGACACGGGCCGGATCATGGGCTTTATCCAGGCCGCGCCGGATGTCTCCTTCCAGTCCATGGAAAAGAAGCTCACGGCCGTGGTGCGCATCATCGAGGCCGACCCCGACGTGGCCTCGGTCACCGGCTTTACCGGCGGCGGTGGCGGCCCGGGCGGCGGCGGCACCAACTCCGCCCAGATGTTCGTTACCTTGAAGCCCGCCAACCAGCGGCCGGTCATGGCCGTGACCCTGGGCCGGTTGCGACGGGCCCTGGCCGCCGTGCCGGGCGCGCCGGCCTTTCTCGTGCCGGCCCAGGAGCTGCGTCTGGGCGGCCGGCCGGGCAAGGGGCTCTACCAATACACCCTGCTGTCCGATTCCTTCGCCGACCTGACCGAATGGGCTCCCAGGGTGGAGGCGGCACTCAGAAAGCTGCCCATGCTCAACGACGTCAGCGCCGACCAGCAAAGCAACGGCCTCATGACGTCCGTCGACATCGACCGCGACACGGCCTCGCGCCTGGGCGTGACCACGGCGGCCATCGACGCGGCCCTCTACAACGCCTTTGGCCAACGGCTGGTCGGCGTGTCCTACACCGACCAGAACCAGTACCACGTGGTGCTCGAAGCCATGCCCCGGGAGCTGGAAGGGCCGGCGGGTCTGCGCCGCATCCATGTACCCGGCAGGGACGGCACGCAGATTCCCTTGTCGTCCGTGGCCACCATCCGTCAGAGCGAGGCGGCCCTGTCCGTCAACCACCAGGGACAGTTCCCGGCCGCCACGATCTCGTTCAACCTCGCGCCCGGCGCGTCCCTGTCCCAGGCCGCAACGGCCATCGACACGGCCATGCACAGGCTCGAACTGCCGACCTCGGTGCGCGGCTCCTTCGCCGGCACGGCCCAGGCCTTCGCCAGCACGACCAAAACCCAGCCCCTGCTGCTGCTGGCCGCCCTGATCGCGGTCTACATCGTGCTCGGCGTCCTCTACGAAAGCACCATCCACCCGCTGACCATCCTGTCCACCCTGCCCTCGGCCGGGCTCGGCGCGGTGGCGGCGCTGATGGCCTGCGACATGGAACTGACGATCATCGCCGTGATCGGCATCATCTTGCTGATCGGCATCGTCAAGAAAAACGGCATCATGCTGGTGGATTTCGCCCTTTCGGCCGAACGGGAGCAGGGGCTCTCGCCGCGCGAGGCCATCTACGAGGCCTGCCGCAAACGCTTCCGGCCCATCATGATGACCACCCTGGCCGCCTTTCTGGGCGCGCTGCCGCTGGCCCTCGGGCACGGCGAGGGCGGCGAGCTGCGCCGGCCGCTTGGCATCGCCATCTGCGGCGGGCTGCTCGTCAGCCAGGCCATGACGCTCTACACCACGCCCGTGATCTACCTCTACCTCGACCGCCTGCGCCTGCGCTTTTCCCGCAGGCGTCGGGCCATGGCCCGCGCTTAAGAGATGCCTCCGGCGGCCGGGAGGGGCACTGCCCCTCCCGGACCCTCCCGAAAGGGGTGGGCGGGCCTGTGCCTGTTTGTTTGCGCGATTTCCCCCTGGCAAAGCCAGGGGGAAATCGCGCAAACAAGAGGCGCCAGCGTCGCTTCGCGCCGCGGAAAGAGTCTCTCTATCGAGGGGGTCCGGGGGGCATCATGCCCCCCGGCCGCCGGAGG
>JAFABC010000180.1 GCA_023426275.1 Pseudomonadota bacterium | reverse complement strand
GCCCCCCGGCCGCCGGAGGCATCTTTGAATTAGTAGGTCTTGCGGTGGGCGAAGCCGGCGCCAAGGACGTTGAAGGTGTTTTCGACCACGAAGAAGGCGTGCTCGTCGTGGCTGAAGACCAGTTCTTCCAGGCGCTTGATCTGTACGGTGTTGGTGATGGTGAGAATCACGCGTTTTGATTTCCCGGTGTAGGCACCGGTGCCATGGAGAAAGGTCGCGCCGCGTCGCAGCCGGCGAATGATGTCCTGGGCGATGACGTCGGCCTTGTCCGAAATAATGAAAACCATTTTGCGCTGGTTGAAAAGTGACAGAAAATAGTCCATCACCTGGGAATTGGTATAGGACAAAATGATCGAATACAGGACGAGATTGGTGTCGTAGAAGGTCAGTCCGGCCGTGAACACCGCCAGGTTGAAGAAGAAATTGAACTGGCCGATGCGTAGATTGTATTTGTTGTTGAGCCAGATGGCCAGGATGTCCGTGCCGCCGGCCGAGCCCATGGAGCGCAGCATGATGCCCGAGCCCGCGCCCATGACCGCGCCGCCGAAGATGGCGGCCAGCAGCGGATCGGAGATGAGGGCCTGTTCCGGGATGAGCCACATGATGGCGCTCAAAACGACCATGCCGTAGAAGGTGTAGAGGAAAAAGCGGCGTGACAGGCTGCGCCAGCCGACCAGGAACAGCGGCAGGTTGAGCAGGAAGTAGAGGGTGCCCGGACCGGCGACCCCTGTCAGGTAGTACAGGAGCAGGGCCAGACCCGAGATGCCGCCGGCCATGAGGCCCTTGCCGAGGACGATGGTCTTGATGCCGTAACTGAAAACGGCCGCGCCGAAGGTGAGCAGACCGAGGTTCCAGGCCACGGAGCGCATGGAAAACTTCATAACCGTTTTGGTAGCCGGGCAAGGCCTTGCGGGCAAGGGGATTGTTGCCAGGGAGGCTTGGCCGGGTGTAGCCCGGTGGATGGTCGGTGTTGCGGGGAGGATGGCGTATGGATGAGCTGTGGCCCCATGTGCAGGCCGCCTTGCTGGCGTTGTGGGACAAGGTCGTCGCCTTTTGCCTGCATCTGCTCGACGCGGCCGGTCGCAAGGCCCTGGATCTGGCCGCCCTGGCCGCCGGCTGGGTGCAGGCCCTGGCCGCCAGGGTCGCGGCCGTGCCGTTGTGGGTCTCCGCGCCCCTGGCGGTGCTGCTGATCGGGCTGGCCGTGTGCTACGTGTTTCGCCAGCGCCTCTATGACCGCCTCCTTATCTATTACGATGTCTGGCTGCGGCGCCAGGGCTATGTCCGGCAGGTGTTCCGGGTGTGCCGGGGGGCCGTGCGCGAGGAGCGCGAAGCCATGGCCCGGGAGATCGTTCTGCCGCCCCGGTTCGAGGGACTCGCGCTTTATGAAGTGGCCCCGGACCGGTACGCCGCGGCCTATGGCCGGGTAAACGGCAGCGCCGAGGCCGTGCGGTTCTACCGGCGGGACCGGCGGGCCGGCCTGGAAGCCATGGGAGCGGACCTGATCCGGTATTTCCGGACCAACGCCCGGTTGCTACACGCCGATGGCGAGGTGCGGGCCCTGTTCGCGGTTCTCGACGCGCGCGACCCCGATTTTGCCGCCTGCCGGCCGGCGCTTCCCGGGGAAATCAAAAAAAAGACGGCCCGGGGAGTGCTCCGGGCCGTCCGACATTCCGGTCAGGCCGGATCGTCTACGGGGTGAGGGCGTGGCGCTTGACCCAGCCCTGCAACTGCGTGCCGGGCACGCGCACGAGGACGTAGGGGCCCTGCCATTCCAGGATGCGCACCGGCGTGCCGCGTGAAAGCGTGGTCACCGGCGGGCATTGGTGTCCGGGGCAGGAACGCAGCGTCGCGTAGCGGCGGGACACCTGTTCGATGTCGCGGGCATGGTGCGGACGCCGCGGCGGAGGCGGCGGGGCGTAGCCCGGAGGCGGTGGCGGCGTATACCGGCGCGGAGGCGGCGGCGGAACCGGACGGCAGGCCCGGCCGTCCCAGGCGTAGCCGGGCGGGCAGACGGCCGCCGGCTGGGCCTGCGCCAGCATGGGCAGGGACAGGACGGCAAGGGCGATGAGCCCGAAAAAGACGCAGGTACGATATTTCATGGCGTCTCCTTTTGGTTAGCGACGGTTGGCCCGGGCCGTGCAATTGACGAACTGGGCGTTGCACTGGTTGTAGCACATGTTCCGGGCCTGGCCATAGGTGCCGTAGTTGCAGCGGTTGGTGCACGACGCCTGCTTTTGATTGCAGTGGGCGATGGCGTTGGCCTGGGCGCGGGAGGAGCGGCCGGGCGGTGGCGTCACCGCGGCCGGCGGCACGACCACGGAACCCGGAGGCGCCACCACCGGAGCCCCGGGCTTGACGACCGTCGGGGAGGGAACCCCGTGCGGCCCCTTGTACGGGTACTGGCCCTTGGGCTGCTGGTACGGGGTGTTATATCCCTGGTGGTGTTTGGACGGCTTCTGTTGGGCAGGCTGCTGCTGGTACGGAGTCTGCTGGTACGGGGTGTTGTATCCCTGGTGGTGTTTGGACGGCTTCTGTTGAGCCGGCTGCTGCTGGTACGGCTTCTGCTGTGAAGGTTTTTGCTGCGACGGGGTCTGCTGGTACTGATTCTGTTGATACGGGGCCTGGGCCAGCAGGACCGGTCCGGCGGCCAGCCCCAGGGCCGGAATCGCCAGCGCGGTGAGCAGGGCCAGCAGGGAGAACGTGCGTTTCATAGTGGTCATGACCTCCTTGCATCGAATGTACGACACGATGCCGATTTCGTATGCATACTCCGTTCCTGGCAAAAAAAAAGCCCGTTTTCAATCGGGCGTCCCGGGGAGCAAGATGACGGTGCATGATGCGCTTGGCAAGGCGGCCGGGCTGTTGGCCGGAGCCCGGCATCCCATGGCCCTGACCGGTGCGGGCATCTCGGTGCCGAGCGGCATTCCGGATTTCAGGAGTCCCGGCGGCCTGTGGGACCGCTACGACCCCGTGGCCGTGGCCTCGGCGCAGGCCCTGTCCCGGACGCCGCGGCAGGCCTGGGAGTTTTTGCTGGACGCCCTGTCGGTCATCGGGCCGGCCCGGCCCAACCCGGCCCATGTCGCCCTGGCCCGGCTGGAGCGGGAAGGGCGGCTGGCCGGGGTGGTCACCCAGAATATCGACGGCCTGCATCAGGCGGCCGGATCACGCAACGTGGTGGAGTTTCACGGCGGCATGGGCCGCTATTTCTGCTCGGGCTGCGGCAGGGAACACGATCCGAAGCGGGCGCTGACCCTGACGCGGGCGGACATCCCCTGGCGCTGCGACGACTGCGGCGGGGTGGTGCGGCCGGACATCGTGTTTTTTGGCGAGGCCATTCCTCTTGACGCCCTGGACAAAAGCGGTCAATTGGCCTTGGCTGCGGATTTGATCATCGTGGTCGGAACGTCGGGGGAGGTCGCCCCGGCCAATCTCCTGCCCCGGGAGATCAAGGCCAGGGGTGGAGCGGTGGTGGAGATCAATCTTGTGGAAAGCGCCTACGCCGGTCTGTCCGACGTCACGATCGCCGCGCCCGCGGAGATCGCCCTGCCGGCTTTGGCCGATCTCGTGCTCTCCAAAACCTCTTAACATTTCCCAATAGGGTGGTGGGTCGCAATGGACGCGCTTACGCCGCATGGCGGTTTATGGGCCATGATGGCCAATGCCACGCCGACGGTCATATTCGTCCTGTGCATTCTGGCGTTTATGTCCCTTGGCTGCTGGAGCATCATTTTCGTCAAGTTGTTCACCCTGACCGCCGCCAAGCGCGATACGGCCAGGGACTACGTCCGGTTCCAGGAGGCCGACTCCCTGCGGTCGGCCATGCAAACCCTGGGACAGTCCCGCCAATCCCCGGCGTTCAACGTCGGCCGCATGGCCTTTGAAGAACTGGCCCGCATGGAGCAGGCCGACATCGATCCGGCGGAAAAAGGGCACATCGCCATCGACAACATCCGCCGGGTGTTGCGACAGGGCGTGTCCCAGGAGCTGGCCAAGTTGTCGAGTTCCTTGTCGTTTCTGGCGACAAGCGCCAATGCCACCCCGTTTATCGGCCTGTTCGGCACGGTCTGGGGCATCATGAACTCCTTCCACTCCATCGGACTGATGCAGTCGGCCGCCCTGGCCGCCGTGGCCCCGGGCATTTCCGAAGCCCTGATCGCCACGGCCATCGGTCTGGCCGTGGCCATCCCCGCCGTCATCTCCTACAACTTCTTTTTGGGCTACATGACGGCCATCGAAGGGGAGCTGGTCAACTTCGCGGGCGCCTTTTTGAACCGCATCCAGCGGGAAGTGACCTGGATGCCGCGCGAAAGCCGGGAAACCACCGCCGAGGCGGCCCGTCGCCGGGCGGCCGCGGAGAGGTTTTAAGCCATGGGCATGCAGGTCGGCGGCAAGGGCCGTTTCATGGCCGACGTCAACGTCACGCCCTTCGTGGACGTGATGCTGGTGTTGCTGATCATCTTCATGGTGACGGCGCCCATGATGACACAGGGCTTGCAGGTGGATCTGCCGCAGACCCGCGCGGTCAGCGTGCTGCCCAAGGAAAACGACGCCGTGGTGCTGACCGTCAAGGCCGACGGCACGATTTTCCTGGATAAGTATCAGGTGGAACTGGGCGATCTGGAAGGGCAGGTGAACCAGCTTGTGACCAACCAGAAAAAAGAGCTCTTCCTGCGGGCCGATCAGGCCGTGCCCTACGGCACCGTGGTCAAGGTCATGGGCGTGGTCAAGGCGGCGGGCGTGGACAAGCTCGGCGTCGTGGCCGAGGAAGAACGGACAACCCCGACCACCCCGGCCGCCAAAAGGAAATAAGGCCGGGCCAGGCCCACGCCTCCCCGTCCCAGCGAGTGCCGTATGCGCGTTTTAGGCTGGATATTTTCCGTCTTCCTCCACCTGACCGTGGTGTTGGCCAGTCTCGTTTTCGTCAACATCGAGCCGGTGAAGTTCCAACTCGACGTCCCGGTCTACGAAGTGGACCTCGTTTCCCTGGGCGCGCCCGGGCTGCCCCCGGGGCTGCCCGGGCTGCCGCCCGGTCCCAAAGGCTCCGGCAACCGGCCCGAACC
>JAFABC010000165.1 GCA_023426275.1 Pseudomonadota bacterium | reverse complement strand
GGCAAAGCCAGGGCAAAAACGCGCCGACAAGGTGCGCCAGCGTCGCTTCGCGCCGCGCAAAGAACCATCGAGGGGGTCCGGGGGGCATCATGCCCCCCGGCGGGGTTCGGGGCAGCGCCCCGATTATCCGGCTTTGACGCCCGGCAGCGGCGCGCGCAGGCGTTCGCGGGCGCCGTCCCAAATGGTGAGCAGCACCGAGCCGATGATGAGCCCCGCGCCCAGGTAGCCGAGCAGGCTGAACCGTTCGCCGAACATGGTGTAGGCCAGCACGGCGGCGATGACCGGCTCCAGGGTGGCGACCACGGCCGCCCGGGTGGCTTCCAGGCGCTTGAGCCCGGCGTAATAGATGGAATAGGCGCCGTAGGTCGAGAGGATGGCCAGGGCGATGCAGGGAACCGCGCCGGCCAGGGTCGGCCGGGTGAAATGCACGAAGGGCAGCAGGGTCAGCGCGCCCACGGGCAGGGCGTAGAGAAACAGCGTGGGCGTGCGGTAGCGGCACAGGTAGTATTTTCCGAAGATGTAATACAAAGCGTAGGTGATTCCGGAGAGCAGGCCGAAGACAATGGCTTTGCCGCCAAAGGCCGCCTGCCCGGAAAGTCCCGGTCCCAGGCTGACGCCGGCCACGCCGATGATGGTGGCGGCCACGGCGGCGATCTTGAAGCCGCCCATGGGTTCCTTGAGGAAGAGCCAGGAGAAAAGCGCCACCCAGGCCGGCGCGGTGTAGAGCAGCACCGAGGCCAGGGCCGCGCCGCCGGCCTCCACGGCCACCACATAGGCGCCGAACAGCCCGGCGATGCCGACCACGCCGAAGCCGATCACGGCCGGCAGGTCGCGTTTGGCCACGCGGATTTCCCGATTGGCGAAGGCCTGTCCGGCAAACAGCAGCCAGGCCAGGACCGTGCGCCAGAACGCGACTTCCACGGTATCCATGCCGGCGGCGAAGGCGAGCTTGGACAACGGCCC
This sequence comes from Pseudomonadota bacterium, assembly GCA_023426275.1. Lineage (GTDB taxonomy): Bacteria > Desulfobacterota > Desulfovibrionia > Desulfovibrionales > Desulfovibrionaceae > Solidesulfovibrio. The sequence continues at coordinate 2,849 of JAFABC010000165.1, read as the reverse complement.
GATAAGGCCCCACAACACAGCGGCGACAAGCACGTACAGGTATCCGGACATGGCGGCTCCAGGTGAGGGGGAATGGTGCTGGCGTGTGGAGGCGGTAGCAGAATCGGTTTGGAAATAAAAGAAAAATCCAACGCGGCCACAGGCATTCGGACCGGATTTGTTGATTGTTTCGCCGGCTCGTACTATGCAATGGAAGGTACGCCCGACGGCCGGGCAAAAGGAGCAACCATGTTGTCGCGTAAGCTTTTTTGCATCAACGATCCGACCCACGCTGATTTCGGCTGGGCTGCCGAGAGCGTCTTTTTCCACATGCGCAAATTCGACGCCTGCGGCAACACCATCGCCAACTGGACCACGCCCGTGGCCGCCACCGCTCCGGGAGAGCTGACCTGCACCGTGTGCGGCGGCGCGGTATTCGTGGCCAAGGTCCCCGCCGCCACGACCGACGATGTGGTTTCCTGTGATCTGCTGGGCCGTTGCCAATCCGCGCCGGCGGACGCCAATCTGGCCCGGCTGGAAACCCTGGCCTCCCGGCTGGCCGCCATCGAAAGGCCGGTCGAACGGGCCCGGTTGGCCTCGACCGTGGCCGCCCTGGTGGAGGCGGTCAAAAACGATCCGGCGGCTTCCGCCATTCTGGACCGCCATCGGATCGAGACGCTTTTCACGACCATTTAACGGTCTGTCCCGCCTCCCGGACGCATCCGGAAAGGCGTTTTTCACGGATATATGGCGCGGACGCCTTACGCGATCGGCGCGACCCGTTTTTGTCACAAAGCGGCGCTACGAGAAACCCACCCGCACCGCGGGCGCTTGCCGCCGTCACGAAGCCTAGGAGGATTGCATGACCAAGCCGGATACCGCGTTTGAACAGGCCCTGGCCATCGGACGCCCGCCCAACATCAAGCATTTGTTTCCCAATTCCCGGGCGCTGCTGGTCAGCGGCAAGGCCATCGACCGGGCCATGCGCAAAAAAGGCCACGCCATGACCATTGCGGCCAACGCCCGCAGCAATTTCGTGCTGCGCGGCGCGCTGCTGGCGGCCAAGCGCGCCGATGCGGCCATCATCCTGGAAATCGCCCGCTCCGAGTCCAACTACTGCGACGTCAACATGTGGAACATCGCCCGGCAGGCCGACCAGGCCGCCAACGAGCTGGGCGTGACCGTGCCCGTGGCCATCCACGCCGACCACTACGGCATCAAAAAGCCCGAGGACGTGGCCGAGGCCAGGCGGGAAATCCCCACCCTGTTCGAGGCCGGCATCACCTCCATCGCCATCGACGCCTCCCACCTGCCCGACGCGCAGAACCTGCTGGCCAATATCGAATTGGCCCCGGTCGTGCCCAAATGGGCCGGCTATGAGACGGAAGTCGGCGAGATCAAGGGCAAATCCGGTCTTTCCACCCCCGAGGAGGCGCTCTTTCTCATCCAGGGCCTCAACGCCAACGACATCCACCCCGACTGGATCGCCCTCAATAACGGCACCACCCACGGCATCGAGGCCTCGTCCTCGGGCATCCAGGTGGATCTGACCGCGCGCATCCACGAGGCGCTGGCCCCGTACGGTATTTCCGGGGCCCAGCACGGCACCTCGGGCAACTCTTCGGAGAAGCTCAAGGAAATCGCCGCCAAAACCTCCACGACCAAGGCCAACGTGGCCACGGCCCTGCAGATGATCTCCTGGGGCGTGGCCGTCAACGACTACGGCAACGCCATTCTGGATGCGGCCGGCAAGTTCATCAAGGAGCCCGAAAAGGGGCTCGACGAGGCCCTGTGGGCCGAGATGACGGCTTACGCCGACGGCAAGGCCATCAAGGCCGGGGACTACAAGAAACTCAACTGCGTCTTCGAAAACAAGCTGCTGGCCCAGCCCACGGCCGTGCGCCAGCGCATGGTCGATGCCGTGGCCGAGTTCGTCTACTGGCTGCTCACCGACGTCTTCAACGCCTCGGGCACGGGTTCCCTGGCCATCGAGGAACTGCTGGCCGCCGGCGGCTACGACCTTGGCCCCAAGGCCGGCCGCATCGAGGACCCGGCCCAGTGGACGCGGGAAAAAATCCTGGAGCGGGCCGCCAGCCTCAGCACGGACAAGGGGCCGAAGGGCGATTTCGACGACTAGGTGTTTTGAAACACAGTTAGGCGTCGTTCAAGGATAGGCCGGGGGGGACGCACCCCCCCGGTCCCCCTTTGGGAAAACGAGCAACGGGAGCGCCGGCGCAAGCGAATGCCCCAGTGCCGGAGACGCCCAAGGGAGACCGCCATGGCCATGACCCTGACTTCCCCGGCTTTCGATCATGAAGGCGACATTCCTTCGCGACACACCTGCGACGGCCCTGATCTCTCGCCGCAACTGAACTTTTCCGGAGTCCCGAAAGAAGCGGCCAGTCTGGTCCTTGTCTGCGACGACCCCGACGCCCCGGTCGGGGTATGGGACCATTTCGTGCTCTACAACCTGTCGCCGGCCACCCCGGGCCTGCCCGAAGGCCTGCACGCGGCCGAGCGCTACCCGGACGGCAGCCTGTCCGGCCGCAACAGCTGGGGCCGGCACGGCTACGGCGGTCCCTGCCCGCCCCAAGGCGTGCACCGCTACTATTTCACCCTCTACGCCCTGGACGCCATGCTCGACCTGCCGGCCGGGGCCAGCAAGGCCGAAGTGCTGCGCGCCGCCAAGGGACATATCCTGGCCTCGGCCACGCTCATGGGACGCTACCAGCGGCGGCGTTCCTAGGAAGAGCGGAAGATGCCTCCGGCGGCCGGGGGCATGATGCCCCCCGGTCCCCCTCGAAGGTTCTTTGCGCGGCGCGAAGCGACGCTGGCGCACCTTGGCGGCGCATTTTCGCCCAGGCTTTGCC
>JAFABC010000243.1 GCA_023426275.1 Pseudomonadota bacterium | reverse complement strand
GTGTCCAGGCAAAGCCTGGACACAGTTGCGCCACCAAGGTGCGCCAGCGTCGCTTCGCGCCGCCAAAGACACTTCGAGGGGGTCCGGGGGGCATCATGCCCCCCGGCCGCCGGAGGCGTCTTCTCCTCCCCCGACCGCCGGAGGCCGGCATGACCACCCTGGGCCTGCTTTTCTACCTGTTCGCCGCCGTGCTGCTGCTGGCCGCCACCCTGGCCGTCACCCGGCGCAATCCCATCCATGCCGTGTGCTGCGCCGTCATCACCTTCCTGGCCACGGCCGGACTGTTCGTGGTGCTGGGCGCGCCGCTGCCCGGAGCCCTGGAGGTGATCGTCTACGCCGGGGCGATCATGGTGCTGTTTTTATTCATTATCATGCTGCTCGGCCTGCCCATCGGCGCCGGCCCGGTGCCCATGGCCCGGCTGCTGGCCCCAGGCATCCTGGCCGCCGCCACGCTGGTTTCCCTGTTCGCCCTGATCGGGGCCGATCCGGCCGGCCACATGCCGCTGCCGGCGGCCACGGCCAGTCCGGCCGCCGTGGGCACGGTGCTTTTTGGCTCCTACTGGCTGGCGGTCGAGGCCGTGTCCATCCTGCTTTTCGCGGCCCTGGCCGCCGTGCTGCTCCTGGGCCGGGGGAAACCGCGCCACCGCGCGGCAAACGGAGGCGCACCGGCATGAACGTGCCCCTTTCCCATGTGCTGGCCGTGGCCGCCATGCTGTTCGCCATCGGCGCGATCTGCGCCGTGGCCCGACGCTCCGTGCTCATGATCCTGGTCGGCGTGGAGTTCATGCTCACCGCCGCCTCCATCGCCTTTGTCGGCGGCGCGCTGGCCTGGGGCAACCTGGACGGACAGGCGGCGGTCATCCTCGTCATGGGGCTGGCCGCGGCCGAAGCCGCCGTGGGGCTGGCCCTGCTCGTGCACGGCCGACGGTCGGGCGGCACGGCCTTCATTGACGACTACAACAGGCTTTCGGGGGAATAATGGCCGCAACGCTCGCCCTGATGCTCCTTTTCCCGCTGGCCGGCGCCGTGTTCCAGGCCGCCTGGGGCCTGTCGGCCGGCCGGAAGGCCAGCGGGCTTGCCGCCGCCGGAGCCGTGGCCGGGGCACTTGTCTGCGCCATTGTCGCCATGGCCGGCTGCGGCGTGACGCCCGAGCGGATACACTACGGGAGCTGGTTTGCCTTTGACGGTTTTTCCGCCGCCTTTTCACTGCTCTACGACCGCATCGCCGCGATCATGACCGTCACCGTGACCTTCACGGCCCTGCTCATCCACCTCTATTCCGCCGGCTACATGCGGCAGGACAAGTCCTTTTCGCGCTATTTCTGCTATTTGAACCTGTTTGTCTTCTTCATGCTGCTGATTGCCCTGGCCGACGATCTGGTGCTGCTGTTCATGGGCTGGGAGGGCGTGGGCTTTTGCTCGTTCGCCCTGATCGGCTTCTGGCACGAGGAACGCAAGAACGTGAACGCCGGCTGCAAGGCGTTTATCACCACCCGCATCGGCGACCTGGGCTATGTGGCCGGGCTGGCCCTGTGCATCGCCGCCATGGGACAGGCCTCGCTGACCGGGCTGGCCGCCCGGGCCGAGACCCTGCCCTCGGGGCTGGCCGCCGCCATCGGCTTCTGTTTCCTGTTCGCCGCCCTGGGCAAATCCGCCCAACTGCCGCTGTCCTCGTGGCTGCCCGACGCCATGGCCGGCCCGACTCCGGTTTCGGCGCTCATCCACGCCGCCACCATGGTCACGGCCGGGGTGTATCTGCTCGTGCGCCTGGACCCGCTGCTCACCTTCGCCCCGCCCGTGGGCCTGACCGCCTCGCTTTTAGGCGGGGCCACGGCGCTGTACGGCGCGGTCTGCGCCCTGGGCCAGCGCGACGTCAAACGCATCCTGGCCTATTCCACCATCAGCCAGGTCGGCTACATGTTCCTGGCCGCTGGCGCGGGCGATGTGACCGGGGCGATGTTCCACCTGCAAACCCACGCCTTTTTCAAGTCCCTGCTGTTCATGTGCGCGGGCATCATGATCCAGGCCTGCGGCGAGGAGCACGACATCTTCCGTATGGGCGCGCGGTTGCGGCAGCGCCTGCCCGGGCTGTTCATCCTCTTTTCCTGCGGCGCGGCCGCCCTGGCCGGACTGCCGCTGACCTCCGGCTATTTCAGCAAGGGCCGCACCCTGGCCGACGCCCTGGCCCATCCCGACCCGCTTTTCGCCCTGGCCTTCATCATGGGCACGGTGGCCGCCCTGCTGACGGCCGTCTACGTCTTTCGCATGTATTTCGTGGCCTTTTTCAGCGATCCGGCCGATCCGGCCCCACTGCACCTCGAACCCGCCCTGCAGCGGATGGAACGGCCCCTGTGGCCCCTGGGCCTGCTGGCCCTGGTCTACGGCTTCATCAATCCGCCGGAATTCCTCCATCTCAAGGCCTGGCTCGACTATTATCTGGTCGGCACGGTCGCGCCGCTGCCACCCGAGGCGGAACACGCCGAACTGTTTGTGGAATCCCTGGACGCGGTGCTGGCCCTGGGCGGTCTGCTCATCGCCTGGGTCATCTACCAGCTGGCCAGACGGCCCACCGCCGCCCCGGCCGGCTGGCTCACGGCCGGACTCGGCCTGGACGCCCTGTATCTCCGGTGGCTGGCCCGCCCCTATGAACGGCTGGCCGCCTTTGTCTGGCGCGGCATCGACGAAGACGTTTTCGACGGCGCGGCCATGGGGCTGGCCACCGGCGTGGGCGGGCTTTCGGGCGCGATCCGCCGCCTGGGCGCGGGACGGATTTCCGTCTCGTTGCTCGCCGTTCTGGCCGCCGTGGCCGCGGTGCTGCTGTCGGTCGCGGCCGGTTGGACCTCGAATTGAGGAGAAAGACGCCTCCTGGCCGCCGGAGGCTGGCTGTTTCACTCCCCCTCCCGGGGGAACAGACTTAGTTTAAGGAATCGGAGCGCGCATGCGGCAACTGCCCTGGCTCACCATCCTCGTTTTCTGGCCGCTGGCGGCCGCCCTGGCCACGCCGCTCGTGCGGCGCGGGCGGGAAGCCTGCCGGCGCTTCGCCCTGGCCGCCGCCCTGGTCGAACTGGTCGTGGCCGCGCTGGTCGTGGTGCTTTTTGCCGCGGGCCGGCCCGACCTGCCCGTGGTCGAGGACGTGGCCTGGATTCCCGCCCTCGGTATCCGCTACACCCTGACCTGCGACGGCCTGAGCCTCGTCTTCGTGGTGCTGACCGCCTTTATCGGCCTGTGCTGCATGTTGGCTTCCCGCCATGACGATGCCAAACACCCGGCCCTGTACCACGGCCTGATCCTGGCCTCGCTGGCCACGGTGCAGGGCGTGTTTCTGGCCACGGACCTCTTTTTGTTCGCCCTGTTCTGGGAAGCCCAGCTCATCCCGGTCTTTTTCCTCATCGGCGTGTTCGGCCACGGCGACCGGCTGCGGGTGGCCCTCAAGTTCTTTCTGTTTTCCGCCGTGGGCGGCCTGCTCATGTTCCTGGCCGTCATCGCCCTGGGCCTGTACGCCGCCGACACGCCAGGCGGTCCCACCTTCGCCCTCTACGATCTGACGCGCCTGGATCTGCCGGTTGCCACGGCGCGCTGGCTCTTTGCCGCCTTCGTGCTGTCCTTCGCCATCAAGATCCCGCTGGTCCCGGTGCACATGTGGCTGCCCGACGCCCACACCGAGGCCCCGACAGCCGGCAGCCTCATCCTGGCCGGCCTGCTGCTCAAGACCGGCGGCTATGCGCTCATCCGCTTCGCCATGCCGCTTTTTCCCGAAGCGACCGCGACCTTCGCCCCGCTGCTCATCGTCCTTGGCCTGATCGGGCTGTTTTACGCCTCGGCCGTGGCTCTGGCCCAGGAGGACGTCAAACGGCTGATCGCCTATTCGAGCATCGGCCACATGGGACTGGTGGTGGCGGCCACGGTATCCGGCAGCCGGCTGGCTCTTGGCGGCGCGGTGGTCATGATGGTCAGCCACGCCCTGACCTCGGGCGGGCTGTTCGCCCAGGCCGGCATGATCGGGGAGCGCCTGGGCAGCCGGCGCTTCGCCATCCTCGGCGGCATCTGGAACAAGGCCCCGGGCTTTGGCGCGGCCTTTCTTTTCTGCATCCTGGCCTCCGCCGCCCTGCCCGGCCTGTCCGGCTTCGTGGGCGAGGCCATGATGCTTTTCGGCCTGTTCAAGACGCACCTGATCGCCGGCGTCTGCGGCGTGCTCGGCATGGCCGTCTCCCTGGCCTATCTGCTGCGGCTGGCCCGGGACACGCTGTTCGGCCCGGCCCGCTCGACCGTGGCCTTCCCCGATCTCGATCCCAGGGAAACGGCCCTGCTCGTGTCCCTGGTCCTGGCCATCGTGTGGCTCGGCCTTTTCCCCGGCCCCCTGCTGCATCTCGTGGCCGCCCCCCTGGACACCATCGCCAGCCAGGTCTGGCCGGCCGCGGCCGCCGGAACCGGTCTGTAACGCGAGGAACGCCATGCCCGTCGCCCCCATCGATCTCATACCCCACATATTCCTGGCCCTGGGCGGTCTGGTCGTGCTCGGCGCGGCCTGGCTCAAAAACGCCACGGCCCGGGCCGTGCTTCCCTTTGCCGCCGCCATCTTCGCCCTGGCCCCCGGTCTGTGGGCCGTGTGGCCCAACGGCGCACCCAGCGGCATGACCCGGTTTTTCGCCGGGCTGCTGAGCGTCATCACCCTGGCCGTGGTGGGCCTGCTCGCCCGGTACGCCGACCGACGCGACTTCGCCGACGACATCCTCTACGGCCTGACCCTGTGGTCGGCCCTTGGCATGTTGTTTCTGGCCGAGGCCACCGACTGGATCATGCTGCTGCTCGGCCTGGAACTTTCCTCCCTGTGCCTCTACGCCCTGGTGGCCGCCCGCAAGGAAGACGCCCTGGGGGCCGAGGCGGCGCTCAAGTATTTCCTGCCCGGAGCCGTGGCCCTGGCCTGCCTGACCTTCGGCATCAGCCTCGTCTACGCCGGCTCCGGCAGCCTGGACATCGCCGCCTCCCTGGAAGGCGGCGGCCCGCTGGTCGCGGCCGGCGCGGCCCTGGCCCTGGTCGGACTCGGCTTCAAGCTCTCCCTGGCCCCGGTGCATCTGTGGACGCCCGACGTCTACCAGGGCGCGCCGGCCCCCATCGCCGCCTTCCTGTCCACCGGCTCCAAGGCGGCCACCGCCGCCGCCCTGCTGCACCTGTGCGCCGTGGCCTCGCCCGGGACCATGGCCGTGCTGGCCCCGGCCCTGGTCGCCATCGCCGCCCTGACCATGGCCGTGGGCAACATCGGCGCGCTGACGCAAAAAAGCCTCAAGCGGCTGCTGGCCTTCTCGTCCATCGGCCAGATGGGCTACATCGCCATGGCCGCCCTGGCCGTCAACGACGGCGGGGGCGAGGCCGCCCTGTTCTATCTGGCCGCCTACGCCCTGATGGACCTCGGTGCCTTCGGCGCGGCCGGCACGCTGTCCGGCGCGGACGCCGACCGCGACGCCATCGCCTCCTACCGGGGCCTGGGCTACGTCCATCCCTGGCGTTGCGCCGCCCTGGCCGCCTGCCTGCTCTCCCTGGCCGGCCTGCCGCCCACGGCCGGCTTCATCGGCAAGTTCCTGGTCTTTGGCGCGGCCCTGCGCGCCGGCTACACCGGCCTTGCCGTCTTCGGCATCCTCATGGCCGTCATCGGCATCTTCTACGGCCTGCGCGTGGTGGCCACGCTCTACATGCGCGAGGAAACCGAAGCCTACCCCGTGGAGCCCGTGGCCCCGGGACCGGCGGCCACCGCCGTGCTGGGAGCCGTGTCCCTGGCCGTGCTGGCTCTCGGCCTGTTCCCCGGTCCGCTGCTCGCCGCCATCGCCCGCATGGTGGGATAAGAAAGAAAAAGAATAAGATGCCTCCGGCGGCCAGGAGAGGCAATGCCTCTGCTGGACCTCTCCAATGGGGAAAGACATGCATGAGAAGGTGTTGGATTGGCTGGTTTGTCCGGCGTGTCTGCCGGAGGAATACCCGCTTGAACCGCGCACGATACGGCGCGAAAACGAGGACATCGTCTCGGGCGTGCTTGTCTGCCCGCGGTGCGGCGCGCACTACGCCATCGAGGACGGACTGGCCGACCTGACGCCGCCGGGACTGGCCGTGCCCGCACCCCAGACACGCTATGACGCCGCCCGCATGGCCGCGTCCTATCTGTGGAGCCAGTACGCCGACTTGTGGGACGATCCCGAGGCCACCGGGGCGTACGGGGCCTGGATGGCCATGCTCGGGGAGTGCGCCGGTCCGGGCCTCGACGCCGGCTGCGCCGTGGGACGCTTCACCCTGGAGCTGGCCGGAAAAACGGGTTTTGCCGTGGGCGTGGACCTTTCGCGCAATTTCGTGGCCCTGGCCCGGCAAATTGTCCGGCAAGGCGGTTTGACATTCACGGCGCCCTGGCAGGGGACGATCACCACGGAATTTTCTTTTGCCCTGCCCGACCGGCTGCGCGCCGGTCTGGCCGAATTCATCCGCGCCGACGCCCTGCGCCTGCCCTTTCGCCAGGGCGGCTTCGGCGTCGTCGCCTCGCTCAACGTCGTGGACAAGCTGCCCGATCCGCGCCGCCATCTGCGCGAATGCCAACGCCTGTGCGCCGCCCCGGCCACCCTGGTCGTGGCCGATCCCTTTTCCTGGTCGCCCGAAGTGGCCCCGCCCGACACCTGGATCGGCGGCACGCCGGAAACCGGCGACAGCGCCCGGCAACTGGCCGCCCTCCTTGCCGGCGGCCCGGGCTGGAGCGCCGCCGTCGCCGGGAGCGCCCGCTGGAGCATCCGCGATCACAAAAACCGTTACGAACACATACAAAGCGAAGTCGTTGTGGCGCACCGCGCCGTTTAGTGCTTGCCGGAACCCCGACCTTCATGCGAACAGGGACGGACTGTACGACGGAAAGTCGACTGTGCAACGCACCGACCTGTCCCCAGCAAGGGCAAACAGTCTTTTCTGTCACCGAACAGTGACAAAATGGGAAACGATTCAAGAATTATTTAATATTTCAAGACACTCAAAAGTCAAAATATTGATCACTCCATATTGGACTTTTTGATGCCGCAAAAAGCATGATGCCCCGCAGGGACCGAATGGCCCACAACAGTCACGGTTTTTTCACAATACGGTTTCGTCATATCGCCAGAGCCTGCGTCGCCATCGTCCTGATCGGCGCAAGCTTCTACGTTTTGCTGTCCGCCTACCGCAACGTCAAGGAACAGGCCATTTCCCGGCTCAAGGTCCAGGAAGAAACGCTGGCCAGGACCGCTTCCCGGGCCATAGAAACCTATTTTTCAACAAAAATAGATATATTACAGGCAATTAGTTACATAAACGATGTCATCGACCTGACCCCGCAAGGGGAAAGGATCCTCCAGGATTTTTTCAACTCCTATCCCGGTGATTATTATTCGATCACCCGGATGGATGCCCACGGAAAGATCCTTTACAGCTACCCTGTGGAAAGCAGCGTCGGGACCGACATCTCGGGCCAACAGCACGTCCGGCGACTTCTCACGACACAACAGCCCGTACTCAGCGATGTTTTTCGTTCGGTGCAAGGGCACAAGACCATCGCCCTGCACATTCCCGTCTTCCGGAATCATCATTTCGCCGGTTCCCTGGCCGTGCTGCTGCCTTTCGACCGCATCGCGGACACCTTCGTCTCGGACATCAGGATCGGAAAAACCGGCTACGCTTTTTTGCTGTCCGCCGACGGCGTGGAACTCTATTGCCCCACCCCCGGGCATATCGGGAAACATATCACGGAAACGGGCAAGAACTTTCCCTCCTACCTCGCCATGATTTCCCACATGCTGCGCGGCGAAAACGGGTTCGCCACCTACTCCCTTGGAAAATCCAAGGACAGCACCGTTAAAAATTACGCCTTTTACATGCCGATCCGCCTGTACCAGACGTTCTGGTCCATCTGCGTCGCCGCCCCGGAAAACGAGGCCATGGAGTTCATCAACGGCTTCCGGTCACGTTGGTTCGTTGCCCTGCTCCTGTTGGGAACGGCCTTCGGCTACTGCGTCTTTCTGCTCATCCGCGCCTACTATTCCATCCAGGCCAAGACACGGGAACTGGCCAGCACGGCCGTGCACCTCGGCAAGGCCAACATCCGGCTCCAGGAAATCGACAAGGCCAAATCGGCCTTCATCGAGTCCGTTTCGCATGAACTGCGCACGCCCATGACGTCCATCATCGGATTCGTCACGATCATCAGCAAGGATTTCTCCCACAGCATCATGCCGCTGATCCAAAACGACACCGAGGCCCGCCTCAAATCCGACAGGATCATGGCCAATCTCGACATCATCAAGCTGGAAGGCGAACGGCTGACCCGCCTGATCAACGACGTGCTGGACTCGGCCAAGATCGAATCCGGAAAGCTGCGCTGGGAGGATCAGGTCATCCAGATCAAGGACTTCATCTGGCTGGCTGTCAACACCATCCAGGGACAGGCCGCGACCGGGGTGCCCATCGAATTTTCCGACGACGGCTCCTCGCCCTGGATCAAGGCCGACCCGGACCGCATCATGCAGGTGATGATGAACCTGCTCAACAACGCGGTGAAATTTACCGAGGCAGGCCATATCTCCGTCCGGTTGCAGTCAAACCCCGCCGGCTTCCTGACCGTGTCCGTGGAGGATACCGGCATCGGCATCCCATCAGAATTCCTTGAAAAAATCTTCGAGAAGTTCCAGCAGGTCGTCAACGACTCCCCCGTGGCCGGCAAACCCAAGGGAACCGGGCTGGGGCTTTCCATCTGCAAGCAGATCGTCGAGCATTACCACGGCAGGATCTGGGCCGAATCCGCCTTCGGCCTGGGCAGCCGCTTCATTTTCTCGCTGCCGGTGCATACGCCGTCCTGACGCGGCGCCGGGCGGCAAAAGAGAAGATGCCTCCGGCGGCCGGGAGGGGCACTG
>JAFABC010000192.1 GCA_023426275.1 Pseudomonadota bacterium | reverse complement strand
AGAGGGGCACTGCCCCTCTCGGACTCTCCCGAAAGGGGCGGGCGGCTTCATGCCCCCCGGCCGCCGGAGGCGTCTTCTCCCCGCTCGGTTGCCGGAGGCACCAAAAAAAGCCGCCCAAGGGCGGCTTTTTGCGTGCATATGGACTGGCGGACCGGCGCTTCGCGCGGCCGGCCTAGTGATGGTCGTTTTTCATGTTGTGCCGGATGCGGACAAGGGCCGTGATCACGATGATGGCCATGTAGATGTAGATGGCCGTGACCCCGAAGAAGCCTTGTTCGGTGGAATGGCCCATGTTCGTGACAAGTTCAGATACGATGCTCATAGCCGCTACTCCTTCGGGTCGTTTGGCGCGCGGGCGCGAGTGATTTTTATGTCAGCCCGGCCCCTGGCGTCAAGGGTCTGGTTCTTTTTTGCACAAATAGCAGACCCGGGATGCGCATGGGGTTGCGCTTTCCCGAACAATGACACTTTTGTTTTTGCACGAGAGATTGTATCCTTGTCGATATCGGAGAATCATTGTGCCCGAAGCCCTGCGCCGCCCGTCCGCGCCCGGAGCGTCCCGTTGTCCCGCCTTGCTCGCGGGGCTGACGGCGTTCGCATTGTTGGCGGCCGGGCTGGCCTGCGCCGCCCTGGTCTACCGGGAGGCGCTGGGGCTGCTGACGGGCTGGCGCGTGGTGACAATCACGGGCGCCGGGCTGCTCCTGGTCCTGCTGCCGGCCGTTTTGGCCGCCCTGGCCGTGGACCGGCACATGCGCCTGCGTCGTGCGCTCCGGTTGCGGGAGACGGAGATCGAGGCGGCCCGCGAGGAACTGCTGCGGACCAACAAGGCGCTGGTGGCCCTGGGCGCGGTCAACCATGAGCTGGCTCACTCCACGGACCGCGATGCCTTTCTGGCCAATGTCTGCCGGGCGTTGGTGGAAAAATCCGGTTATGATCTCGTCTGGGTGGGCATGGCCGGGGCCGGAACGGACAAGCGGGTGCGCGTGGCCGCCCGGGCCGGGGAAAACGCCGGCTGGCTGGAACGGCTCGACATCCACTTTTCCGACGGCGCCCGGGGCCGTGGGCCGGCCGGCACGGCCATTCGCGAGGGGCGCATGGTCTACATGCCCCGGTTCGCCGAATCGGCCTTCATGCGGGAATGGCCCGATCCGCCCGCGGCCTTTCTGCGCTTCGTGTCCGGCATTGCCTTTCCCCTGCGCGTCGCCGGCCGGGCGGTCGGCGCGCTGACCATCTACCTGGAGCAGGAGCGGCCATTCGGCGACGAGGAAATCGCCCTGCTCGAACAGATGGCTGCCGACCTCTCCCACGGTCTGCACGTGCTGCGCCTGTCCCAGTCGCGCCAGCGCGCCGCCGCCCTGCTGCGGCAGGCGCTTCGGGCCAGTTCGGCCCTGGCCGCCACGTCCCGGGCGCTCGTCTCCGGCGACATGGGCCTTGCCGCCATGGCCGCCATGGTGCTCGATCGGGCCCAGGAACTGACCGGCAGCCCGCTCGGGGCCGTCGGGATCGTGGACCGGCGGCTGGGGCGCTTCGACTGGCTGACGGCGCATGGGCCGCGGGGAGCGCTGGAGTCCGCTCCGGTAGGCGATTGCGAATTGTATTCCGACGCCTCGGGCGTTTTTTCCGGTCCCTTTGCCGCCACGCTCAACGACGGCGTCGTGGTGTGCCACAACGACACCGTGTCGCTGGACGGCGTGGGGCTGTGTTTTCCCAACGAAGGCCGGGTGGGGGGATTTCTGGCCGTGCCCCTGCGCCGGACCCGTCGGGGTCCCCCGGGGCTGCTGCTGCTCGCCGATGCGGCCGAACCGTACCGCGATCGCGACGTGCGGGTCGTGCAGCGCCTGACCACGCTGTTCGACATGGGCGCGGCCCGGCTGCGGATGGAGCGGGACCTGGACGCGGCCCGCCGCCGGGCCGAAGCGGCCAGCCAGGCCAAGACCCAGTTTCTGGCCAACATCAGCCACGAGCTGCGCACGCCCATTAACGGCATCCTGGGCATGACCCAGCTGGCCATCCTCGAAGGCGCGTCCGGTCGCGACGCCGAATACTGGCAGACCGTGCGCGAGGCCACCGACCGGCTGGTGGACATCGTCGACAACCTGCTGGAACTGGCCAGCGTCGAATCGGGCTCGCTGTCGCCCATGCTGCGGGAGTTCTCGTTGCGCCGGCTGGCCGAGTCCCTGCGCGGGGCCTACAGCGTGCGGGCCGGTCTGGCCGGGCTCGGCCTGGACCTCGTGATCGAGACCGGGCTTCCCGACAAGCTGCTCGGCGACCCCTTCCGGTTGCGGCAGATCCTGGCCTACCTGCTGGACAACGCCATCCGGTTCACGCCGACGGGCAGCGTCACCCTGCGGGTGGGCCGGCTCGATCCGCAAGGGGAGGGCGAACCCCGGCGGGTGTTCGTGGCCCGGGATTTTTCCGGGGTCAGTCTCGTCTTTTCCGTGGCCGACACCGGGGTCGGCATCCCCAAGGAACGGCAGGCGGCTATCTTCGAGAGCTTCACCCTGGGCGAGGAGACGCTGACCAAACGCTTCGGCGGCACGGGCATGGGGCTTTCCATCGCCCGCCGGCTGGCCGAGCTGCTCGGCGGCAGCATCTGGCTGGACAGCCGGCCGGGGTTTGGCAGCACGTTTTATCTGGCCGTGCCCCTGTGGCCGGTGGCCGCGCCGGCGGCGCAGGGCGGTTCGGCCGACGCGCCGCCGTCCCTGCCGCCCCTGCGTCTGCTGGTGGTCGAGGACGAGGCCGTCAACCGGCTGGCCCTGGCCCGGGGGCTGCGCAAGCTCGGCCATACCGTCTTCGAGGCCGGCAATGGCGAGGACGCCTTGCGCAAGCTCTCCATGGAGCAGGTGGATGCCGTGATCATGGACATCCAGATGCCGGTCATGGACGGCCTGACGGCCGTGGCCCACATCCGAAACGGCGAGGTGCCGGGCACGAACCGCCGGCTGCCCGTGGTCGCCCTGACCGCCTACGCCCTGGAAGGGGACCGCAAGCGGTTTCTGGACGCGGGCATGGACGAGTTCGTGACCAAGCCCTGCGACATGGACCAGCTCCTGCGGGCCGTGGCCAAGGTGGCCGGCGTCAAAACCGCGGCCTAGGCCGCCGTCAGCAGCACCGGACCGCTGTTGGTGATGACGATGCTGTGCTCGTAGTGCGCGGCCAGACTCTTGTCCCGCGTGCGGATGGTCCACTTGTCGGACTGCACCCGGACGCGGCCGCTGCCCGCGGCGATGATCGGTTCGATGGTCAGGACCAGCCCGTTGGTCAGTTTGGTGTCGAAGCGGGCGTCGTAGTAGTTCGGCACGGTCGGCTGCTCGTGGATGCTGCGGCCGACGCCGTGGCCGCACAATTCGCGGATGACGCTGAAGCCCTGATGGCGCACTTCCCGTTCCACGGCGCGGCCGATGTCCCGGATGCGGTTGCCGACCTTGGCGGCCCGCAGGCCCTGGGTGAAAGCCCGTTCGGCGCAGCGGGCCAGGGCTTCGGCCTCGGGCGCGACCGCGCCCACGCGCACGGTCACGGCCGAATCGGCCACGTAGCCGTCCTTTTCCGCCGTGACGTCGCACTTGACCAGATCGCCGGCCGCGAGCTTGCGCTCGCCCGGAATGCCGTGGACGGCTTCCTCGTTGACGCTGATGCAGGCCGTGCCCGGGAAGTTGTAGACCTTGGCCGGGGAGGCCTCGGCCCCGTGTTCGGCCAGCACCGCCGCGCACACGGCGTCGAGTTCGGCCGTGGTCATGCCCGGGCAGGCCGCCCGGGTCATGGCTTCCAGGCTCAGGCGCACGATCGTGCCGATGGCGCGCAGTTTGTCCAGATCCTGTTGTGTTTGCACTGTCATGATTCTTGCCTCGCGTATCGACCGGGAACGGGTCCCGGGGAAAGACTTTGGGGTGACCACCTGTCTCGTGTGACGTCCCTTAAAAAATACGAGAGTATTTTTTAAGAAAAGATAAACGCTCTTGGTCTGTTGTCTTCAATAATTTGTATGCCTCGACTTCAAGGACACGATACTAGGCCGGCCGTTGCCGGTCCAGGTTGCGAAGATTGACGGCTTCGGCCAGATGCTCCACCCGAAGCTCGTCGTGCCCGTCGAGATCGGCGATGGTGCGGGCGATGCGCAGGATGCGCGTATGGGCCCGGGCCGACAGGCCCAGCCGTCGCACCGCACTGTCCAAAAAGGCATGGCCCTCGTCCGGCAGGGCGCAAAATTTGGTGAGCCAGCGCCCGGACAGCCGGCCGTTGACCGAAAACGGCAGCCCGGCGTAGCGCGTCGCCTGCACGGCCCGGGCCGCGAGCACGCGCTTTCGCATGACCGCCGAGGTCACGGGCGACGTTTCCACCCGCAGCTCCTTGTAGGCCACGGCCGGCACCTCCACCTGCAGGTCGATGCGGTCGAGCAGCGGCCCGGACAGCCGCGACCGGTAGCGCCGCACCTCGGCCTCGCCGCAGGTGCAGGCGTGGCGCTCGTCGCCGAGGTAGCCGCAGGGATGCGGTTTTACTTTTTGCGACAAACACGATCTCTTTGATGCTGAGTTTTGCGTAGAACCTCCCTATCCATTCTCCCCTTGGCCGACCCTATCCACTCTCGGGCTGGAAGAAAAGAAAGGATATCTGACGGGGGAGGTCGCGAAAGTCCTTGGAGAGAGCGCGCAAAACTTGAGGCAGAGGATTTTACGAAACGGCCTGCCAGGGGCCTCGTGTCGGCAGGGGAGAAATTGGGTATTCACCTCGAATGACGTGATTCGATTGGCTGTGGCTCATGGACACTATCTGATGGGGCTGCCGGAGTGATCTGAGGCACTGTCGCCCCTACCCCACCAGCACATACCTCCCGTCTTTTGTGACCTTGATTTTCCCCGCCGCCATGAACTGTTGCACCGTTCTCGGCCGCATCCCCTCCGGCACGTCAAGTTACATCCGGAGCAGCGCCGCATAGGGCGTGACCACCCGCCAGACCCGCGCCAAAAAAACAAGCCCCGGCCGAAACCGGGGCTTGCCCTCCTCCCGCGCGCGGATCCGCGCCCACCCGCTCGCTACGGCCAGGACACGGCCGCTTCGGCGGTGGCCACGCCGGCCAGATCGGCAGCATCGTCCCGCACGGCCCTCTTGGCCGCCACGCAGGCCGCGTGCACTGCCTGGGACCACAGCAGGATCTCCATGGTCAGGGCCAGGAAACTGGCGTTGTCATGCGGCCGCTCGGTATTGTCGGCATCGGTCCATGTGAACCCAGCCGACAGCACCAGCCCGTTGGCGATCTTGGACTCGACGCCGTCGAAATTGTCCCGGGCATCCCGGTGCACGTCGTACCGCACGCCGTGGCTGTCCGTGAAAACCCCGTATTTGATGGCGTCACGCCGCGCATTGAGCCGCGCGCAGGCGGCGTCCCGGGCCACTTGAATGTCCACAGCCGGTAAAACCCTCCACCCCCCAAACGTCGGGCACCCGGCGGGGGGCTCGGTCAATATCTCTACGCCCTCCAGAGTGGCCTCGCTGATCTCGCGCAACAACACCTCATCGGCTCGAAGCACGGCGTACTCGCCTGGGAGGTACGTTGCCTCAGCGGTGACGCCCCCTGTGCTTATGTCGATCACGGCCGGCGTCTGGATGACGCGTCCGGCATAGGAAAGAGCGTGACTGAGGCTTGCGGTCAACATGGATTCTTGGCCAGACTCGTCCGTGACGGTCAGGCCGTAGGGTGCAAGGGCGGCGATGAGGACGGATTTCTCAGTGCATTTGATGCAAATATCATATTGCATGGAGTTCTCCTACAATGTGGACAGAATAGGAAGGTATTCGTCAGGGATACGGCGGTTGTAGAGTTTAATTGAGCGAACCAACATACGAGTCATGTTACCAGCTGAATCGCTACAAAGTCGCAAATTTGTAGTGTTTGCTGGCACACTACATACAAAATCAGATTGAACTTCAGAACCAGATACAGACATGGCCGTGGAATTTTCCGAGAAGGCAAAGGAACTTTTGAATCTGTTGTGTGGGTTAATAGACGTTGTGTAAGTAAGCGATAATTGTTCAACGGCTGAAACTTGCATTGTAGCATATATTTGTTCCAATGACCCTATTCTATATATACCAATCCTGTTGTTTATCGTTCCATCGTCGATAGTTAAAACAGGGAGGTAGCTGGACGGAGTGTCTCCGATAAATTCCCCATCAAAAACAATAGTCCCCTCTACCCCCGACCACAACGCATTTCCCCCCACGTCTTTAAGCTTTGTCAAGTCCACGCTGCAAACATCGGCGGCGCGAGTGACGCCGGCCGAGGTTGTTGGGAGATAGGATGTTGGGCCGGAGCCGGCGTAAATATTTGCGCCCCAAATATAAATGCCAGACGAACCGTCGCCTGTGTACGCAACGACTCCCAAAGCCGGGCTTGCATACACGGTCAGGATTTTTCCGGTTCCACTGGCTGCGACTCCAGATATATACACGCGGTATAAACCATAGCCGGCGTAACAGATCTCTGCCGATGCACCAGTCCACGAGCCACTTGACACAACATCACTATGCTCACCTGTACTGAGATTAACATCAACGTATATTGATCC
The DNA here is from genome assembly GCA_023426275.1 of Pseudomonadota bacterium. Classification (GTDB taxonomy): domain Bacteria; phylum Desulfobacterota; class Desulfovibrionia; order Desulfovibrionales; family Desulfovibrionaceae; genus Solidesulfovibrio. The sequence continues at coordinate 2,182 of JAFABC010000192.1, read as the reverse complement.
TGTTGCGCCGTCAGAGAGCAGTACCCTCGCAAACATGCGTTCTCCAGCACGTAAGAAAACGTCGCAGGAAACGACACCAGTTGTAAACGATATTGCCTGTGATATTTCATGGCTAGCGTTTGCTGTCGTATCTTCAATCATTTTATCACTTGTCATAGACCCGTCAGGGGATAAAGCAAGATCAGCCGTAATGCTGCATCGAGTCTTTGTCCACGCTGCGTTGTCGAATTGTTCCGAGTACGTATCCAAAAATGTCACGCTCGGCTCAACAAGCAACCCCTTACATATTCCTGTCAGAGGATCGTGGTCGAATCGAGGAACACCAGCCGGCGCGTAGCGCAACCCCTCGTTGCTATCGAAATACGACCCCTGTGATGGACGGGAGAACGCGACAGCAGGATGAACGAGTTGCTTGGCGTTTGCAAAATTAAGATTCAGTATTGGCGCAGGGTAGCTCATATTTACCTCGTGGGGGTGCGCTTGAGGATGGCGGCGTAGTAAGTGGCGGACGGCAAATCGATGGCTGCTCCGGTAAGGTTGGACAAGTACAACGTCACAACATTGGCAGCTGTGGCCTCACCCCTCAAATGCAGGCCAGACAGCGCGACGGACGCGCGGGCGTCTACAGTATCGCCGATTTCCACACCAGGGACTTCGAGCGTGGTGCTCACCTGCGTTGCGTTGGCACAGGATGGCGCGTCCCATGTGGTTGATTTAAAAAGCCACGTTTGATCTAGCCACGCGGACGTTCCCAGGTCTCCGGCGCGTACAATCTGCTCCGGGTCCGTTCCTGGATTCACGCTTGCGGCGGATGCCGACGCTGCGTCTGCTGCGTTGGTCGCTGTAGCCGAAGCTGCTGTCGTGACATCTCGGGCGGCTAAAGTTGTGTCCCGGGCGGCCAGGGTCGTATCGCGGGCGGCGGTCGCCTCGTCCGCAGCCCCGCCGGCGGATGCTGCGGCGGCCTCGGCGTCCATGGCGTCCTGTTCGGCCAGGGAGGCATCATTTTCAACGCCTGCGGCCAGGGCATTGGCCTGGGCAGTCCAATCGGCCTGCTTGGACTGATATTGGGCCAGGGCGCGTAAAAACGCCTCCATCTCCGGGTCAAACGTGCTGCTGTCCGGCTCCGGGGGGACCGGCAGGATGGGCAGGACGATATCGATCTGGTCAGCCATGGCGCGCCTCGCTAGTTGATGCCGTTGATGTCCACCGACACGTCGGACACGGTGTAGCCGGGGATCACGATCTTAAAATTTTCAAACAAACCATGGATGGTCATGCACTCAAACGATCCATCCTTGTCACAGATATAGACGCATGGCACGGATGATAGCTGCGAAAAAAATCTATACACCATGTCAATGTCTTTCGTTTTTATACGAAGGGGAATGCTGTTTCTTTTTTTATTTTGCCTCTTAGTGATAGTCGTCACGCCAAAATCGCTTGTCGTCACTTCGCTGTAGTCATTAATTGACAGAGAAACATTGTTTAGCGTTGTGGCAATCTCTTTAAGATAGCCTTCTTTTATCATGCCGCACTTTGCAGCGGTTGGACCCCAGATGTAGATGCGCAATGTGGTGTTGAAATAGGCCGGAAACCGGACGATCAGATCGGACCGGATGCGCAGATTGCGGTTGAAGAAAAAATCGGAATAAGTTCGGCTGTTGCGTTCGACGAGATTGACGGAATCGCTCCATAGCACCACGCCTTCCGCGTCAACCACGGAAAAATCGATCCGCTTGCCGTAGCAGTTGAACAGGGCGGCGGCATTGCATTTATTGGAGTCCAGGGACACATCGATGGCATAGCCGTCGTCGACGGGTACGCCGACCGTCTGGGTCGACGTGAAATCGTCGAATTGGCCCCAATAATTGGTCGAACCCAGATCCGCCCAGTAGGTGGCGTCGGCCAGATCCGCGCCCTGGTTGACCCAGCCGATGGCTGTCCAGATGTCGTCCAGGTAGTTCGGCGGGTACTGGTCTGTTGTCGGGGTACGCGATTGATAGATGCGGTGCGTGGCCGCGACATAGCATTTCTGGCCGGCGGCGAATGTCGTATCGCCGGCCCAGGCGGACAGGCCGTCGATGGCGTCGCCCACCACGGCCTGATAGATATGGTTGTTGTCGACGCACCGCTCGCCGGCCAGATAGACCCGGTCGATGTCGTATGCCGACAACCCCTCTTC
>JAFABC010000189.1 GCA_023426275.1 Pseudomonadota bacterium | reverse complement strand
CCGTCCGCGCCGCGCACGTAAAACACGTCGCGCACGCGCCCGGCCGGGGTCATGACCTTGGCCAGATGGGTTTCCAGGCGCAGTTCGTAGAGCGTGCGCGCGATGTCGTAGAGCAGTCCCACCCGGTCGTCGCAGGTGACCTCGATGACCGAGAACAGGTCCGAGGCCCGGTTGTCGAGCACGATCACCGGCGGGGTGCGCGGACCGTAAACCACCGGACCGGCCAGGGGCGAGGCGCGTTTCCTGGCCAGCCGGTAGGCCAGAAACAGCTTGCCGGCCAGGGCGTAGCGGATGGCCCGGGCCACCCGGGCGAACACCTCGTCGGCGTAGAGCACGTCGGGCGGATTGCCGGTGGTCAGGGTGACGATGGTCACGCCGTCGTCCCAGACGAACACGTCGGCTTCGTTGATGGACAAATCGTGCAGGGCCAGCACGCCGGCAACCGTGGCGAATAGCGCCCGGGCCCGACGCGCGGCCACGGTGACGCGAAAGCCCGCGCCATCGGGCAGGGGCTCCTGGGCCAGCACGGCCACGTCGCGGCCGCGCCTGGCGTCGCGGCTGCCCGGGCGCATACGCCGGTCCTCGGCCTCGGCCGCGTCCAGTTCGGCCAGCAGGTCCAGGTGGGACAGGATGGCCTCGGGCGTCTCGACCACAAGGTAGCGCGGCGGCATGGCCAGCAGCGCCCGTTCCAGGGCCTCGGGGTCCTGCCGGCCCCGGGCGGCCTCGCGCAGCCGGTCGCGGGTGGCCAGCATCACCCGGGCGTCGTCGCGGTCGAACAGGCGACCCCTCTCGATGACCGCGCGCACCTTGTCGGCCAGGGCGAAGACCAGGGACTCCTTCCAGGAGGTCCAGGCCTGCGGTCCGGTGGCCAGTCCGTCGCAGCGGGCGATGAGCACGAGCATGTCCAGGATTTCCACGGTGGCCACCCGGCCGGCCACCTTGGCCACCACGTCGGCATCGGCCAGATCGCGGCCCGTGGCCATGTCGGGCAGCAGCAGGTGTTCGCGCACCAGCGCGGCCACGGCGTGCCGGGCCTCCGGCGGGGCGGACAGGCGGCAAAGCATGTCCTCGGCCAGGGCGGCCCCCTTTTCGGCGTGCCCGCCGCCCAGGCCCTTGCCGATGTCGTGGAGCAGCAGGCCCCAGAAGGCGAGTTCCGGGCGCGGCAGCCCGACCAGCAGCCGGCGGTAGCGTTCGTCGCCCTCGCCGGCGCGCACGGCGGCCAGCAGCCGCACGGCCTCCAGGCTGTGCCGGCCCACGGGATGCACGTGGTAGATGTCGTAGGCCACGATGTCCTCGACCCGGGAAAATTCCGGCAGCGCCGCCCGCAAAATGCCCGTGGACATGGCCGCGTCCATGGCCACGCCGGAAACGTCGGCCATCATGATGGCGCCCAGATTGTCGAAAAGCCGGCGGCCGGTGCGCGGCGACACGCCGGCCAGCCGGCCCAGCTCGCCGGAAAGCTCGCGCAGGCGGCGCAGGGTGTCGTGGGAAGGGGCCAGCCCGGTCTGGGCACAGGCGGTCAGCAGATCGAAGACAGCCTCCATGGCCGCCGCGTCGGACAACCCCGGGGAAAAGCGCAGGCCTTCCGGGGCCTGCTCCACCCCGCCGAAAAGGGGCACGGCCGGCGCATCGAGGTCCACGGCCCCCAGCGCGCCGGCGAGCAGCGGCCAGGCCGACAGCCGCAGGGCCTTGATGTCGGCCATGCGCCGCAGCAGGCGGGAGAGAAAGCGCTCCACCGCCGCTCGGTCGCCCCGGGGGCCAAAGCCCATGGCCTCGGCCACCCGTTCCTGGAATTCGAAATGGAGCTTGTCGTTTTTGCGGCCGCACAGCCGGTGCAGGTGCATCCTGGTCGCCAGCACGAAAGCGGCGTCGCCGGCCAGGGCATCGAGTTCCCCGGCCAGATCCCGGACATGGGCCCCGCGTTGCGGGTCCAGGGCCAGCAGCCAGCGCACCTGATGGTTGTCGCGAAGCCCGCCCAGCCCGTTTTTGAGGTCGGGTTCGAGCATGGCCCCGGCATCGCCGTACACGGCCTTGCGCCTGGCATTGGCCTCGGCCAGCCAGCAGGCGAAGTGCGCCGCCCGGGCGGGCAGCACGTCCCGGGTCAGGGCGAGGGAAAGGCCCTCGAAGGCGGCGGGATCGCCGGCCACGAAGCGCCGGTCCAGAAACGAGGCCAGCACCTGCTCGTCGCGCCCGGCCAGCTCCAGGCATTCGTGGATGGAACGCACGCCGTGCCCCAGGTCCACGCCCAGGTCCCACAGCGGGAAAAACAGGAACCGGGCCAGTTCCGAGGCGTCCTGCGGGGCCTCGCCGCCGTAGACGACCAGTACGTCGATGTCCGAGGCCGGACACAGCTCCCGGCGACCATAGCCGCCCACGGCCACCAGGGCGAAGGTGGCCCGGCCGGGATGCCCGGCTTCGTACTCGGCCAGCCGGTCCCGAAAATAGCGGTCATACACGTCGGCCAGGGCGGACACGTAGGCCACGTCCACCTGCCCGGCGGCAAGTCCCGCGTCCAGAAGGGCCCGGCCCTCGACGAGCAGGGCCGCGCTTTGAGGCCGTTTCGGTGTTGGGGCCATACAATTCTCCGGATGCTTGACGCAAAGGCCGGGGAGAAGCGCGCGACTCCTCCCCGGCCTGCTTGTTGGCTCCGGCGGCCAGGAGCGGCGGCGCCTCTCCCGGATTTCTCCGCCGGGATAATAAAAGACGCCTCCGGCGGCCGGGGGGCATGATGCCCCCCGGACCCCCTCGATAGGGGACTCTTGCTGCGGCGCGAAGCGACGCTGGCGCACTTTGGCGGCGCGATTTCGCCCAGGCATTGCC
>JAFABC010000043.1 GCA_023426275.1 Pseudomonadota bacterium | reverse complement strand
CCCCCGGCCGCCGGAGGCATCTTCCCAATCTTCACCAACTTTTGGATGGCCCCCATGCTGACCGCCATACCGACACGAAGCCGCCTGCTGCCGCTGGCCTGCCTTGCCGTGGTGGCCGTGCTGGCCTTCTGGGGCTACCTGCGCACCGGGCCGACCACCAGTGACGGCCTGTACTACGAGCAGCACGTCATCACCGGCCGGCTGGGCGAACTGACCACCGAACTGGCCACGGGCAGCGGCCGGTTCCACCATTACCTGCACGTGGGCCTGACCTCGCTGCCCTATTTCCTGGACAGCCTGCCCGTGCGCAAGGCGCTCTCGCTCACGGTCTTTCTGGCGGCCATGGCCTCGTTTTGCGGCATCGCCGCCCGCATCGCCGGTCCGCCCGGCCTGGGGCTCCTGGCGTTCCTGTTCGCCCTGGCCTTTTACCAGGACAGCTGGCACCACAACATCCTGACGTCGTATCCGCTGGTGTTCGATTCCGGCTTGTTGTGCATCGGCTGGGCGGCGTACTGCCTGTGGCGCTTTTGCCGGGACGGCCGGCGGGGCTTTCTGGCCGGGGCCGTGGCCCTGTCCTTTGCCGCCTGCTGCCATTTCGAGGCCTTTCTCGCCTATGCGCCGGTGCTGTGGGGCGTGGTCTGGCTGACCCGGGAGGCCCCGGTCCGCACACGGCTGCGCACCATGGCCGTATCCAGCCTCGGCTTCGCGGCCTTTCTGGCCATCACCCTGGCCTACCGGCTGGCCCATCCGAGCCAGTACAGCGGCAACACCCTGGCCCTGCACGATCCCTTCGCCATCCTCAAGACCATCGCCGTCTACAGCCTGACCGCCCGCCCGCTCGGGGCCTTCGGGCTCAATCTCGACTATATCAACCGGTTTCCGGTCGCGACCAACGCCCTGGTGCTCGACTGGAGCCACTACCTGGGCCAGCTTGCGGCCCACTGGTCCCGAGTGGCCCCGGCCTGGATCGCCCTGGCCCTGGCCACGGGGGGACTGACCTTTCACCTGCTCACCCGGCCCGGCGAGCGGCCCCGGTGGCGACCCCTGGCCGTGCTGCTGGCCGTATATGCGATTTTTTGTCCCAACATGCTCATCGCCCTGTCGCCCAAGTACCAGGAGCCGGCCGCCGGCGGGCTGGCCTGGTACGTGACCTCGACCTTTTCCGGCTACGCCATCGCCCTGCTCCTGGCCCTTGGCGGCCTGTGGCTGTGCCGCCGACTGGCCGGACGGCCACGGGCGCGACAAGTCCTGGCCGGGGCGCTGTCCCTGCTGGCCGCCGGCACGGCCCTGACCACCGCCTCCATCAACGCCTCGGTGCGCGAAAGCAAGGTGGCGGCGGCCAGCCGCTGGCGCGTGGCCAGCCTGGCCGTGGCCGCCCCGGCCTTTGCCGCCGTGCCGGACGGCGCCTGGCTGGTCGCGCCGGACCTGTTCCAGGCTGTCAACGAGGAGAAAACCCGCCAGGGCTATTGGGAAGACTGGTTTTCCCACCATGCCGGCAAGCGCCTGCACGTGACCGCCGCCGCCCCGGCCTCGCTGCCGCCCGGCCAGCCGGTCTTCGCCCTGCGCCGGCTGTCCGGCCGCACCGCTCCGGTGACGGCCGTGGCCCTGGCCCGGGTGACGCGCCTGGGACCGCCAAACGACGATCCCTATGCCGGGCAACCGGACGCGCCGGTGCCGCTGGCCGACCGGGTGGACGTGGCCATCGACAGCGGCAACCGCTTTTTCGATCTCATTTTCCAGGATACCGCCTCGGACGGCGACCCATGGCGCGTGGTTCCGGCCAATGCCGTGGGCCGGCGCGGGCTGGCCGAAACAACGCTTGCCGGAGAGGCCATCGCCGTGGACTCCCTGGCCCTGCTCCCGGCCGACCGTCTGACGCCCCGGGTGGCGACCGGGGTCGTCCTGCGCTTCGGCCAGGGCTTCACCCCGCCCGAGCGGGCCATCACCGGCGACATCGTCTGGAGCGGCCCGACCGGGGTCGTCCGGCTGCGAAACAAAACGGACCGGCCCGTCGCGGCGCGCCTGTCCTGGCGACTGATCGCCCTGACGCCGGTGTGCCTGCGCCTCGACGGCCCGGGGCTGTCCCGGGAGATCGCCTCCGCCGGCCCGTCCACGCCCGTCAGCCTGGACCTGACCCTGCCGCCCGGCGACAGCCGGCTGACCATGCGGGCCACGCCGCCCGGGCCGGATGCGGCCAAACGCTTCGGCATCCTGGGGGCGCGCCTTCGGCCCCAGCCCTGACCAAGGGTTCCATGATTTCGGGATTGTCCGGCCCCAGGTCCATAAACATGGGAACCTTTTGGCGCGCTTCAAAAAATTATCCTGTTATTTCAAGGGACATACAAAACAGCCTCCAACTGGCACGCCCCCTGCTTTTCTCCCGGGCAGAACCAGACGCATCCACAGGGACAGCGAGAAACACGGGGAGGATAGCATGCTGCGCGCCATCACCAATTTTCTGCGGAACGAGGAAGGGGCCACGGCGGTTGAATACGGACTCATGGCCGCGCTGATCGCCGCCGTCATCGTCGGCGTCGTCACCACCCTGGGCCAGACCCTCAGCGGCACTTTCGACGATATCAACAAGCAGATCGGCGGCTAGTCCCGCTCAGGCGACTCGACGCCCACAGCATTTCGCGCATCATGCCGGGGCCGTCTTCGGAAACGAAGGCGGCCTTTGGCATTTTGGCCGTCCGGCCGCGCCCGACCGTCCGCCCTTCCCCTGCCGCATCGGTTCCACAAATCCTGGAACGAATCGCCACGATTCCATCAATCCAAGCGCGCTAACACAAACACAATTTATTTTCCCTTACATTTCAATATATTCAAAGAGAAACCAACTCTGGCACGCCCCCTGCTTTATCCCTGGCACGAGCGAAAAGGGGACACCCCCGGATAAACATAAACAAGGGAGAACGACCATGCTGCGCGCCATCACCAATTTTCTGCGGAACGAAGAAGGGGCCACGGCGGTTGAATACGGACTCATGGCTGCTCTGATCGCCGCCGTCATCGTCGGCGTCGTCACCACCCTGGGCCAGACCCTCAGCGGCGTCTTCGACGACATCAACAAGCAGATCGGCGGCTAAGACCGACCGGCGAAGTTACGCTCCGCGAATTTCGCGCAACATGCCAGGGCCGTCACCGGAAACGGGGCGGCCCTTGGCCGCTGGGCCGGCTGGCGCGGTTGGAATCGGCGCGTTGCTTCGGGGGCGGCCTTTTGGCATGTTCAGGCAAAGGAGCCTTTTCATGCAGCCAAACACCCACCTTCGCATCGACCAGTCCCTGTGCGGTACGCCCGTCAGCCTCGAACCCGGACAGGCCGTGGTCCGCCTGACGCTCACCCCGGCCATGGCCGTGGACGACCGGGGCCTCGTACACGGGGGATTCGTCTTCGGACTGGCCGATTACGCGGCCATGCTGGCGGTCAACGACCCGCTGGTGGTGCTGGGCGCGGCCGAGGTTCGTTTCCAGGCCCCGACGGCGGTGGGGGAAACCGTGGAGGCCGAGGCCCGAACGGAGCTGACCGAGGGCCGCAAACACCGGGTGACGGTCACGGTCAGACGCGACGAGACCACGGTGTTCAGCGGCACGTTCACCTGCTTCGTCCTGGGCAAGCACGTCCTCGACCGCTAACGCCCCGGGCCGCCCCGGCGCCGCCAGACAGGCGACCGCCCGCGCGCCCTTTCGGGAGCGTCCGGAAGGGGAGCCTCCCCTCCCGGACGCCGCAGGCAGCTTCCGCTTTCGCCGTCCGCCCTCCTCAGGAGCGCCTGTCCGTATCGGTCTTGTCTTGTTTGCCGCAGAGCCGGACGATCACCCGGCGCAACTCCTCGAACTCGGTCGGCTTGGCCAGCACGGCGTCCATGCCGGCGTCGAGAAAGCGCTTTTGCTCGTCCTTCATGGCAAAGGCCGTCATGGCCACGATGGGGATGTGGGGATCGAAGGCGCTGCCGTCATGGGCCCGGATGCGTTTGGTCGCCTCCACGCCGTCCATGACCGGCATTTGAATGTCCATCAAGACAAGATCCACGGGCTCGGTGCGCAGCAGCTTGAGCACCTCCTCGCCGGTGCCGGCCGTCAGCACGGTGTTGCCGGCCCGTTGCAGCACCTTGCGCATGTAGATCGTATTGATCTCGTTGTCCTCGGCCAGCAGGATGCGCACGCCCCCGGCCGGTTCCTGGCCGTCCGCCACCGCGACCTGATCGTCCGCGGCGTCGAACGCCCTGTCTTCCAGCCGGGGCTCCTTGAGCTGCACCCGGCAGGTCACCGTCGTTCCCTTGCCCGGCGTGCTGTCGATGACGACGTCGCCGCCCATGACCTCGACGATGCGCTTGACGATGTTGAGGCCCAGGCCGGTTCCCTCGGCCTTGCGGGTGAAGGCGGTGCTCGAACGCACGAACGGTTCGAAAATGGTGGGAAGCAGATCCGGCTCGATGCCGATGCCCGTGTCGCTGACCCGCAGGCCAAGCCGGTAGACCCGGCTGGCGGCATCCGTCGGGGCGTCGGTGAACAGGCTGATGTGCACCCCGCCCCGCTCGGTGAACTTCACGGCGTTGCCCACCAGATTGAACAGAATCTGCTTGAGGCGGATATCGTCGCCCAAAAGCAAGGGCGGCACGTCCGGCGCGATCTCGTAGTCCAGGGAAAGGCCGCATTCCTGGGCCGAACGCTGAAAAAGCTTCACAATGGTCTGCAGCAGGTCCTTGCCGAGGATGGGGGCCTCGACCAGTTCGACGCGGCCGGATTCGACCCGGGACAGATCGAGAATGTCGTTGATGATGGCCAGCAGCGAACCGCCCGCCTGCCGGGCGTTTTCCACATAGAAGCGAAGCTGTTCGTCATTGCAGTCGTGTTCGATGAGTTCAAGCATCCCCAGCACGCCATTGAGCGGCGTGCGGATTTCATGGCTCATGTTCGACAGGAACACGCTTTTGGCCCGGTTGGCGTCCTCGGCCTGCCGCTTGGCCCGTTGCAGCGCATCCTCGGCCTGCTTGAGGCTCGTGATGTCCAGGAAGGCGGCCACGGCGCCCTGCGGTTCGCCCGCCTCGTCGCGCAACGGCTGGGCATTGCCGAACAGGAAAATCGTGGAGCCGTCGTCGAAGACAACCTCCTCCCGAAAGTCCCGGATCACCTCGCCGCGCGCCGCCCGCTGCACGGGCAGTTCCTCGGGCGCAAGCTCCCGCCCGTCCTGCATCACCTTGAAATGCTCCGGCTGCTCCCCGCTCGGAGCCGTCTTGGACATATTGTGACCCGCCGGCAGCCGCAGCAGGTCCCGGGCCATGGGATTGCCCTCGATCACCCGGCTGTCCCGGTCGCGGGCGATCCAGATGACCACCGGCGCCGCCTCCATGATCGCGCTCAGCGCGGCGGATTGGCGGCGCGTCGCTTCTTCCTGCTGGCGCAACAGTTCCTGGGCGTCCTTGATTTCGGTCACGTCCACAAAGGTGACCACCAGGCCGTCGATGACGTCCTCCTGGGTCCGGTACGGCAGAATCCGGCACAAAAACCAGCGCCCGTCGTGTCCCCGGACATCCTTGGTGATGGTTTGCAGCGTGCGCAGGGACGTCCGGCAGTCATCCTGGAAGGTCAGGTACTCGATGCGGCTGACGATGTGATCCAGGGGCCGGCCGGAATCCCCCTTGATGAGATTGAAGATGGCGGAGGCGGCCGGCGTGAATTTGCGGATGACGAGGTCCTTGTCCAGAAATATCGTGGCCACGTCCGAACTGGAGAAGAGGTTGTCCAGGTCGCTGTTGGAGCGTTGCAACTCGTCCACCTTGCTGTTGAGCTCGGAATTGACCGTGATCAATTCCTCGTTGAGGGCCTGCAACTCCTCCTTGGACGTCTCCAGCTCCTCGTTTGTCGACTGCATCTCCTCGTTCATCGACATGAGCTCTTCGTTGGACGACTTGAGCTCCTCGTTGGAGGTTTCCAGCTCCTCGATGGCATTTTGCAACTGCTCGCTGGTGATCTTCAGCTCTTCTTCCAGCGAGGCGACAATGGTGTCCGCGGTCATCTCTTCGGCCGCCGGACTTTTGCTGACGGCCTGGTGCTCTTCGAGCTTCTCGAAAATGACCAGCATGAGCCCCCTGGCCTGGGGCGGATCGGTGACAGGCTCGATGAGCAGGTTTATGAGCCTGTCGTCCCCCTCATGCAGCCTGATGCGCGAGAGCCGGACGACATTGTTGGTCTTAAAAGCCTTCTGGATGGACGCCCGCAACCGCAGTTGCAGGCCCTTGCGGGCCAGCTTCAAAATATTGTTGGTGGGAGCGCCCTCGGGCGGCCCCAGAAACTCCGCGGTATCGCCCTGGTAATACAGAATATCCAACCGGTCGTTCACCACCACGGCCGGGGGCGCGTATTTGCGCAGCAAGGCCCGCTCCACCACCGCGCCGATGCTGATCTTGGGAATGTGCGCTTCCGTGGCCGGCTCGACGCCCTTGAGGAAAAACTGGCGGGCGGTCAGGGGAATTTCGATCTGGGTCTGGCTGGTCAGGTCGTTTTTCTTGAAAATCTTCCACTTCTTGTCCTGGCACTCGAACATCTCGCTGTACGAGCCGATAGTCTCGGACGAACCAAGGAAAAGATAGCCGCCGGGACGGAGCGAATAAAAGAAGACGGGCAGCAGCTTTTTCTGGATCTCGCTGGTCAGATAGATGAGCAGATTGCGGCATACGATCAGATCGAGCTTGAAAAACGGCGGGTCGCTGAGGACGTCGTGCTGGGCAAACACCAGCATTTCGCGAATCTGGGGCGCGATCTGGTAGGCGTCATCGACCTGCCGGAAATAGGTCTTGAGAAAATCCGGCGGAATATCCGCAGCGATATTGGGCGGATAGATCCCGGAGCGCGCCCGCTCGATGGAGTCCTTGTCCACGTCGGTGGCGAAGATCTGCACGGTGTAGTTGCGTTTGATCCGGCGCAGGTAGTCGGCGATCAAAATGGCCAGACTGTAGGCCTCCTCGCCCGTGGAACACCCGGCCGACCAGATGCGGATGGTGTCGTCGTGGTCCTTGCCCTTGAAAATTTCGGGAATGATCTTTTCGCGCAAACAGGTGAAGGCTTCCGGATCGCGAAAAAAACTGGTCACGCCGATCAGCAGGTCCTTGAGCAGCAGGGGGACTTCATCGCCATTGGTCTTGAGCAGTTCGAAATAGGCTTCCGGCGAATCAACGTTGTTGACGAGAATCCGTTTTTCAATGCGCCGGACAATGGTGTTCTTCTTGTAGTGGAAGAAATTATGCCCGGTCTTCTGGCGGATCAGATGCAGGATGTCGTGCAGGGTGTCCTGGCCGGCCGAACCGGCGCCGTCGCCGTTGACGACACGGCGGATGCGTCCCGAGCGGCTGACGTATTCGATGAGCCGGGCGGGAATCTGCTCCACGGGCAGCACGAAATCGATCATGCCGGTGGCAATGGCGCTCCGCGGCATCCCGTCGTATTTGGCCGAACTTTCCTCCTGAACGATGGCGATGCCGCCCGCGCCCTTGACGGCCTTGAGGCCGAGGGTGCCGTCGCTGCCGGTGCCGGACAGGATGATGCACACGGCGTTTTCCAGCTGATCCTCGGCCAGGGACCGGAAAAAAAGGTCGATGGGCTGGCGCACGCCCCGGTAGGCGCTGGGCTCCTGGGTGTGCAGCACGCCGCCGGCGATGGTGAGATCCTTGTTGGGGGGGATGATGTAGACGGAATCCGGGGCCACGGGCGTGTCGTCGACGGCCTGCAACACCTCCATCTGCGTGTACTTGGACAGCAATTCCCGCATGAGGCTTTTGTGATGCGGGTCCATATGGGTGATGACCACAAAGGCCATGCCGGGCTTTGGCGGAAGGTTGGTGAAAAATTTTTCCAACGCCTCGAGCCCGCCCGCCGAGGCCCCCAGGCCGACCACCGGAAATACGACCTTGGGGGCAGTTTCCAGCTTTGCGCTGCGTCCTTTTTTCCCGCTTGCTTTTGTCCGCATTTCCTGTCCCGGTTTTGTTTCGCCATCCGATCAGGCGGCGGGGGCCGACGCCGCCGCCCAGCTGACGCATGCTTTTCCCGTTTTTCAAATTTAGGCGCACCGTCTCGCGCCGTCAACCAACGCGCCCCGGCGTTGCAGCACCCGCCCACATGCTCAAAACAATCTTCCGTACTGCAAAAATATCCTTCCCCCCAAAACGCGTATAACCTTTTGGGGTCTTCATGACACGGGGAGGCTCACAAGCAGCCAATCGTGTCAAAACAAGGAATATCTTTAACGACCTGTCCAGCTGATCAAAAAATAATTTACAACCGGGGCGCTATTGTTTATCATACTAGAATTCGCTGGTTGTAATCGATTTTCACAATAGTCCATCCCCGCTGCCGCCCAGGGAGTGGATGCTTGTCCATATATAAAAACGGACAGCAATACCAGACCGTACACGCCTGATTGTTTCATTCCCATGTACAACGGACCAGTTCGCAGGAGCCCCTTATGCAATTAAAATCCATCCAAACGAAAATCATCCTGTTATCCGGAGCCTGCCTGCTGGCCACCGCCGCCGCGCTGATAGGCTACAGCCTGTACACATCGAAAAGCACCCAACAGTTTGTTTCCAAACGCGTCGGGGTCTTGCTCGAAGAGCAGGCCAAGCACAACCTGGCCTCCCTGGCCGCCGCCCAGGCCGCCAGCATCCAGGGGTCGCTCCAGGACAACCTGGACACGGCCCGCACCATGGCCACGGTTTTCAAGGTCGTGCGCCAGCACATGGCCAGCCTGTCCGCCAAGCAGGGTTTCCAAAATCCCGTGCGCGACGTCCTCAACGACATCCTGCGCAACGTGCTCGAAAACAATCCCGCCTTCCTGGGCGCCTATTCCGCCTGGGAGCCCAACGCCCTGGACGGCCGGGACGCCGACTTCGCCGGAAACGCCGCGGGCGGCTACGACGCCACGGGCCGGTTCATCCCCTATTGGAACCGCGACGCCAACGGCAAAATCGCCCGGCAGGCGCTGGTCGATTACGAAAGCCGCGAGGTCAACACCAACGGCGTGGGCAAGGGGGCCTGGTATCTGGGTTCGCGCGAAACCGGCAAGGAAATCGTTCTCGACCCCCTGCCCTACATCATCCAGGGCAAAAAGGACTGGCTGGCCACCGTCAACGCCCCCATCAAGGACAACGACAAATACCTGGGACTGGCCGGCACGGACCTGCGCCTGAACTTCCTCCAGAAGCTGGCCAAGGAAGTGGATGCCAAGCTTTACGAGGGCAAGGGCGATGTGGCCATCATCAGCTACGCCGGACTGATCGCGGCCAGCAGCGAACACCCCGAGGCCGTGGGCCAGCCGCTCAAGACCATTTCCAAGGAATGGCAAAATATCATCAAGGCCGTCCAATCCGGCAAGGAACAGATCGACATCAGCCCGGCCACGGGTTCCTACCGGGCCCTGGCCCCCATCCAGCTCGGCCGTACGGGCAAACCCTGGGCCGTGCTCATCCGCGTCCACCCCGACGTGGTCCTGGCCGAACGCAAGGCCCTGGACGCCCAGCTTTCCGCCCTCGGCCACGAAAACATCACCTGGCAGCTCGGCGTGGGCCTTGGCGTCACGGCCGTGGCCCTCGGCATCCTGTGGCTGTTCGCGGCCGGGCTGGTGCGGCCGTTGCGGCTGGCCGCGGCCTATGCCGAAAAGGTGGCCGACGGCGACTTCAGCCACTCCCTGTCCATCCGGCAGCGCGATGAAACCGGCGTGCTGGCCGACGCCCTGACCCGGATGGTGCAAAACCTCAAGAAAATGATCGGGCAGGCCGAGGACAAGAGCAAGGAGGCGGCCGAGGAAGCCGCCCGGGCCCGGGAGGCCGTGGCCGAGGCCGAGGAGGCCAGACGGCAGGCGGCCGACGCCCAGAAACAGGGCAAGCTCGACGCCGCCGCCCAGATCGAGGACGTGGTGGGCACGGTGACCAGCGCCTCCGAGCAGCTGGCCCGGCAGATCGACCAGTCGCGCATCGGCGCGGACGAACAGCGCCAGCTGGCCGGCGAAACGGCCACGGCCATGGAAGAAATGAACGCCACCGTGCTCGAAGTGGCCCGCAACGCCTCCGAAGCGGCCGACGGCACCCACTCGGCCCGGGAAAAGGCCCAGGACGGGGCCTCCGTCGTACGGCAGGTCATCGAGGCCATCGGCGCGGTCCAGGAACGGGCCACGGCGCTCAAAACCAATATGGGCGACCTCGGCCAGCAGGCGGACGGCATCGGCACCATCATCAACGTCATTTCCGACATCGCCGACCAGACCAACCTGCTGGCGCTCAATGCCGCCATCGAGGCGGCCCGGGCCGGCGAAGCCGGACGCGGCTTCGCCGTGGTGGCCGACGAGGTGCGCAAGCTGGCCGAAAAAACCATGACCGCCACCCGCGAGGTGGGCGAGGCCATCCGGTCCATCCAGTCCGGGGCGCGGTCCAGCATCGAAGGCGTGGAAGACGCCTCCAAGGCCGTGGATCAGGCCACCGAACTGGCCGGCCGCTCGGGCGACGTGCTCGAAGAAATCGTGTCCATCGTCGAATCCTCGGCCGATCAGGTCCGCTCCATCGCCACGGCTTCGGAACAGCAGTCCGCGGCCAGTGAGGAAATCAACCGGGCCGTGGAAAATATCAACCGCATCTCCGGCGACACGGCCGAGGCCATGGAAGAAGCCACCCGGGCCGTGTCCGAACTGGCCGGCGAAGCCGAACGCCTCAGCCGCCTCGTGGACGACCTCAAGGCTGATTAAAGAAAGAGAAAAAGAAGATGCCTCCGGCGGCCGGGAGGGGGTCACCCCCTCCCGGACCCTCCCGAAAGGGGCGGGCGGATGTTTGGTCGGTTGTGCGGTCCTGCTGTGGGC
>JAFABC010000015.1 GCA_023426275.1 Pseudomonadota bacterium | reverse complement strand
GGCAAAGCCTGGACAAAAAAGCGCCGACAAGGGTACGCCAGCGTCGCTTCGCGTCGCCAAAGACACGTCGAGGGGGTCCGGGGCATCATGCCCCCCGGCCGCCGGAGGCGTCTTCCTCTTCCCTCTTCATCATTATCGCGCCCGGGCGAGACTGCGGCGGAACAGCGCCAGGGCCAGCAGGAAAAAGCCCAGTCCGATGGCCGCGATGGCCGCCAGCTGCGGCCAGACCATGGACAGGCCCGCGCCCCGGTAGAGGATGGCCTGGGACAGGCTGACGAAGTGCGTGGTCGGAGCCAGCAGCATGATGTTTTGCACCACTTCCGGCATGCTCTCCCGGGGGCTGATGCTGCCGGAGAGGATTTCCAGCGGCAGGATGACCAGGATCATGGTCAGGCCGAGCTGCGGCATGTTCCGGGCGAGCGTGCCCAGGAAGATGCCGATGCAGGACGTGGCGTAAAACTGGAGCATGGCCCCGCAAAGGAACAGCGGCACCGAGCCGGCCAGGGGAACGCCCAGGGCCCCCTGCACCACGAAGGCCAGGGACAAGGCCACCGCCGTCACCACCACCACGCCCATGGACCAGATCTTGGCCAGCAGGATTTCCACGGCTGACAGGGGCATGACCATGAGGTGCTCCAGGGTGCCGCGTTCGCGCTCGCGCACGAGCGCCGCCCCGCCCAGCAGAATGGAGAGCATGGTGATGTTGTTGATGATCTCCATGACGCTGCCGAACCAGGCGCTGGTCAGGTTGGGATTGAACTTGATGCGGGTGACGAGGGACACGGGCGTGCGGGGCGGCTGTTGCGAGCGCTCGGTGAAGGCGTTGACCTCGCCGGCCACGATATTCTGGATGTAGCTCGCCCCGATGAAGGCCTGGGACATCATGGTGGCGTCGATGTTGACCTGGATGTCCGGCTGGCGGCCGGCCAGGACGTCGCGTTCAAAATCCGGCGGAATATCCAGCACGAAGATGCAGCGGCCGTCGTCGAGGACAGGGTCCATCTGGTCCAGGGAGATGCGGCGCGGCGTCAGGAAATAGGGGCCGTAGAAGGCCTGGGTGATGCGCGTGGACAGCGAGGAGTCGTCCTCGTCCACCACGGCGATGGGCGCGTTGTGCAGCTCCTGGGAGGTGGCCCTGGCCACCACGTAGATGCCGCCGGTGAAGGCCCAGATGATGACGAGCAGCAGGACCTTGTCATGCCACAGGCTCCACAATTCCTTGATGCCCAGGCGGAAGATGTTGTGCAGATGGCCCATGGTCATTTCTCCTGTTTGGGCAGCAGGAGGGCGCTGACCCCGGTCAGCACCGGGATGCAGGCGCAAAGCGCCAGGAAGTCCGGCAGGAGGTCGGACAGGGTGAGTGCCTTGGTGAAGATGCCCCGGCTGATGGTCAGGAAGTAGCGGGCCGGAAACACGGTGCCGATAAAGGCGCCCGGTCCCTGCAGGGCGGCCACCGGGGTGGTCAGGCCGGAAAAGGTGATGGTGGCCATCAGCGTCATGATGGCGGCTACGGCCAGGGCGGCGATCTGCGTCCGGGTGAACGAGGACACGAGCAGGCCGAGGCCGGTGGTGACCGTCACGAAGACCAGGGCGGTCAGCGTCAGGGCGGCGAAGCTCCCCTTGATGGGCACCCGGAAGACGAACACGGCCAGGGCGCACAGCCCGAAAAAGCTCAACATGCTGACGGCCACGTAGGGGAGCTGCTTGCCGAACAGGAACTCCAGCCGGGTCACCGGCGTGACGTACAGGTTGATGATGGAGCCCAGTTCCTTCTCGCGCACCACGCCAAGGGCCATCATGATGGCCGGGATGAAGACGAGCAGCAGCGGGATGACCGCCGGGACCATGGCGTAGAGGCTCTTGAAATCCTGGTTGTAGCGATAGCGCACCCGGATGCCGGCCGCGGCCTGGCTGGCGGAGGTGCCGGCGGCCCGGGCCAGCTGTTCCAGGTAGAGGGCGTGCACGCCCTCCATGTAGCCCCGGATGGTCTCGCCGCGAAAGGGCATGGCCCCGTCCACCCACACGCCGATGGACACGGGCCGGCCGCGCCGCAGGTCCCGGCCGAAGTCCGGCGGAATCTCCAGGGCCAGACTCAGCTCGCCCGTGGTCATGCGCCGGTCCAGTTCGGCCGCGCTGGTGAGGACCGGGCGCTGGCGGAAATAGCGCGATCCGGTCAGGTTCTGGATGTAGTCGCGGCTTTCGGGCGACTGGTCCCGGTCCAGAACGGCGAAGTTCAGGTTTTCCACGTCAAAGGTGATGCCGTAGCCGAGGATCAGCATGAGGATCACCGAGCCGAGCAGGGAGATGAGCAGGCGCACCGGGTCGCGCAGGATTTCCCGCGATTCCCGGCCGGCGTAGGCGGCCAGGCGCATGAGGCCACGTCCGGCCCGGTGGGGCGGCGCCGCGGGTTCCGGTCCGGCCTCCACGACGACCGCGTCCGGGCCGTCGTCGGTTTCTCCCGACGCTTCTTCCAGATAGGCGATAAACGCCTCTTCCAGGCCGGTCTTGCCGCGTTTTTTCGCCAGGGCGGCCGGGGCGTCGCTGGCCAGGACCCGGCCGGCGTGCATGAGCGAAACCCGGTCGCAACGCTCGCCCTCGTTCATGAAGTGGGTGGAGACGAAGATGGTCACGCCCTGGTTGCGCGATAAATCGACGAGCAGTTCCCAGAAGCCGTCCCGGGCCACCGGGTCCACGCCCGAGGTGGGTTCGTCCAGGATGAGCATCTCGGGGCCGTGGATCACGGCCACGGCCAGGGACAGGCGCTGGCGGATGCCCAGGGGCAGCCGTTCGGGCAGCTCGTCGGCGTAGGCGGCGAGGTTGAAGCGCGTGAGCATGGCCTCCACGCGCGGGGCGATGGTTTCGCGGGGCAGCTGGAAGAGCTGGGCGTGCAGGGTGAGGTTGTGGCGTACGGTGAGCTCTTCGTAGAGGGAAAACGACTGGGTCATGTAGCCCACGCGCTTGCGGGTCTCCAGGTCCCGGGGATCGACCGGCCGGCCGAAGAGCAGGGCCCGGCCCTCGCTTGGCGTGAGCAGGCCGGTGAGCATCTTCATGGTGGTGGTCTTGCCGCAGCCGTTGGAGCCCAGAAAGCCGAAGATCTCGCCCCGGCGGATCTCGAAATCCACGTGGTCCACGGCGGTGAACGAGCCGAAGCGCATGGTCAGGCCCTGGGCGACGATGGCCGGCGGTTCGTCGTCCCGGGAGGGCAGCGGCGGCACCCGCAAGGTCCGGTGCCCCCGGCGTCTGGCCTCGGGCAGCAGGCGGATGAAGGCCTCGTCCAGGTCGGCCGCCCCGGTGCGCGTCAGCAGCCGGGCCGGGCTGCCCGTGTCCAGCACCCGGCCGTCGTCCATGGCCGCCAGCCAGTCGAAGCCCTGCGCCTCCTCCATGTAGGCCGTGGCGATCAGCACGCTCATGCCCGGCCGGCCGGTCCGGATGCGGGCGATCAGCCGCCAGAACTGGCGGCGCGACAGCGGGTCCACGCCGGTGGTCGGTTCGTCGAGGATGAGCAGGTCCGGGTCGTGGATCAGGGCGCAGCACAGACCGAGTTTTTGCTTCATGCCCCCGGAGAGCTTGCCGGCCGCCCGGTCGGCGAAGGGGGCCAGCCCGGTGCTGCGCAGCAGTCGGGCGATGCGGCCTTCGCGTTCCCGGGCGGACAGGCCGAACAGCCGGCCGAAAAAGGCCACGTTTTCGCGCACCGACAGGGTCATGTAGAGATTTTTGCCGAGTCCCTGCGGCATGTAGGCGATGCGCGGACAGACGGCGGCCCGGTGCCGGGCGTCGGCCATGTCGCCGCCGAGCACCTCCACCGTGCCCTGCTGGATGCGCCGGGCCCCGGAGGCCAGGGCCAGCAGGCTCGACTTGCCCACCCCGTCCGGGCCGATCAGCCCGACCATGCGTCCGGCCGGGATGTCGAGGGTCACGTCGTCCAGGGCCGTGGTCTTGCCGTAGCGCAGCCCCACGTGTCCCAGGCGGACGACGCTGTCCGGGGTCATGGCCCGGGCTCCGGTTCGACAAACAGCGGCGGCACGCTCCGGGGCCAGGGGACGTCGGGGGCGAGGCGGATGTAGGCCACCCCGGGCAGGCCGGTTTTCACCTGCTTGGCATGGCGGCGCAGCAGCCTGGGCAGGATGTTGACCTTGATGCGGAACATGAGCTTCTCACGCTCGGTGCGGGTTTCCACGGCCTTGGGCGTGAACTGGGCCTGGGGCGAGACAAAGGTCACCCGACCCGGAATGGACAGGTCGGGCCGGGCGTCCAGCACGATGCGCGCCTCGGCGTCCAGGGCGGTGCGGCCGACCTCGGCCGTGGGCAGGAAAAGGGTCATGTACACGTCGGACAAATCGAGCAGGGTCACGACGTGCCCGCCCGCGCCGAGGACCTCGCCGGGTTCGGCCAGCCGGTAGAGCACCCGGCCGTTTATGGGCGAGACGAGGGTGCTGTCGGTGATGTCGGCCTGGATCGTTTGCCCCCTGGCCCTGGCCGCCTCGATGGCCGCCTGCGCTTCGAGCACTCCGGCCTTGGCCGCTTCCTGGGCCGACTTGGCGGCGTAGAGCTGGGCCTCGGCGGCGCGCAGCAGGGCGGTCTGGGTTTTGGTGGTGGTCTGGTCCACGTCCAGTTTTTCCTTGGCCACGATGCCGCCGGATTGGAGCACGCGCGTGCGGCGCAGTTCGACTTCCGCGAGTTGCAGCTGGCTGGTGCGCTGGGCCACGAGCGCTTCGGCGGCGAGGATTTCGTTGTCGCGCTGGGCCACGGCCGCTTCGGCGCTGGCCTTTTTGTGCTCCGCCTGCAACACGGCGGCCTGCGCCTCGCGCAGGTCGGCGTCCAGCACCTTGGTGTCCATCCGGGCCAGCACCTGCCCGACGGTGACGTCGTCGCCCTCCCGCACGAGCACGGCGACCAGCCGGCCGGCCAGCTTGGCGGACACGTCCACTTCGGTCGCCTCGATGCGGCCGTTGCCCACGGCAAAGGCGTCGGTATCATCGCGGGGCCGCAGTGCGTACCAGGTGAGGGCGCCGCCGCCGGCAAGCAGGACGAGCAGGGCGGCTATGAGCCAGCGTTGGGACATTTTGGAGAGCATGGGGTTCCTCCGTCGAAGGTCTCCCGAAAAAGGCGGCGCGTCCCCGCATCGGCGACACGTCCGGGCCTTGGCTTCATAGTTTCCATGATAATAATGCATTGTTGCCCACCCAGCAATCGGACGGCCGGTTTGGCGGCAGTCCGATTGCTGGGTGGGCCGGCGGGCGGAGGGGTGTCCGTCAGGGCGCGGTTCTTGACAAAATGATGCAAGTCCAGCACCAGTCCCAGCATGGCGGAGGGGGATGTTCGCCCGGGAGCGTATCCTGGGCGTGCGCGTGTTGTCGTTTCACCGGGATGTTGCAGCGTGAGCGCCAAGGTTGCCTTGACTTGTCCGCCCGTGACGATGGTGGTTTGGCCGGATGCCCCGGCGGAGGCGGCCCATGCCCGCTTTCCACCAGAAACCCAGGAAAGGTTCTCCATGTTGTGCAAGCTGTCGTCTTCCCGGTGCGTCGCGTTTGGGCTGTTGCCGCTGCTTGTCGCCCTGTGTCTTTGTCTCGCTCCCCGGCCGGCCGCGGCCGTCGAAGGCGGGGTGAGCCATTACGTCAAGGGCGCCTACGGCGACTTCATGATGGGCTTTGTCCCGGAAGCCGGGTTCTACGTCCGCAACGACGTCATCTATCAGGCGGGACATATCGACGGGACGCTCAAGGGCGGCCGTGTGTACGCCGGGCTCGACGTCTATTCGACGATGAACCTCACCAAACTGAGCTACATGTTCGACGTGCCGGCCATGAACGGCTTT
This sequence comes from Pseudomonadota bacterium, assembly GCA_023426275.1. Lineage (GTDB taxonomy): Bacteria > Desulfobacterota > Desulfovibrionia > Desulfovibrionales > Desulfovibrionaceae > Solidesulfovibrio. Next base: position 13,654 of record JAFABC010000015.1, on the reverse strand, counting down.
CTCGGCATCGGCATGGGCGTGCCGATCATCATCAACCTGCATGTTTCCGGGCAGGCTTCGGCCACCTCCATTTCCCGGTCGGACCTGACCGGGCTGCCCACGGTCAACCAGACCACCGTCAGCGGCTCCGGCAACCGGGGCGGGCTGTCCGACATCTTTTTCATGCCGGTCGTGGCCGGCTGGAACTTCGGCGAGTGCCACGTCCTGGTCACGCCCATCGTGTTTTTGCCGACCGGCTACTACAATTCCAGCAAGCTGACCAACCTCGGCATGAACTACTTCAGTTTCGACGGCAACGTGGCCTTCACCTGGCTGCACAAGAACGCCTTCGAGCTGTCGGTCAACGCCGGCTACATGATCAACACCGAGAACCCGGAGACCCACTATCTGTCGGGCAACCAGCTGCACGTGGACTGGACGGCGGCCTACCATTTCACGCCGAAATTCGCCCTGGGCGCGGTGGGCTATCTGCTCACCCAGACCACGCCGGACACGGGCTCCGGGGCCAAACTGGGGTCGTTCGAGGCCTCGGGGGCGGGCATCGGACCGGCCGCCACCTACACCGTGCAGGTCGGCGGCAAGCCGCTCATGCTCATCGGCAAATGGATTCACGACATCGGCACGCGCCACAGCCCGACGGGCGACACGCTCTACGGTTCCTTTGCCATCAAGTTCTAGGTCCCGGTGACAGGCTTCGCCGGCCGGCGGGCGTCGCCACGCCTCCTTTCGAGGGAGGCCCGGGGCTTTTTGCCTGTCGCGCCTGACGCGGCAATGGCCGGCCACTGGCCCGACGCCGCATCTTCTGGCATATCGACTGCACAGGGATGGGCGCGGCCTCGTTGGCCCGCCCGTCCCCCGTTGCCGGAACGCGCGGGACGCCCGGGCCCGTAAGAGGTTTTTTGCACATGCGGTCTTCACGGAAATCCTTTTCCGACCTGCTCGTCCATCTGCATCCGCCGACCGTGCCCGCGTCCACGCTCGCCTTCGGCCTGAGCCTGGGCCTTGGCGGCATGGCCGTGACGCTGCTTGGCCTGCTGGCGCTTACGGGCGTGTTGCTGCTCACGCTCTACCAGCCCTCGATCGAAGGGGCTTACGCCTCGGTCGTCGGGCTGGCCCGCGAGGTTCCCTTTGGCCGCTGGGTGCGCAATGTCCACTACTGGAGCGCCAATCTGCTCGTGGTCGTGGCCGCGCTGCATTTCGTGCGCGTGGCCGTCACCGGCGCCTTCGGCCCGGGCCGGCGGCTCAGCTGGGCCATCGGCCTGCTGCTTCTGGCCTTGCTGCTGGCGGCCAATTTCACCGGCTACCTGCTGCCCTGGGACCAGCTCGCCTACTGGGCGGTGACCATCTGCACGAGCATGCTCGGCTACGTGCCGTTGGCCGGAAACTGGCTGCGGGAGCTTTTTCGCGGTGGCGTGGACATCGGGCAGGCGACCCTGGCCAACTTTTTCGTGCTCCATGTGGCCATGCTGCCGGGGGCGCTCCTGCTTTTCCTCTTCTGGCATTTCTGGCTGGTCCGGCGGGCCGGCGGGCTGGTGCGCCCGGAAACGGCGGCCGGGGAGGAGCGTGTGCCGACCGTGCCGCACCTGCTCGCGCGCGAGGCCGCCGTGGGGCTGGCGCTCGTGGCCGGCGTGCTGCTGCTGGCCATGGCGGCCGATGCGCCCCTGCTGGCCCAGGCCAATCCCGGCCTGAGCCCGAATCCGGCCAAGGCTCCCTGGTATTTCCAGGGATTCCAGGAATTGCTGCTGCACCTGCATCCGGTTTTCGCGGTCTTTGTCTGGCCGTTGCTCGGCGCGCTGGCCTTGCTGGTTGTTCCCTTGTGGCCGGGCAGCGCCGGGCCGCCGGGCGTCTGGTTTTGTTCGGGGCGCGGCCGCCGGCTGGCGGTCTGGATGACGGTGGCCGGCTGCGTCATCACGCTGGGGGCTGTTTTGGTTGATGATTTCTGGCTCCGCGCCGGGGGCGCGGCCACCGCGGGCGCGTGGCTGACGCGGGGCCTTTTCCCGACGCTGCTGGCGCTGGGGCTGCTTGTGGGCGCGTATGGCGTGCTGGTCGGGAAACTCGGCTATTCCCGGGCCGAGGCCGTCATGGGTTGTCTGTGTCTGGTGCTGGCCGCCGGCGTGGTCTGCACGGGCGTCGGCGTCTGGTTCCGGGGGCCGGAAATGCGCCTGATGTGGCCATGGACGCAGGGAGGCACGCCGTCATGAAAAAGAATAAGGCCCCGGTTCGCTCCGATGCCGCCGCGCCGGAAGTGCGAACCGGTCGCCGGCGCTTTTTAAACCGCCTGTGGGCCGTGATCGGGCTGGCCGCCGCCGCGGAAATCTGCTGGGTCGGCCTGTCCTTTCTGCTGTCGCGCAAGGACAGGGGGAGCCAGGTGAAAACCCCTCGCATCATCACGGCCGGTCCGGTCGGCCAGTTCCAGCCGTCCACGGTGACGGCCATCGCCCAGGGCGGGTTCTACCTGAGCCGGCTGGCGGACGGCGGCTTTCTGGCCCTGTCGCGCACCTGCACCCATCTGGGCTGTTCCCTGCGCTGGGAGGAGGAGGAAGGGCGGTTTGTCTGCCCCTGCCACGGCTCCAGCTTCGGCCTGACCGGCGAGGTGCTGACCGCGCCGGCCCCCCGGCCGCTGGACTGGTATCCGGTGCGCATCGAAAACGACATCGTCAAAGTCGATGTCGCGACGCCGCGCCGCCGGGAACGCTTCGAGCCGGATCAGGCCACGCGCCTGTAGGCGCGCCGGGCCAGGGCGACGTTGCTCCATGACAGATCCACGGAATACGACAACACGTTGGGAACGGCTGGCCTTCCTTGCCGCCGGCATGATCCTGCTGTCGCCGCTGCTCTACGTCCTGACGTTTGGCACCAAGGCCGCGACGCCGGTCAGGGAGCCGGCCCGGTTCGTCGGCAGCGCCGCCTGCAAGAAGTGCCACGAGGCGACCTATAAGAAATGGTTTGCCTCGGACCACCGGCTGGCCATGGCCGAGGCCCGCGACGACACCGTGCTCGGCGATTTCAATGACGTGCGCTACACCGATCCGCACAACCACGTCACCTCGCGGTTTTACCGCAAGGACGGCAAGTTTTTCGTCGAGACCGAAGGGCCGGACGGGAAGCCCGGCCAGTTCGAGATCGCCTACACCTTTGGCGCCTATCCCTTGCAGCAGTATCTGGTGCCCTTTCCCGGGGGGCGGCTGCAATGCTTCAACATCGCCTGGGACGTCGAGAAAAAGACCTGGTACCGCCTGCCGCCCTACGACGTCGCCTCGTCGCAGGACTGGCTGCACTGGACCAGGGGCGGGCAGACCTGGAACGCCATGTGCGCCGAGTGCCACTCGACCAACGTGACCAAGGGCTACAACCCCGAGACGGGCGACTACCACACCACCTGGTCGGAGATCACCGTGGGCTGCGAGGCCTGCCACGGTCCGGGCTCGAAGCACCTCGAATGGGCCGAACTGCCGCCCCTGGCCCGCAGCCGGACGGACAATTTCGGCCTGACCGTGCGCACCGGCAACATCTCCTCCGAGGCGCAGATCCGGCTGTGCGCGCCCTGCCATTCCCGGCGGTTCCAGCTTGGCGACAACCGCCATGTCCAGGGCAACCTGCTCAACCTCCTGGTGCCGGAACTGCTGCGCGAGGGCCTGTATTTCCCCGACGGCCAGATTCTGGCCGAGGATTACGTGTACGGCTCCTTTGTCCAGAGCAAGATGTACCAGCGCGGCGTGCGGTGCAGCGACTGCCACGACGTGCACAGTCTCAAGCGCCACAAGGAAGGCAATGCCCTGTGCACCCAGTGTCACCGGGCCGAGGTCTACGACTCCAAGGCGCACCATTTCCACAAGGCCGTGCATGAGGGAAAGCCCAGCGAGGGCCATCTGTGCGTCAAGTGCCACATGCCGGGGCGCTATTACATGGGCATCGACTACCGCCCGGACCACAGCCTGCGCGTGCCCCGTCCGGACCTCAGCGCCAAGCTCGACACGCCAAACGCCTGCATGGCCCAGGGCTGCCACGCCGACAAGACGCTCGACTGGAACATCGAGGCCTTCAGCAAGTGGTATGGCCAGACGCGAAAGCCCCAGTACGGCACCGTCATCGCCGCCGGCCGCGCCCATACGCCCGAAGCCGAGGCGGATCTGATCCGGCTGGCCGAGGACCCGCTGTTGCCGGCCATTGTCCGGGCCACGGGACTCAGTCTGCTGCGTTCCTCTCCCAGCGAGGCCAGCCACGCCTGTCTGGCCAGGGCCCTCGATGACGCTGACGCGCTCATCCGCTACACCGCCATCCGCAGCCTGGAATATTTCGACGCCGAAACACGGCTGCGGCGCATCGCCCCGAAACTCTACGATCCCGTCAAGGCCGTGCGCATGGAAGCGGCCATGCTGCTGTCCGTGCTGCCGGAGGACCGGTTGCGCAAGGACGACCGGGCGGCCTTCCACAAGGCCCTGGACGAATACCGCGCGGCCATGGAGTACAACGCCGACCTCGCCCCGCAGCGCTACAATCTCGGCAATCTGGCCGCGAACCTGAAGGACGGCCCCCGGGCTATTGCCGAGTACAAAAGAGCCATTGCCATCGACAGCCGGTTCTATCCGGCCAAGGTCAATCTGGCCATGCTCTACAACCGCGAGGGCAAGAACCGGGACGCCGAGCGGCTGTTGCGCGAAGTGGTGGCGCAGGAGCCCGGGCTGTACGAAGTGTCGTATTCCCTTGGCCTGCTGCTGGCCGAGATGCGGCAGTACCGGGACGCGGAGCAGTATCTGGCCAAGGCGGCAGCCGGCCTGCACTACGGCCGGGCCTACTACAACCAGGGGCAGGTGCTGCTGGTGCTCGGGGAGCCGCAGCGGGCCGAACAGGCCTTTTTGCAGGCGCTGGCCCTGTCGCCGCGCGATCAGGCCGCCTTCGGGGCCCTGGCCGGCCTGTACCTTCGGGCGGGCCAGACGGACAAGGCCCGGGAGCTGGCCGGACGCCTGTTGCACGAAACCCCGGATTTCGCCCCGGCCCGTCAGTTGCTCGAACGGCTGGGCAACTGACGGGATGCCCGGCCGGTCGTGTCCGTCCCCGGGCGGGCGGCGGCATGCCGTGGGATTGACACGCGGGAGGCTGCCTGCAACAGGGCGGCTGGAGCGGAGATTCCGGGCGTTTTGGTCCTTGTGGCCGGCGGATGGGAAGACATGGGAGAGCAGGGTATCCAGCCTGACGGTGTCTTGATGCGGCGTTGTTGCATGTATGTGTGATGTCGATGACTCCTGATACGCCAACCCTTTTTCTCGCCGGCGCCGTCATGTGCGGCCTGCTGGCCGCCCTGCATTTTTTCGTCGGACGCTGCCTGCATTCCCCGGCCATGCGGATCTGGGCCGCTTCCAATCTCGCCGCCGCCGTCGGCAGCCTGCTTTTCGCGTTGCGGCCGTGGCTTTTGCCCTTTCCCGTTTCCGTGCTGCTCGCCAACGGGGCGATGATCGCCACCGCGGGGCTGGTCGCCGTCGGCATCGACATATTCGACGGCCGGCAGGGCCGGTGGACCGAACTGCTGGCCGGGCTGGGGCTGGCCCTGGCCGGGTTGGCTTTTTCCGTGTCCCGGGGCGACGACCTGGGCCAGCGCATTTTCATGGTGTCCCTGCCCACCTCCTATTTTTTTGGCCGGGCTGCGTGGTCGCTGTTCCATCCCCCCGGGGTGCGGGCCAGGGGGCGCCGTATCTGCGCGATCGTGCTTGTGTTCTTCGCCCTGTTCTATCTCGCGCGCGGGATCGGCGTCTCCGTGGGCTGGTTGAGCGTCAGCGGGGCGCGGAACGGGTTCAATGGCGGCCTGACCCGTATGCTGGCCCTGTCCCTGTCCGTGACCTGGAATTTTTGTCTGCTGTTTCTCGCCCTGGATCAGAAAGCTTCGGTGGACGAACTGACCGGACTGCTCAATCGCCGGGCCACCCTGGCCCGGGGCGATCGGATGATCGGGGAGACCCTTGCCAGACATCGGCCCGTGTCCGTGCTCATGATCGATCTGGATCATTTCAAGGCCGTCAATGACCGCCACGGGCACCATGTGGGCGACGCGGTCTTGCGGGCGTTTGCCGGCATCCTGCGGCGCACCGCGCGCTGTCGGGATGTGGCCGGCCGGTTGGGCGGGGAGGAGTTTTGTCTGGTCCTGCGCGAATGCGACGCCGCCATGGCGCAACACGTGGCGGAAAACCTGCGCACCCGGGCCGAACGGGAACTCGCCCGCGTGTCCGGCCAGCCGACCAACGTGACCATATCCGTGGGCATCGTCACCTGCACGGACGGAATGCCCGGCCTGGACGGTCTGCTGCAGCGGGCGGATCAGGCGCTCTACAGGGCCAAAGGGCTCGGGCGCAACTGCAGCGTCACCTTGGACTGCGGCTGAGGCGGGAGGGCTTTTTTTGTTGACAGGGAAACAGTCCCGGTTCAAATGTTTCCCAGGAAACAAAGTCGGGGAGTCCCATGGAGCAAGCCATACGCATCATCAACGCCCTGACCCGGATCGCCGAACGGGCCGACATGTTCCGCCACGGGCGCGAGGAGCTTTTCGGCGACATCAACCTGACGGAGATCCATTGCATTCATTGGATCGGCACGCTCGATCACGCCAACGTGACCAAGATTGCCGGCGCCATGGGCATGACCCGTGGCGCCATCAGCAAGATCAGCCGCAAGCTCGTGTCCAAGGGGCTTCTGGGCACCTACCAGGAGCCGCACAACAACAAGGAAATCTATTTCAGGCTGACGGAAACCGGGCAGCGGCTCTACGACGTCCACAAGCAGTGCCACACCCGGGCCCGGAAAGAGAAGCTGGCCGTTTTGCAGGGCTACGACCGCGATGCCCAGGCTGTCATCTTACGGTTTCTCGACGACATGAACGGTCTGATCGACCGCCGGCTGGCCGCGTCGGAGGCCTGCCCCGGGGAAGATGCCTCCGGCGGCCGGGGGGCATGATGCCCCCCGGACCCCCTCGACGTGTCTTTGCCGGCGCGAAGCGACGCTGGCGCACCTTGTCGGCGCGTTTTCCCCCTGGCCTTGCCAGGGGGAAAATGCGCCGCCAAACGTTCGAAGCCCGACCAGCCGGAGAACCACTCACCAGCCCCCTTTCGGGAGGGTCCGGGAGGGGGTGCCCCCCTCCCGCCCCCCGGAGGCATTCTTCATCCCCGTTTCCCCGTCTACAGGTCGTCGTCGTCGTCGCGGCCCTTGCCGGTCATCCAGCGGTCGATGGGGTTGTCCCGTCCGGGATGACGCTTGTCGTAGTTGCGCGCCCGGCGGTTGAAATAGATCAGGAACACGAAGCCGATCGCGATCATCACGAGCAGAAACAAACCGTTGCTCATAAGGGGCCTCCGCGTGGTGCGCGCCGAAACCGTTTTCCCGGCATAGGAAAACGTACCCGGGGCGGCGCGGCTTGTACAGTGTCGGGGCGGTCAGCCCGCGCTTGCGTCAAACAGGGCCGTGACCGTGGCGAAGGCAGCATCCCCCGGTTCGATCGCCCCGTTGTCCAAGGCGCGGTCACGCAGCTCCTCGTAAAATTCCGTCAGTCCCCGTCCTTCGGGCACGGGCTGTTTGACGGCGCAGACCTCGAAGCGGTCCGGCTCGGGCGTGGCCTCCAGGCTACCGGCCAGACCTTGAAACTTCAGGCAAAACGGATCGCGCCGTCGCAGCAGCACCGATTGGGTGGGATCGGGCGCCATCATGGTGCCGAGAACCTGGTAATCGTCGGAGAGGTACTGGAGGTGGATGGACTTGTTCCAGCGGAAGATGGTGCCGGAAATCTCGACCGGGATGCCGGCGACCACCAGGGTGCCGGCCGTGAGGATGCCAGTGTTCGTCTGCCGCTCGGTCCTGGCCGCGCCCTGAAAGACGGTGTCCGTGCCCAGGCGCCGGTAATAGATGCGGTAGACGCCGAAAAGCAGCTGAAACAGCGGATAGTTTTCCGCAACGCTGTTTTGCTCCACGATGCACCGCAGAATCCGGCTGTCCTGGAGGCTTTCGTCCATGGACACGCTGTTGGCGACCCGGCCCTTGTTCTTGAGGATTTCGCAGGAAAAGGCGGCGTCGCAGGCCCGGATGCCCGTATCCACGAACAGGCGGGGCGGCACGTGGAAAAAGGCGGCGTAGCTTCCCAGCCGGTTGACCGGAATGCCGGAGCGGATGTCCTCGATGACCGTGTTGACGCTGCGCGGCAGACCGCATTCCAGCCACCGGCCGTTGCCGGCGATGTGGTTCGGGCCGATGTGCGCCCCCCAGGACAGCCCCGACAGCTTGAGCGCCATGTAGAGCTTCTCGCCCGTGCCGTCCACACGGATGGTCTTTGGCCGTCCCTGGGCCATGCCAGCCTCCCCTGCACACCGATCCTGGTCTGCCGGATTAAATTGGTATTTATTTGGTGTCAAGAAGAACCAAAAAACCAACTTGAAATGCGCCGGCCCCCTGTCTACAGTCCGGTACAGTAAGGAATGTTGTGGCGGGGCATCCTCGGCCGGATCAAGCAACAACAACGCCTCTCTCGGGACTTCCAGGGTAGTATCGCGTCGCCTTCCGAGCATCATGGCCTGTTGTCTGGCAGAGTCACCTGCTCGCGCCTTGCTCTTCCATCTGTTCAATTTTTCCAAAGGAGGGCACGCCATGCGCCGGATGGGCATCAACGCGGTTTTGACCCTGGCTGTTATCTGTTCACTTTTCATAGGAATCGGTTTGCTCATAGCCTATACCGCCAAATCCACCTATGAAATCACCACCTCCCTTCAGGGCCAGGCCCTGACCCGAAGCGCCAAGGGCACGGCCAACATCCTGGACATGTACATCAAAAACGCCCGGGACGAGGCCGACAGCCTGGCCAACCTGCGCATCGCCCAGGAGGCCCTGTCCGGCAAGACCGAACGCGCCCAGGCCATGCTCACCAAGTACATCGCCAATTCCGACAGCCTCTATTCGGCCCTCTTCATCGCCGCCGACGGCAAACCCGTGGTCGGGGCCACCAAATCGGGCGGCCCGCTGGCGACGAGCTACGCCGGCAGCGACTTCTTCAAGGCCATCATGAACGGCGCCACGAATTTCGTCGGCAAGACCATCCTGCGCGGGGAAAGCGGCGGGCCCATGCTGCTCGTGGTGGCCCACGCCATTGTCGATCCGGCCGGCAAGACCGTGGGCGTGGCCATCGTCTGCCCGGACTGGGAACACTTCACCAAGCAGTTCATTGATCCCGTCCGCTTCGGGGAGACCGGCTACGGCTTCATGTTCGACGCCGACGGCCGGATCATCGCCCATGCCAGGGACAAATCCCTGCTGCTCTCCCGCCCGGCCGACATGAGCATTGCCAACCGGGCCATGGCGCTCAAAAACGGGCTTATGACCTACACGTTTCAGGGCGCCGACAAATACATGGCCGTGGCCGAGGTGCCGCAAACCGGCTGGTTCGTGTGCATGAACGCCTCGGAGGCCGAAATGTCGGGGCTGGCCGCCAGCCAGCGCAACGTGCTCATCCTGCTCGGCCTTGCCGTGCTGGCCGTGGTGGCCACGGTCATTCTCGTCTTCAACCGGGTCATCGTCATCACCCCCCTGCGCGCGCTGATGGGCTTCACGGAAAAGGTGGCCTCCGGCGACCTCAAGGCCACGCTGTCCGGACGCTTCCGCTTCGAGCTGGCCGCCCTGGCCCGACACCTCGAGGGCATGGTCGAGGAACTCAAGAAACGCCTCGGCTTCGCCCAGGGCGTCATGGCCGGCATCCCCACGCCCTGCGGCATTGTCGGCCCGGACTGCGCCATGGCCTGGGCCAACAGCCAGCTGTGCCAGCTGCTGGAGAAAAAGGACCCGCCCGAGACGTATGTGGGGCAGCGCTCGGGGCTTTTCTATTTCAACGACGCCTCCACCCAGACCTGCTCCGACCGGGCCCTCGATGAACGCCGGGCCCTGGCCAGCGATAACGAATACACCACGCCGTCGGGCCGCAAGCTCTATATCCACGTCATCAGCACGCCGTTTTACGACATGGACGGCACCCTGCTCGGCTCCATTTCCTTTTGGACCGACCAGACCGCGCTGCACGAACAGCAAACCCGCATCGCCGACCAGAACGCCCTGATGGCCGACACTGCGGCCCAGGCCTCGACCACCTCCGACCGCATGGCCTCGGCCGCCCAGCAGCTTTCGGCCCAGATCGAGCAGGCCAACCAGGGCGCCCAGGAACAAAACAACCGCGTCCAGGAAACCGTCACCGCCGTGGAAGAGATGAACGCCACCATCCTGGAGGTGGCCAAAAACGCCGGCGAGACCGCCGACAGCGCCCGGCAGGCCGGGGACAAGGCCCACGAAGGCGCGGAACTCGTGGTGCAGGTGGTCACGGCCGTGGGTTCGGTGCGCGACGCCGCCGTCAAGCTCAAGGAAAACATGCGCGAACTCGGCGAACAGGCGCAAGGCATCGGCGCGGTGCTCGGCGTCATCTCCGACATCGCCGACCAGACCAACCTGCTGGCGCTCAACGCCGCCATCGAGGCGGCCCGGGCCGGCGAGGCCGGACGCGGCTTCGCCGTGGTGGCCGACGAAGTGCGCAAGCTGGCCGAAAAGACCATGCACGCCACCAAGGAGGTCGGCGAGGCCATCGCCGGCATCCAGCACGGCACCACGGAAACCGCCCACATGATGGACGCCGCCTCCACGGCCGTCGACGAGGCCACCGCCCTGGCCGAACGCTCGGGCACGGCCCTGTCGGAAATCGTCACCGTGGTCGAATCGGCCGGCGATCAGGTCCGTGCCATCGCCACGGCAGCCGAGCAGCAGTCGGCCACCTCCGAGGAGATCAACCGCTCCATCGAGTCCATCAGCTCCATCGCCTCGGAAACCGCCGAGGCCATGGCCCAATCCGCCCAGGCCGTGGGCGAACTGGCCGAGTTGGCCCAGAACCTGACCGCCCTGGTGGCCGACATCCAGCAAAACGAGACCCGGGCGGCCCTGCCGGCCTGAGCCCGTCCGGGTGGACCGGGGGCATGATGCCCCCCGGTCCACCTTGATGGAGAAGATCCCTGCCGCGGCGCGAAACGGCGCCGCGGCTCTTTGTTGTCCCGCCGTCGGAACCACGTGTAAAAATCGCCCGCCCGGACGGCAGACTTCGTCCAGTCGTTGCGTTGATTCCTATTTTCCGTATGATCGCGGCCGCCCGAACTCGACAACCTTTCCACTGCCGTTGCGGCGCAGGCCGCGGCACACTGTGGCGCGCGTGCCCTGGTCCGGATGCGCCGCCAGGGAGCATGGCATGAAAAAAGCCAGCATCAACACCGTTCTTACCCTGCTCGTGGCCGGCCTCGTCCTGGCGGCCATCCTCGCCCTTGTGATGTATGTTTCCACGTCTTCGTTGAACATGGCCACCAAGTTGCAGCAATCCTCCCTGGAGCAACAGGCCATTGCCTCGGCGCGCACCCTGTCCCTGTACCTGGATGACGTGGCCAGCGTGGCCAACGCCCTGTCCACACAGGAAGCCGTCATCGCCGGTCTGCAAGGCGACGCCAATCGCGCGGCCGCCCGCTTTCGCAACTACATCGACAGTTACGCGCAATACCAATCCGTCTTCGCCTTCGACAAGACCGGCAGGATCGTTGCCGGCTACAACACGAAAAAGGAAGACCTGGCCGGCGGAGACCGGGCCGACCGCGGCTACGTCAAGGCCATCCTCTCGGGCCAGGACCTGTCCATCACGGGCAATGTCATTGCCGCCCGCACCGACGGGGGCAGGCTTATTTTCGTGGTGGCCAAGGCCGTGCACGGCCCGGACGGGGCCTTGCTCGGCGGCGTGGCCCTGTGCCCCAAGTGGAGCGCCTTCACCAAGGAGTTCATCGATCCCCTGCGCTTCGGCCAGCGGGGCTACGCCTTCATGATGGACGTCTCGGGCCGGATCATCGCCCATGGCGCGCAAAAGGACCTGCTGCTGCAAAACCTGTCGGAGATGCCGTTTATCAAACAGGCCCTGGCCCTCAAAAACGGCGTGCTGTCCTATGACTGGAAAGGCGAGGAAAAATTCATGGCCGTGGCCCAGGTGCCGGCCACGGGCTGGCTGGTGTGCATGAGCGCCTACGAATCGGAAATGACCGCCCTGGCCCACAACCAGCGGCTGGTGCTCTTTTCCGTGGGCGCGCTGGCCCTGCTCGTGGCCGTCGTCGGCATCGCCCTGGCCAACCGGAAACTGGTGCTGCGCCCGCTGACGGCGGTCGAGACCTATACCTCGGCCATCACCGAGGGGAACCTGCACGCCACGCTTTCCGGCCGCTTCCACTTCGAGCTGGCCGTGCTGGCCGACAATCTGCGGCGCATGGTCGGGGAGCTCAAGGAAAAGCTGGGCTTTTCCGACGGCGTCCTGGCCAGCATTCCGGCCCCCTGCGCCGTGGTCGGGCCGGACAGCCGGATTCTCTGGGTCAACCAACGGCTCATCGACCTGCTGGAACTGACGGCCACGCCCGAATCGGCCAAGGGGCAGACCACGGGCCAGCTCTTCTACGGCGAGGCCGCCCGCCAGACCCTGTCGCAGACCACCATCGCCGAGCGGCGCACCCAGGCCAAGGATATGGACTACGCCACCCGCAGCGGCAAGACCCTGCACCTGCACGTGGACGCCACGCCGTTCTACGACATGGACGGCACGCTGCTCGGCTGTCTGGTCTTCTGGACCGACCTCACCGACATCATCGCCCAGAAAAACCGCATCGAGGCCCAGAACACGATCATCGCCGAAACCGCCGCCAGCGCCTCGGCCGTGGCCGACCGCATGGCCGCCGCCTCGGAGGAACTCTCGGCGCAGATCGAACAGTCGAGCAAGGGCGCCCAGGAGCAAAACCACCGCGTCCAGGAAACCGTCACCGCCGTGGAAGAAATGAACGCCACCATCCTGGTGGTGGCCAAAAACGCCGGCGAGACCGCCGAAGGCGCGCGACAGGCCGGAGACAAGGCCCACGAAGGCGCGGAACTCGTGGTGCAGGTGGTCGCGGCCGTGGGCTCGGTGCGCGACGCCGCCGTCAAGCTCAAGGAAAACATGCGCGAGCTCGGCGAACAGGCGCAAGGCATCGGCACGGTGCTCGGCGTCATCTCCGACATCGCCGACCAGACCAACCTGCTGGCCCTCAACGCCGCCATCGAGGCGGCCCGGGCCGGCGAGGCCGGACGCGGCTTCGCCGTGGTGGCCGACGAGGTGCGCAAGCTGGCCGAAAAGACCATGCACGCCACCAAGGAGGTCGGCGAGGCCATCGCCGGCATCCAGCACGGCACCAACGAGACCGCCCGCATGATGGACGACGCCGCCACGGCCGTCGACGAGGCCACCGCCCTGGCCGAGCGTTCCGGCTCATCCCTGTCGGAAATCGTGTCCGTGGTCGAATCGGCCGGCGATCAGGTCCGGGCCATCGCCACGGCGGCCGAACAGCAGTCGGCCACCTCCGAGGAGATCAACCGCTCCATCGAATCCATCAGCTCCATCGCCTCGGAAACCGCCGACGCCATGGCGCAATCCGCCGAGGCCATCGCCGAGGTGGCCCGGCAGGCGCAGGAACTCAACGCCCTCATGCAGGAACTCGGCGGCGGTCAGCCCGGCCCCAGGGCCCTGTCGGCCTAGCCGGGAAAGAGCCCCCGGCCCCCCTCGACGGGTCTTTGACGGCGCGAAGCGACGCTGTCGCACCTTGCG
>JAFABC010000323.1 GCA_023426275.1 Pseudomonadota bacterium | reverse complement strand
CCCTGGCAAAGCCAGGGCAAAAATGCGCCGCCAAGGTGCGCCAGCGTCGCTTCGCGCCGCACAAAGAACTTTCGAGGGGGTCCGGGGGGGGGCATCCACCCGGCCGCCGGAGGCATCCTGGCCTGCGTCCCGCCGTTTGGGGCGTTGCCACGGCCGCGCGACCCCGGTAACAACCTGTCCGGCGTGACGGATCGCGCCGGGAGTTCGCCCGGCCGTCGCGGCCGGGAAGGGGAGGGAGATGCGTCGCCTATGACCGCCGCCAAGAAGTTTTTCGGGTCCACCGCCCTGGCCCGCCTCGGCCTGCGCACCAGGGTCTACGTCCTGCTCGGCACCTTGCTGTTCGTCAATATGATCGGGCCGGTCATCATGGTCTGGTACGCGACCATGGCCCGCGATCTCTACACCGCCACAGCCGACAAGGATCTGGCCGCCCTGACCGCCGCCCACGAGCTGGAAAACGCCCTGCTCAACCAGAAGGGCTACGCCACCTATTATTATCTCAGCCAGGACGCCACCTGGCTCGGCAAACTCGATGAAAGCCGCCGGGCCTTCCGGCAATGGCTCGAACGGATGCGCCAGCAGGTGGACGCGCCCGAGGCCCTGGCCCTGCTCGACGCCATCGAGGCGGCCTACAAGGAATACGCCACGGCCAAGGACAACGTGATCAGCCTCTACCAGCAGGGCCGGGTGGATGCGGCCAAGGGCCAGCACTGGTCCGTGCGCGAGGATTTCGACGGCGTGCGCGACCTGTGCGAGCGGTTCAAGGATTTCTTCCGGGCTCGGATGCGCCGCACCGGCGAGGTCTATCTCCAGCGCACCAACATGGTCATGGGCGTGGCCGTGGGCGGGGTGGTCATCAACGCCACGCTGGGTTTTTTCCTGGCCTACGTGCTGGTCGGGCAGATCCTCGACCCCATCCGCCGGCTGGCCCGGGGCGAGGCCGGCAAGGACGTCTTTTCCGGGCTCTCCGACGAGGTCAAGGCCATCGGCCAGAAGTTTCGCGCCCTGGAAAAGGACGTGGATCAGGCCCATCTGGACCTGGAGCAGAGCCGGGGCCACCTCATGCAGTCGGAAAAGCTGGCCATGGCCGGCCGGCTGGCCGCCGGCGTGGCCCACACCATCCGCAACCCGCTGACATCCGTCAAAATGCGGCTTTTCTCTCTGGAACGGGGGCTCAAGCTCGATCCCTCCCAGAAGGAGGATTTCGAGGTCATTGCCGAGGAAATCGGCCACATCGACACCATTGTGCGCAATTTCCTGGAATTCGCCCGGCCGCCCAAGCTCACGGCCCAGCCCGTGAGCCTGTCCACAGTGGTGGACACCACGCTCACGCTGCTCAAGCACCGGCTGGAATCCTACAACGTGACCGTGACCGTGGAGCGCGGCCGGGCCCTGCCGGAGATCAACGCCGACCCGGACCAGCTCAAGGAAGCCCTCGTCAATCTGGTCCTCAACGCCTGCGAGGCCATGGTCGAGGGCGGCACCCTGCGCATCCGCGAGGAAACCGGCGTGCTCGAACCCTACGACCGCATCGTGGCCCTGCGGGTGACCGACAGCGGCCCCGGCGTCGATCCGGCCCTGATGGAAAGCATTTTCCAGCCGTTTTTCACCACCAAGGGCGAGGGCTCGGGGCTTGGCCTGCCCATCGTCAAGCGCATCGTGGAGGAGCACGGTGGCTGGATCACGGTCCAGTCGCCGCCGGGGGGCGGGACCACGTTCACCATGGTCTTCCCGTGCGAGGGAGATCGTGAATGGCACAGATCCTGATCGTCGACGACGACCACCAGCTGCGGATGAGCTTCGAGCGGCTGCTGGCCGCCGAAGGCTATGACGTGCGGGTCGCCTCGTCGGGCGAGGCCGGCATCGCCGCCGTGCGCGAGGCCATCCCCGACCTCGTCATCATGGACGTGCGCATGCCCGGCATTTCCGGGCTCGAGGCCTACGCCGCCCTGCGCGAGATCGAACCGCGTCTGCCGGTGATCATCATGACCGCCTTCGGCACCACGGACATCGCCATCGAGGCCACCAAGATGGGGGCCTACGACTACATCCTCAAGCCCTTCGACATCCCCGACATCCTGCGCCTGATCGAAAAGGCCGTGGCCGCCGGCCGCTCCATGCGGGCCCGGGTGGCCGTGGGCGAGGAAGGGGAGGTGGCCGCCGCCGACGCCATCATCGGCCGCAGCCCGGCCATGCAGGAGCTTTACAAGGCCATCGGCCGGGTCGCGCCCACCGACGCCACCGTGCTCGTGCGGGGCGAATCCGGCACCGGCAAGGAGCTGGTGGCCCGGGCCGTGTACCAGCACTCCCAGCGCGCCGACAAACCATTCCTGGTCATCAACTGCGTGGCCATCCCGGAAACCCTGCTGGAATCGGAGCTGTTCGGCTACGAAAAGGGGGCCTTCACCGGCGCGGCCGGGCGCAAGGTCGGCAAGATCGAGCAGGCCAACCACGGCACGGTCTTTCTGGACGAAATCGGCGACATGCCGCTGTCCATCCAGGCCAAGCTGCTGCGCCTGCTCCAGGAGCAAAACGTCGAGCGGTTGGGCGGGCGGCAGGTCATTCCCGTGGACGTGCGCATCATCGCCGCCACCAACCGCGACCTGGAAGAGGCGGTCCGGCTGGGGCAGTTTCGCGAGGACCTCTATTACCGGCTCAAGGTCGTGACCCTGGCCATGCCGCCGCTGCGGGAACGTCCGGGCGACATCCCGCTGCTCGTGCGCTATTTCCTGGCCCGCTTTTCCCGCGACATGGGCCAGCCCGACCCGGGCGTGTCCGACGGGGCCCTGCAATTCCTGACGGCCCAGCCCTGGCCGGGCAATGTCCGGGAGCTTGGCAACATCATTAAAAAGGCGCTGATCTTCAACCTGGGCGCGCCCCTTGGCCTCGACGAGGTACAAAAGGCCCTGGGCGAGCCGCTGCGAAACGGCGTCGAGGCCGAGGTGGACCTGGAGGACTGCCTGACCCGGCTTATCCGGCGCGAACTCGGCTCCGGCCGGGAAAGCCTGTTCGAGGACCTCATGGACCGCTTCGGCCAGCAGGTCATCCGCGAGGCCCTGGAGACGACCGGCGGCAACCGCACGCAGGCCGCCCGGCTCCTTGGCCTTTCCCGTCCGACCCTGCTCGCCAAGATCGAGAAATACGGCCTGCGCATCGAATCCCGGGTGCGCCCGGCCAAAGCCTGACACCCCCGCCTTTTCTTCCTTTTACGGCCTGTAAAGAAACCCGACACCCCTGCCGGTCAGGGTGTCGGGTCTCTTTTGCATGATTTCATCTTTTGTTAATAATTCATGCTGGTTGTCTTTGAAGCCTGAAGTGCGGTTCTTGGCACGGGAGTTGCCTTTGGAAAGGAAAACCTTGTCAGGAGACCGTGGTGAACCGTCCAAGGGCAACGCTTGTCATCGCCGAGAGAAACGCCAACATCCGGGAGTTGCTGCGCCGGGAATTTGGCCGCGAGGGCTACGCCGTGATCACGGCGGGCTCCGGCGCCGAAGTCCTGTCGCGGCTGGCCGCCGCGAAGGAAGTGGATCTGCTCGTGCTTGACGCGGAAATGGCCGGGCCGGACGGCGCGACCATTATGCCCCGGCTCGAAGACGCCTTCCCCGGATTGCCCGTGGTGCTGCACGGCTTCGCCGGATTCGATTGCAGCCAGGGCGGCGTGGCCCGGGTGGAGAAGGGCGGGGATTTCGAACGGCTCAAACGCACGGTCCGCGAGGTCTTGGGCCACTGGGACGAGAGTGGCTGACCGGGACAAGGACGGCAACGGGACATGGCGGAGCACACCGTCGCGGGGTTGGGGATATCACGCGGCGAAACCGCGTGAACACGGACTTTCTAAACGGAGGAAGCAGTAATGGGGTTCTGTAGGCAAGTGTTCGAATTTCTCAAGGCGGCCTCGGTCGCACATGCGCAGTGGGACATGGAAGTATCGACGTCCATCATCAAAAACCGCAAAAAACTGCTCGTCCTGATGGTGCTGTTGCTGCCCATCATCGCGGTCTCCTTTGTCGAGGCCAGCGATTATCTGGGCGGCAAGCACGCCTACGCCCCGGCTTTTTACACCTCGACCATCTTCCTGGTGTCCGTGGCCGTCGGTCTGGCCGCCGGCCTGATCACCGGCTGCATCGGTGCGGGTGGCGGCTTCATCATCACCCCGGCCCTGATGGCCGCCGGCGTCAAAGGCATCCTGGCCGTCGGCACCGACCTCTTCCACATCTTCGCCAAGGCCATCATGGGCACGACGGTCCACAAAAAGCTGGGCAACGTCTCGGGCAAACTGGCCGTCGCCTTCCTGGTGGGCTCCATCTCCGGCACGTTCGTCGGCGGCGCGGTCAACAAATTCCTCTACAACAAGGACCCGCTGCTTTCGGATATGTTCATCAGCATCATCTACGCGGTGCTGCTCGGCTTCCTCGGCTTCTACGCCCTGTTCGACTTCCTGCGGGCCACGCGCAAAACCTCGCCCGCGGCCGCGTCCTCGGACAGCCACGGCGGTCCCTCCGGCGTCACCGGCATCGCCCGCAAGCTGCAAAACCTCAACGTCGCCCCGATGATCTCCTTTGACGAGGACTTCGTGCCCGGCGGCAAGCGCATCTCCGGCTGGATCGTGGCCGCCGGCGGCATGATCGTCGGCATCCTGGCCGCGCTCATGGGCGTGGGCGGCGGCTTCGTCACCTTCCCCATGTTCGTCTACATCTTCGGCGTGTCCTCCATGACCACGGTCGGCACGGACATCCTGCAGATCATCTTCACCGCCGGTTTCGGCGCCGTGGCCCAGTACGCCATTTACGGCTACGTGTTCTACTCCCTGGCCATGGGCATGCTCCTCGGTTCGCTGCTCGGCATCCAGGTCGGCGCGCTGACCACCAAGGTGGTCAAGGGCATCCACATCCGCGGCTTTTACGCCATGTCCATCATCGCCGGCTTCATCAACCGGGCCGCCGCCCTGCCCAAGAAGTTCGTGGAAATGGGCTACATCAACTGGCCCAAGGCGCTGGTCAACGATATTGAATACTTCGGGAACATCGTATTCTGGGTCGTGGTGGCGCTGTTCGGCATCTGGGTTGTCAGCAAGTTCGTCACCAACGTCGCCGCCCTGCATCATCAGGAGGTTTAACTGTCATGATCGCAAGCAAGAAAAAACTGGCCACGGGCTTTCTCCTGATGGGTTCGTTTGTCGGCATCTTCATCCTGATCTTCATGCCGATCTTCGGCCAAGGCAGAAACGGGCTGCAGTTCTCGGACGATTTGTTCAACAAGTTGGCCAAGGGATCCTCGTACTTCATCCCGCAGGTCCAGAAGGAAGTGGATACGGTGGCGGGCAAGGCCGTGACCATCGGCGTGAAGTTCAAGAACCCGGACGAGGCCGAGGTGGCCGGTACGCTTCTGGCCAAGGTCGGGGCGACCGGCGAAGCCAAGGGCGACGTCTACGAGATCTCGGGCGACCTGGGCAAGATCCTGTCGCAAGTGGTGAAGGACTCGGATTACATGTACAAGGACGACGGCAAGCCCGTGTCCGAGTACTACGGCATGGATGAAAAGAAGGCCCTGAAGGGCTGGTATGCCATCCTCAAGGCCATGATCCTGCCCATGCAGCGCCAGAAGATGATCCATGAGTCCAATGTCATCAACACCGTCAACCTGAAGGCCATCGAGCCGGCCTACAACTTCTACGGCATCCCGGCCGAGCACATCTCGACCAAGATCCCGACGGTTACGGCGCTCCTGGCTTTCTACATCATCTATACCCTGTGGTACGGCTTCGCCATCTTCGACATCTTCAACGGTGTCGGACTTTCCATGAGCAAGTCCAAGATCAAGAAGGAAGTGTAGACCCCCCGTCCTCCCAACCCGGAGGCCCCGGACCGTTGCGCGACGGTCCGGGGCCTCTCTTTTTGGGAAAAAACATCCCGGACGCGGCGACGACGCGACCGGGCGCGACCGGAATCCGGCCGTCACGGGGAATGCGGAGAAAAACGGGGGAGCGCCGGGTGGCGCGGGCTTATTCGATCACACCGAGATTTTTGAGCAGGTGCAGCAGCATGTGCTTGTCGATGGGCTTGGGCACGTAGGAGGTGGCGCCGCCTTTGTAGTAGGCCTCCACCACGTTTTTGGGGTCGTCCAGGGCCGTGGTCATGACCACCTTGACCTCCCTGGCCGGCAGGATGCCGCGTTCCTTTTCGATGGAGCGGATGGCGCGCAGGGCCGTCTGTCCGTCCATCTCCGGCATCATGATGTCCATGCAGATGAGATCGTACGGATTGGCGTCGTCCAGGGACTGGGTGAAGGCCTGCACGGCCTCCAGGCCATTGACCGCGATATCGACCTCGCCGTAGGGGCCGAGAATTTTCTGGAGGATTTTTCGACTGGTGAAATCATCCTCAACGACCAGCACGCGCATCAAAGCCTCCCTGCGCCTTCCGGCTCCCGAAGCGCCGTGTGGCGCTCCGGGGCATCCGCCCTGGTGTGGATTGCGACACCGCAACGTCCGGTGCGCCGCTTGTGACGGGAACTTTCTATCGTGTAAACGCGATACCTGAAAAAAGCAATGCGAACGCACGCGGCAGGCGCTTTCTTTGGTGGGGAGACGCCTTGCAAGGCGCCTGGAACCTGCGTAAACCTCAGGCGATGCGCCGCACGGGCGTAAGGAGCAGGCATGGTTTTCGGACAGGATTTGTTGTTTCTCGCCGCGAGCACAGTGGAACCCCGCTGGCACGAGACCTGGCCCTTCGGCCCCGGACTCGAGGAGGGCTTTTTCTCCGTCGTGCTCAAGGCCCTTTTCATCGCCGCCATTCTCGGCGGCATGGCCTGGTTGTTACGGTATCTTTTCGGCCCGGGCGGGCCCTTGCGCGACAAGGAGTTCGACGAGCCCGATCCCGAACTGCGGCAGCATCGCGACGACCACGACGACAAGGAGCGGCGCGATCCATGATCGGGCCGGCGCTCGACTGGTTTGAGGACTACGTCGCCGCCTGCGCCATGGAAGACCCCGTGGACGTGACCCGGCTGGAACTCAAACGGCAGCACAGTCTGCTCGTGATGGCCGAGGCCCGGGAGCAGGCCCGCGAGCTCGACTTGTCCGCGCGGATGACCGGACTGGCCACCGTGGCCGGGCTTGTCCACGACACCGGACGCTTTCCCCAGTATCGGCGCTACCGGACGTTTCGCGATGCCGACAGCGCCAACCACGCGCTGCTCGGCGTCCGGGCCCTGGCCCGGCATGGCGGGCTGGCCGGACTGAACGACCGGGACCGGTCCCTGGTGCGGCTGGCCATCGTGACCCACAATCGCCGTTCCCTGCCCGGGCGGCTGCTTGGCGGGGACGACGCCGAGGCCCTGGCCCTGGCTCGCATCGTGCGCGACGCGGACAAGCTCGACATCGTGCGGATCATGCTGGAGCATTTCAAGACCCCGGGCGAGAAGGACCCCGTGATCTTTCTGGGGTTGCCCGACGTGCCCGACCGGTTCAATCCGGCCATCGTGGCGGACATCGACGCCGGACGCATCGGCAGCTACGCGGCCATGGGCACGGTCAACGACTTCGCCCTGCTGCTGCTCAGCTGGATCAACGACATGGCCTATGCCCGGACCCGGCGGCTTTTTTTCACGCGTGGCCATGTCCGGGAGCTTTTCGACGAACTGCCGGATACGCCGGAGATGCGCGCGTTCGAGGATCGCTACACCGCCCGGTACGCGCCGGCCGCCGCCTGACCCGGCTGCAAGACAAGGCCCGCCATGGATTTTTCCCCCATTTTGTTCGACACCGTGGTCATCGTCAGCCGCAACGAGGAAAACGCCCGGCGCGACCGGCGTTCCCTGGCCCCGTTTCGTCCGCGCCGCATCGAGCATTTCACCTCGGGGGAAAAGGCGCTGGCGTTTTTGGCGTCCAACCGCACGGACATGGTGCTGCTCGACAGCCAGCTCGAGGACATGGACGGCCTGCAGATGCTGCGTCTGACCCGGCGGGATTTGCGGCTCAAGAACGTGCCCGTGGTCATGGTGACGGCGCAGAGCCAGCGCGAAAAGGTTCTCGACGCCATTGCCGTGGGCTGCGCCGGCTATATTTTGCGTCCCTATTCCGAGGAGACCTTTGCCAAGCATGTCCTGCGCGGCTGCCAGGTGGAGCGCGTCACGGAAATCGAGCGCCAGCAGATCGAGGATGCCCGCGAAATGGTGGCCATGGGCAACTTCGACGACGCCATCGAGGCCTTCGAGGAAATCATTTCCGAACAGAACATGGCCCAGAAGTATTACGACATGGGCTGTCGCTGTCTGGTTCGCCAGAAATACGGGCAGGCCATCATCGCCTTTAAAAAGGCCATCAAGATCAACGACCTGTTCGCCGAGGCCTACAAGGGGCTGGCCGATGCCTACAAGGGCAAGGGCGAGCTGGAAGCCTTCAAGCGGTACTTGCAAAAAGCCGCCGAGATCCATGCCCAGTTCAACCGCATGGAAGAGACCAAGGAACTGTTCGTCGAGATTCTCAAGTACGATGCCAACACGCCCAATCCGTTCAATTCCCTGGGGGTGAAGCTGCGCAAAAGCGGCGATCTGGCCGGGGCGCTCCATGCCTACCGGCAGGCCCTGACGCTCACACCCGACGACGAGAACATCCATTTCAACATGTCCAAGGCCCACTATTTCATGGGCGACACCGAGCAGGCCAAGGAAAGCGTGGAAAAGGCCCTGGCCCTGCGTCCCGATTTCGAGGAGGGGCGCAGGCTCTACCGCAAGCTTTTTGGCCGCGAGTCTCCGCGTGCCCCGTCCGAGCCATCCGCGACCGGGCGGCGGGAAGTCGCTTCCCTGCGCGATCTTTAGGAAAAACAAGAGCCCCTCAAAGGGGCTCTTGTCGCGCCACCAGGCTGCGCCCATCTCCGCATGTCCATCCCCCTTTCGGGAGGGTCCGGGAGGGGCCGTCGCCCCTCCCGGCCGCCGGAGGCATCTTCATGCCTTTCTTCCCCTCGTCCACTTACCTGCCGCGCCCGGCGAAAAACCGCTCCACCAACCGGTCCTGACCGCGCGCCAGCACGGTTGCCAGCGGCAGGGCCACCACGGCCAGCACCACCATGGCGGTAAACGGCGAGAGCCGGCCGCGCAGGATGTCCGCGCCATAGCCGAGGAT
Organism: Pseudomonadota bacterium; assembly: GCA_023426275.1. GTDB lineage: Bacteria > Desulfobacterota > Desulfovibrionia > Desulfovibrionales > Desulfovibrionaceae > Solidesulfovibrio. The sequence continues at coordinate 6,626 of JAFABC010000323.1, read as the reverse complement.
GGGCTGATGGAGCAGGTAGAAGCTGTACGAGGCCGCCGCGGCCCAGGCCACGGCCGGTCTGGCCCCCAAACGGGCCAGGGCCGGCCAGGAGAAGAGCGTGCCGGCCAGCCCCAGGCTGGCCGCGGTCAGCAGGATGTGGGCAAAGGGCATGGGCAGGGCGTTGTGCCAGAGGATGGCCAGCGGCACGGCAAAATAGGTCAGCCCCCAAAAGCCCAGACGCCAGCGCGCCGGTACGCCGCCGACCGGCCGCGCCTTCCAGGCCAGGGCGAAGGCCATGCCCAGGGCGAATTCCGGCAGGCGATAGGGCAGGTTGAAGTAGAGCATGTAGTCGAGCAGGGCGGCGGTGGGGCTCACCTTGGCCACAAGCGACAACGCAAGCCACAGGCCCCAGCAGCCGATCAGGCAGGCGAGCAGGGCTTTTCGGGCGCCCAGGCGTCGGAACAGGCCGAGCAGCAGGGGAAAGGTCAGATAGAACTGGGCGAGCAGCCCCATCCACCACAAGGCCGGCTCCAGACAGAAGAACTGGGCCGGGTCGAGGGTCTGGACGAAAAAGACCTTCTCGGCCACGCAGGCGGCCAGGGCGGCCAGGGGCATGGCCCCGGCCAGCAGGGCCACCACGGTCCACAGGAGCAGGGACACGTAGTATTGGGGCACGATGCGGCCGAAACGACGGCGGAAAAACGCGCCGTAGGACAGCGGCGGCTTGCCGCCGGGATCGGCGTGGGGCAACGTCAGCACGAACCCGGTGATGGCGTTGAACACCACCACCCCGAGATAACCCTGGCTGAGGATGTCGCCGAGCAGGGGGCCGAAGGGGTTTAGCGCCCCGGCCTCGGGCACGACCGTCCACAGGTGGTAAAAAAAGATGCCGGCCATGGCCAGGACCCGGATGCTCTCGATCTGGGTGACGCGCTGTTGCATGGGGACTCCTTCTGTGCTCGGGAGGCGGGGGAAACTCGCCGCCTGTCGCGCCTGGATGAAAAGCTGTGTCGGAAAACCGGACCCGTGGCAAGCGGGAAGCGGAGGCGGGGATGCGCGTGACCTTTCTTGGTGTTGGCGAGGCCTTTGACGAGCGGTTGCCCAACACCAGCCTGTTTGTGACGCCCGGAGCGGACGTGGAGCAGGGAGGGGTGCTGCTCGACTGCGGCTTCACGGCGGCGGCCGCCTTTTTCGCCAGCCGGTTGCCGGAAGCTGTGCGGGAAACCGGTCCGGAGGCGGTTTGGATTTCCCATTTCCACGGCGACCATTTTTTCGGCCTGCCCTATTTGCTGGCCCGCTGGCACGAGGCCGGCCGGACGGAGCCGCTGACGATCATGGGCGGGGAGGGCGTGGCGGCAAAGGTTTCGGCCGTCGTGGATCTGGCCTACCCGAATCTGCGGGCCAAGCTCGGCTTTGCCCTGCGCACGGAAACCGCGCGGCCGGGCGTGGCGTTTTTCCTGGGCGCGTTTGCCGGCCGGGTGGCCCCGACCGGGCATGGCGCGCCGTGTCTGGGCCTGCGTCTGGAAGCCGGGGGGCGGGCGCTTTATTACAGCGGCGACGGCGCGCCCACGCCGGCCTGCCGGAAACTGGCGAGCGGTTGCGCCGTGCTGGTGCAGGAAGCCTACGCCCTGACGGCCGGCGTGCCGGGGCATGGTTCCGTGGACGAGGCCCTTGCTCTGGCCGCGACGAGCGGGGCCGGAGCCCTGGCCGTGGTGCACGTGCGCCGGGAACTGCGCCGGGGGCGGGGCGCGGAAATCCGTGCCCGCCTTGCCGCCGCGGGCTTTGCCGCCGGGCTGCCCGAACCGGGCGCGGTTATTGTGGCGTAGTCGGGGCGTCCGTTTCCCGGGCGGCGCTTTGGATGGCCGAATCACCGACCACGAGATAGCTGCCGGGATGGGACACCGGGGTCCGGTCGGGGCGCAGCAGCCACATGCGTTTAGGCTCCGTGGCCGCGAGCTGCTCGTAGTATCGGTCGAGGATGGAGCGGCTGTCGAAAAAGCCGTTGGCGGCCGAGGAAATGCGCACGCAGCCCTTGGAATCCGGGCCGCCGAGGCGCGGTTCGCCGTGGTCGGGGTCGGTGGCGTGCATGAGCAGGCGCATCTGGCTGTCGTAGACGCCCTGACGGAATTCGCGGGGAGCCTGCTGGAAGCCGAAGTCCCACACCCGGCTGCCCTTGGCGCCAAGCCCGCGCCAGCCCTTGTCGTTCTTGGTGCCTTCGGCCCGGTAGCCCCAGTTGTCGGGCAGGTTCTCGAAGACGCCCACCGGGGTGAGAAACGAGTCCTTGCCCCGGCGCAGCTTGCCCGAGGAAATGAAATCCGCCCCCAGCAGGACGACCTGCCCCGAGGGCGCGTCGTAGTAGGCGAGAAAGAGCAGCTGCATGGCCGGATTGCGGTCGGCGTAGACGAAATACTGGCTTTGTCCGGTGTCGAAGCCGGCGGCGCGCAGCCGGGTCAGGGCGTCGGCGCGGACGCGGTCCCGGTATTCCCTGGGCGGCGCGGCCAGCAGGTCCACCCGCCGGTGTCCGGCCTTGCGTCCGAACCGGGCCAGGGTCTTGGCCGTGACCGTGTGGGCAAAGGCCGTGCCCAGGCGGACAAGCTCCTGGCGCACGGCCGGGTCCGACACCACGGCCGTCTCGGTGATCAGGAATTTGGGCGGGCGGGCGGCTGCCCGGGAACCGGTCCGGGAGGCCGCGTCGGCGGTTGCGGCCCACAGCAGGCACAGCGCCACGGCCAGGAGGCCGAGGCGGCGGCCGAAGCCTTGCTGCGATGCGCCAAGACGAAAAAGCGGGCCTCCCGCTTCGGAGAAACCCGCTTTGTCATTACATCGTGTTGCGCTGGCGACTGGGTTAAAAAACCCGACGGCCTCCGGCATAATGGGTTCTCCAGTACGCCTCGTCCAGCCGGCTGATGGTCACGGTCTTGCCGTTGCTGGCGCTGTGGATGAATTTGCCGTTTTCGAGATAGATGCCCACGTGGCTGATGCCGCGTCTGGAGCGGAAGAACACCAGATCGCCTTTGCGCAGGTTGTTCTTGGCCACCTTCTTGCCCACCTGGTACTGCTCGCGGGAGGAGCGGGGCAAATGGACGCCGTACCGATTGAAGACCCAGGTGGTAAATCCCGAGCAATCGAAGCCGCTGTTGGGATTGCAGCCGCCAAAGCGGTAGGGGGTGCCGATCTGGTTGTGGGCCGTGCCCAGGATGCGATCATAGATGCTTCCCTTGCGCTGGACCGACGCCAGTTCGAAAAGATTTTCGCTTAACACATGCTCGGATCTGGAGGCGACTTTGGTGGGCGCTTCGCCCGCATCGAAGAGATTGCCGGAAAGAAGATTGCGTTCCGCTTCGGCTTTGAGCCGTTCCTCGGACGTGGCCGAGTTGGTGAGAAAGTCGTTGCGGTTGTTGAAGCCTTGGTATTCGTCGAATTTATAGGAATATTGGTGTTGGGTGGAACTGCAGCCTGAGGCAAGGAGGGCTAGCAGGGTTACCAGGACAACCGGTTTAAGCTTACGCAGGGCGCGTATGTTTGCGTCGGTCAACATCCCCTCTCCTTGCTGGAAGTAGCGGCCGGAAACAACGTCCCGTTTCGGCCTTGCAACAATCGCTTGGAAACGCCAAAGAACCCCCTCGGTCCTCCGCGTTGGCGAGCGCGAACTCCCCGTGACGATCACCTGCTTTTTTCCGAAAACGTTAGGCTGCGTTTATGAGAATTGAAATTTGAAGTCAAGGTGGTTTTGAGAAGTTAAGAATTTGAAACGATTCCGGCGCGGCTTCGACACGGTTGTCATGGTGACGGGAAACAGGATAACGGTTTGAAATGGAACTTTATTTTTCGGTCACCCGACCCGATGGGGTCCGACAGGTCCGGGCGGAGCCGGGTGACACCCTGGCCCGGGCCCTGTTTCGGGCGGGCCATTTCGTGGGCGCGCCCCTGTGCGCCGGGCTCGGCCGGTGCGGCCGGTGCCGCGTGCGGTTTCTTGACGCGCCGCCGCCGCCCCTGACGGCCGAGCGCAAGCGGCTGTCGCCCGGGGAACTGGAGGCGGGCTGGCGGCTGGCCTGTCTGCGCCCGGTGACCGGGGGAGAGCGGCTGGAAGTGGCCGTGACCGGGCCGTCGCCGGCCTATGACGGCACGGCCGTGGCCGCCGCCATCCCGCCGGCCGGTCCCCTCGGGCTGGCCGTGGATCTGGGCACCACCGGCCTTGCCTGGCGGCTGCTGGCCCTTGACGACGGGCGGACCGTGGCCGAGGGCCGGGGCGTCAATCCCCAGCTCGGGGCCGGCGGCGAGGTTGTCTCGCGGCTGGCTTTTGCCCTGGCCCCGGGCGGGGGCGACTATTTGCGGGGACTGGTCCTCGACGTGCTGGCCGCCAGGGCCGCCCTGGCCGGCGACCGGCTGGAGGCGCTGTGCGTGGCCGGCAATTCGGCCATGGTCTCCATCCTGTGCGACAAGCCCCTGGACGGGCTGGCCCACGCGCCCTACGGCCTGTCCTGGCGGGCCGGCGAAACCGTGGCCCTCGGGCACGGGCTGCCGCCGGCCTACATCCCGCCGCTTCTCGGGCCGTTTGTCGGCGCGGATATCAGCGCCGGGCTGACGGTGCTGCTGCGGGAAAGGCCGGACTATCCCTTTTTGCTGGCCGATCTCGGCACCAACGCCGAAATGGTGCTGGCCCTGGGTCCGGACCGGTTCCTGGCCGCCAGCGCCCCGCTCGGGCCGGCCCTGGAGGGCGTGGGCCTGACCCAGGGCGCCCTGGCCGGGCCCGGCGTGGCCGTATCCTTTGAGCTGACGCCGGCCGGCATCGTCCCGGTCCTGTTCGACGAGGACGCTCCGGCCGGTCCCCCGCGCGGCATTGCCGGGCCCGGCTATCTGCGGCTGGCCGCCCTTTTGGTCGGGCAGGGCGTGCTTGACGTGGACGGCCGTTTCGCCCACAACCCCGCCCCGACGCCCCTTGGCGAGCGCCTGCGCCGGCAGGTCGCGACCGAGGCCGGCGAGGCCGTGTTCGTCGCGGCCGGTTGCGCGCTCTACGCCTCGGATGTCGAGGAACTGCTCAAGGTCAAGGCCGCCTGCAATCTGGCCGTGTCCGCCTTGCTGGCGGCGGCCGGACTGAGCACGGCCGATCTGGCCGCCGTGCGTCTGGCCGGTGCCTTCGGGGCCAGGGTGTCTACCGAGGCTTTGGAAACGCTTGGATTTTTTCCTCCCGGTCTGGCCGGCCGCATCCGGGTGGACGGCAATCTCTCCCTGGCCGGCGCGTCCGTTTTTCTGACCGATCCGGCAGCCCGGACCCTGGCCGGGACCCTGCCCGACCGGACGACCATCGTGCCCCTTGTGGCCGAAACCGCTGGCGGCGATCCGTTTATCGCCAGGATGGTGTTCACGTATGTGCCCTGAAGTTTCCCCGCCCGTCACGCCGGACGGCCGGCGTCTGTTTCCGCCTCTTGCCCAGGAGGTCGTGACCGCCCTGGACGCCTACCCGGCGCTGCTGCGACGGGCGCTCGGCCTGTCGCCGGGCATGGAGCGGGCCCTGCCGCGCAATATCCGCGACCTGTCCCTGTCCCTGACCGCCGAGCGCGAGGGTGGGCCGCGCCCCGGCTACCTGAGCGACCCCCGGGTGCTTGCGGCCTACGCCTGGTATTTCCTGCCCTGGAACATCCTGCGCCTGTGCCGGTTGCTGCCGGCCCTGGATTTGGACCTGCCGGACGACGGGCTCGTTTGCGACCTGGGAGCCGGTCCGCTGACCTTTGTCCAGGCCCTGTGGCTGTCCCGGCCGGACCTGCGGCGCAAGCGGCTGCGCTTTTTGTGCGTGGACCGTTCGCGCCGGGCCCTGGACCTGGGCTTGCGGCTGCTTGGCGGCCTGACCGGCTTCGATTCCACGGCCCCGGACGCGCCCTGGCGCGTGCGCGTGGTGCGGGGCGAATACTGGCAGGGGCTGTCCGGCGGCGCGTCGCTGATTGCCATGGTCAACGTGGCCAACGAACTGGCCGGAGCCGGGCGCGAGCCCCTGGACGAACGCATGGAGCGGCTGGCCGGCCAGCTGGCCGACGCCCTGGCCCCGGACGGCCGGGCGCTGGTGGTCGAGCCGGGCACGCGGCTTGGCTGGCGGTGCTTGCTCGGCATGCGCGACGCGTTTCTGGAAATGGACATGGCGCTGGCCGCGCCGTGTCCCCATGGCGGGACGTGCTCGCTCGTGGGTGGGCGCACCCGGGCCTGGTGCCATTTCACCATGTCGCTTTCCGGCGCGCCGGCCTGGCTTTCACGCCTGTCGGAGCGGGCCTTGCTTGGCAAGCAGCGGCTCAGCCTGTCGTTTCTGCTGGCCCGCAAGGCGGAGCCGTCCTTTGTCGCGGACCGGGTCCGGGTGGTGTCCGGTCCTTTCTCCCTGGCCGATGCGCCCGGGGCGGCGGTCTACGGCTGTTCGGAGGCGGGGCTGGTCGTGCTGCACGCCCCGGACGGCCGGGTGCCGCGCCCGGGCGACGCGGTGACCCTGCCCGCGCCCGCCGAGGCGCCCCTTGACGCCAAGTCCGGCGCGCCCCGCTGGCAGTTGCCCGGACATGACAAAAATGTCGAAATTTCGGATCGCATCCCCCGCGAACCGGCCCAGGGGGAATCGGCTCCGGCGCGGCCCGGGCGTTCCGGCCCGCCGCGACCGGCCGGACCGGGGG
>JAFABC010000248.1 GCA_023426275.1 Pseudomonadota bacterium | reverse complement strand
CTTGAAAAAGGATGACTCCCATGAGCGAAACGCTTGTCCTCGACAGGCTGGACGACTGGCGGCGCAGCCACGACTGCGGCGCGCTTCGGGCCTCGGACATCGGCAGCGAAGTGTGCCTGATGGGCTGGGCGCAATTTCGCCGCGACCACGGCGGGCTGATCTTCATCGACCTGCGCGACCGCGCCGGACTGACCCAGATCGTGTTCTGCCCCGAGGGCAGCGAGGCGGCCCTGGAACGCGCCCATGTGCTGCGGGTGGAATACGTGCTGGCCATCAAGGGCCGGGTGCGTCCCCGTCCCGAAGGCATGGCCAACCCGGGCATGGCCACGGGCGACATCGAGGTGGAGATCACGGAGTTCAAGCTCTTAAACACCGCCGCCACGCCGCCGTTTCCCATCGAGGACCGCATCGACGCCTCGGAGATGCTGCGGCTCAAGTACCGCTACCTGGACCTGCGCCGGCCCAAGCTGGCCGCCAACTTCATCCTGCGCAACCGGGCCGTGCAGAGCATCCGCCGCTATCTCGATTCCCTGGGCTTCCTGGAGGTCGAGACCCCGGTGCTGACCAAGTCCACGCCGGAAGGCGCGCGCGACTTCCTGGTGCCGAGCCGCCTGAGCAACGGCTCGTTTTACGCCCTGCCCCAGTCGCCCCAGCTGTTCAAGCAGCTGCTCATGATGTCCGGGTTCGACCGCTACTACCAAGTGGTCAAGTGCTTCCGCGACGAGGATCTGCGCGCCGACCGCCAGCCGGAGTTCACCCAGGTGGACATCGAGATGAGCTTTGTCGACGAAGAGCAGATCATGAACATGGCCGAGACCATGGTGAAGACCATGTTCACCGAGGCGGCCGGCATCAGCCTGCCCGAGGTCTTCCCGCGCATGACCTTTGCCGAGGCCATCCGCGACTACGGCCTGGACAAGCCCGACATCCGCTTCGACCTCAAGCTGGTGGACGTGACCGACGTGGTGCGGGGAAGCCAGTTCCAGGTCTTTGCCAAGGCCGAGCTGGTCAAGGGCCTCCGCGTGCCCGGCGGGGCGGCGCTCTCGCGCAAGGAGATCGACGACCTGACGGAGTTCGTCAAGATTTACGGGGCCAAGGGACTGGCCTGGATCAAGATCAAGGAAAACGAATGGCAGTCGCCGTTCGCCAAGTTCCTGTCCGACACCGAGCGCGAGGGGCTGACCAGCGCCTTCGGTCTGGAGACCGGGGACATCGTCTTCTTCCAGGCCGGCGCGGCGGACATGGTCAACACCGCCCTCGGCTATCTGCGGGTGCAGCTCGGCGAGCGTTTCGAGCTCATTCCCGAGGGCTCGTTCGCCCCGGTGTGGGTCACGGATTTTCCGCTGCTGGAGTACGACGCCGAAGCCAAGCGCTTCACCGCCCGCCACCATCCCTTCACCGCGCCCCAGCCCGGCAACCTGGAACGGCTGGCCGACGCGCCGGCCGAAGCCCTGTCGCGGGCCTACGACCTCGTGCTCAACGGCAACGAGATCGGCGGCGGCTCCATCCGCATCCATGACCGCGAGACCCAGAAGGCCATGTTCGCGGCCCTGGGCATCGAGGCCCAGGAGGCCGAGGACAAGTTCGGCTTCCTGCTGCGGGCCCTGGAATTCGGCGCGCCGCCCCACGGCGGCATTGCCTTCGGCCTGGACCGCCTTATCATGATCCTTGCCGGCGCAAAATCCATTCGCGACGTCATCGCCTTTCCCAAGACCCAGAAGGCCATGTGCCTGCTGACCGACGCGCCGGCCGAGGTGTCGGCCGGTCAGCTGCGCGAACTTGGCATCAAGCTGCGCTCGCGGGACAAGGAAAAGGATAAGGAACAAGCGTAACGTCATGCCTCTTGAGATTCTGAAATATCCGCATCCGGTATTGGCGCGCAAAGCCGCGCCCGTGGAGGCGGTCACGCCCGAGATCCGGGAGCTGGCCGACGCCATGGCCGAGTCCATGTACGCCAACCAGGGCGTCGGACTGGCCGCGCCGCAGGTCGGCCGCGCCATCCGGCTGGTCGTCATCGACCTGTCGGGCCCGGAAAAACAGGAAAGCCGCATCACCCTCGTCAATCCCGTCATCACCGCGGCCAGCGGCGAACAGGAGGACGAGGAGGGCTGTCTGTCGGTGCGTGACTACCGCACCAACGTCAAACGGGCGGCCACTGTGACCGTGACGGCCCTGGATCTCGACGGCCAGCCGTTCGAGATCGAGGCCGACGGTCTGCTGGCCGTGTGCCTGCAACACGAAATCGACCACTTGGACGGCGTGCTGTTCATCGACCGCATCAGCCGGCTCAAACGCGCCATGTACGACAAGCGGGTGAAGCGATGGATCAAGCAACGGAAAATGGCGGACCAGGAAAACTCGTAGCCGTTTTCATGGGCACGCCGCAGTTTGCGGCCACGGTGCTTGAACACGTGCTTCAAAGCGACGACGTCGAGGTCGTCGCGGTCTATACCCAACCCGATCGTCCCTGCGGCCGGGGCAAGAAGTGCCACCCCGGCCCGGTCAAGACCCTGGCCCTGGAAAAGGGCCTGCCCATCCACCAGCCCGAGTCCTTCAAGGACCCGGGCGAGGTGGCCACACTTGCCGCCTACAAGCCCGACGTGCTGCTCGTGGCCGCCTATGGCATGATCCTGCCCCAGGCGGTGCTCGACATTCCCCGGCGGCTGCCCATAAACGTCCACGCCTCGCTGCTGCCGGCCTGGCGCGGAGCCGCGCCCATCGAGCGGGCCATCGCCGCCGGCGACACCATGACCGGCGTGACCATCATGCGCATGGTGGCCGCCCTGGACGCCGGTCCCATGATCATGCAGCGCGTGCTGGCCATCGGCCAGGGCGACACGGCCGGCATGTTGCGGGCCGAACTGGCCGATCTGGGCGGCCGGCTGCTCGTGCGCTGCCTGATGCGCCTGCGCATGGGCGGCGTGCCCATGGTGGAACAGGACCCGGAGCGGGTCACTTTTGCCAGGAAAATCGACAAGTCCGAGGCGTTTATCGACTGGCGGCGGCCGGCGGCCGAGGTGCACAACCTGATCCGGGCCATGACGCCGCATCCGGGCGCGTTCTTTTTCTGGAAACCGGCCGCCGACAAGCCGGCGTTGCGCATCATCGCCCATCCGGGCAAGGTGGGCTGCCCGCTGCCGCCCGGGGCCAAGCCCGGGGACATCCTGGGGCTGATGGACTGCCAGCTGGGCGTGGCCTGCGCCGACGCCGTGTACCTCATCCCCACGCTCGTGCCGGCCGGCAAACGGCCCATGAACGCCCAGGCTTTTTCCTGCGGCTATCTCGGCAAGTGCGAGGAAGACGCCATGGCCGTGTGCGGGCTGCCGGATACGGACGCCTCCTAGCCGGCGCGGACCGAAACGGGAACCTGGAGAGTTGGTGGAACGCAACGAACCGTCGAGAAAACGGCTTTTCATCGGGCTGCTGTGCGGCACCGGACTGGCCGTGTGCGCGCTGCTGGCCCTTATCTGGGCCATCCCCTACATCGGACTGGCCAACATTCATCCCCTGGCCCCCTGGATTCTCGGCGCGCTGTTCGCCGCCGCCATCCTGATCGTGCTGTGGGCCACCATCGGGCTGGCCCTCAGCGTGGCCATCGGCCGGCCGTTTCTCGGCTCGGACCACCTGCGCGGGGTCATGGCCAAGGTCTTTTTACCGCTCATGACCATTTTCGCCCGCCTGTTCCGGCTGTCCAAAAGCCGGGTGCGGGGCTCGTTTATCAAGGTCAACAACGAAATGGTGGCCTCGGGCGTGGGGCGCTTCGCACCCTCCGACGTGCTGGTGCTGTTGCCGCACTGCCTGCAATCGAGCCGCTGCCTGCACCGGCTGACCTACGACATCTACAACTGCAAACGCTGCGGCAAATGCCCGGTGGACGGGCTGCTCACCCTGTCCGAAGCCTACGGCGTGCATATCGCCATCGCCACCGGCGGCACCATCGCCCGACGCATCGTCGTGCAAAAGCGACCCCGGCTCATCCTGGCCGTGGCCTGCGAGCGCGACCTGACCAGCGGCATCCAGGACACCTATCCCATTCCGGTCTACGGCGTGCTCAACGAGCGGCCCAACGGCCCCTGCCTGGACACCCTGGTGCCCCTGCCGCATCTGGAAACCGCCTTGCGCCATTTTCTCATCAACGGCGAGGAACGCCAGCCGGTCTTCGACCGCTTCACGGGGCTGGCGCCTCTTGGCGCGCCCCTCGCCGCCAGGGGTGGGCAGTCTTGAGCCGGGGCGAACGCGGCGGCCCGCCGCCGGCACGCCGGCTGGCCCTGGCGGTCCTGGACCGGGTGTTGCCGGCGCCGGGCGGCAAGGGACCCCATCGGCCCGGAGCCGGACAGGACGTGCAGGCCGCCCTGGACGCCGCCCTGGCCGCGCCGGGAATCGATCCGCGCGACCGGGGACTGGCCACGGAACTCGTCTACGGCTACCTGCGCCTGCGCGGCCGGCTCGAATACATCGTGTCGCGGTTTCTCAAAAACCCCGACGCCGTGCCCGCGCCCGTGGGCCGCATCCTGTCCCTGGCCGTCTACGAGATTCTCCATTGCTCCAAGGTGCCGGCCTATGCCTCGGTGGACTGGGCCGTCACGGCCGTGCGCAAGCGGGGCGGCAAGGGCCTGTCCGGCATGGCCAACGCCGTGCTGCGCCGCATCGCCGCCGCGCCCGGACAGTTCGCCGACCCGTCCTTCTACCGGGCCGGCCGGGCCGATGATCTGGAATTTTTAAGCCGCCTGTACGCCTGCCCGCCCTGGATCGTGGCCATGTGGCTGCGCGATTTCGGCCGCGAGGAGGCCGAGGCCTATCTGGCCATGCAGACCGAGCCGGCGCCGCTTGGGCTGCGGGTCAACCGGACCCTGCCCGGGGCGCGCGAGCTCTTCGACGCCCTGGCCGCGCTGCCCGAGACGCGCTACGCCGACTTTCCGACCCTGGCCATGCCGGCCGGGATCGATCTGTCCCCGGCCGGCGTGGACCTCGGCGAGGCCCTGGCCGACGGCCGGCTCTCGCGCCAATCGGCCGCGGCCCAGGCCGTGCTGGCCCGCCTGTATCCCGAGGACTGGCCCGAGCCGGTCTTCGACGCCTGCGCCGGGCGCGGCGGCAAGACCCTGGCCCTGGCCGAAGCCGGCAAACACGTCTTTGCCGGCGACATGCACGCCACCAAGCTGGCCGGGCTCGACCGCGAACGCAGCCGGCTGCACCTGCCGCCCATCGCGGCCTTCCGGGCCTCGGCCACGCGCATGCCCCTGCGCCAGCCGCCGGGCACCATCCTGCTGGACGCGCCCTGTTCGGGCCTGGGCGTGCTGGCCCGCCGGCCGGACGCCAAATGGCGTCGCCAGCCCGAGGACATCTCCGGGCTGATCCGGCTACAACGGGCCATGCTGGAGGCGGCCTACGCCCGTCTCGCCCCGGGCGGCCGGCTCGTCTACGTGACCTGCACCCTCAATCCGGCGGAAAACGAGCAGGCCGTGGACAGACTGGGCGCGCGCCATCGCGAGCTTGTGCTCGAAATCGAAGCCCCGGTCGCGCCCGATCCGGCCCTGGGCGAGTGCTTCTACGGAGCGGTGCTCAAAAAGCCAGACTGAGACAAGAAAAAAGCAGAAGATGCCTCCGGCGGGGGGGGGGGGGGGGGGGGGGGGGGGGGGGGGGGGGGGGGGGGGGGGGGGGGGGGGGGGGGGGGGGGGGGGGGGGGGGGGGGGGGGGGGGGGGGGG
>JAFABC010000217.1 GCA_023426275.1 Pseudomonadota bacterium | reverse complement strand
CTTTCGGGAGGGTCCGGGAGGGGCAGTGCCCCTCCCGGCCGCCGGAGACATCTTTTCTTTTCTTCCCCGTCTACTCCTTGCGCACGGCGCACAGCAGACCGCGTAGCTGGTAGGAGCCGAAGGCCGGGTCGTAGGGCGGGGCGTCGCTTGTCAGCACGTTGGCGTTGGATTCGAAGGCGCCGTCCAGGGGATCGCCGCGTTCGGGGAACCACCAGCCGTGGTCCAGGCTGACCACGCCTTCCATGATGTCTTCCGTCACCTCGGCCCGCAGCCGGATTTCGCCGCGCGGGCTCGACACGCGCACCCAGTCGCCGTCGGCGATGCCGTGGCGGGCGGCCGTGGCCGGGCCCATGGTGGCCAGCGGATCGGGCCGACGCTGGCGCAGGCTGGCGACCTGCCGGCCGTCGCTATGGAAATATTCCAGCCGCCTTGCCCCGGTGGTCAGTACCAGGGGAAAGCGTTTGGCCGTTTCCGGGGCGGACACCGGACTTTCGGGCGGTTCCGCGAAGCCGGGCAGGGGATCGTAGCCCAGGCGGGCCAGGGCCTTGCAGGACAGCTCCACCTTGCGGCTTGGCGTGCGAAAGCCTTTTTCGGCGAAGCGTCGGTAGCGCGGCGGGGCCATGACCATGAACCGGTCGGCCAGTTCCTCGAAGGTGAGGCCGATGGGACGCAGGCGCTGGTCGAGGATGTCGCGCAGGCTCTCATCGCAGCCGGGCAGGTGCAGGCGCTGGGCCAGATCGTTTAAAATCAGCTCGTTTTGGCGGCATTCGCCCACGTCCGCCAGCTTGCGATGGGCGAACACGGCCCGGGGCGCGACAAAGGGCAGCTCGATGATCTGGTCGATTTCCGGCCAGAAGGCCGAGGGCAGCACGTAATCGGCCAGGGCGGCGGTCGGGGTCATGAAGTGGTCGGCCACCACGAGCAGGTCCAGGGCGCGCAGGGCGGCAAGGACGCCCCGGCTGTTGGCCACGGTGGCCAGCGGGTTGTTGCCGAAAACGAGCAGCGCCCGCACCCGGTAGGGATCGCCCGTGCGCATGGCCGTAAAAAGTCCCGGGATGTGCGCCGCCGGCATGAAGGCCCGGAATCCGCCCAGGAGCTTGAAGCGGTCCGCGCCGATGCGCTTGGCCAGGGCGTCCGGGGGCAGGGCCTGGCGCATGACGGGATAGGCGGCGACCAGATCGCTGCCGAACACGTCGCCGCCGGGCACGTCCAGGTTGCCGGTCAGGCCGCGCAGGATGGCCACGGCGCGCACGGTTTGCAGGCAATTGGGATTTTGTTCCAGGGACACGCCCCATTCGAGGATGGACGGCCGGTCCGTGGCGTAGCGGTGGGCGGCCTCGAGCATGGCGGCGGCCGGCACGCCGGTGACCGCTTCGGCCCATTGCGGCGTGGCCGTGGCCACGCGTTCGCGCAGGGCGTCGAAGCCCACGCCGTAGGCCTCCACGAATGCCCTGTCGTACCAGCCTTCCTCGATGATGGCCCGGATCATGGCCAGGGCCAGGGCCGCGTCCGTGCCCGGGCGGATGGGCAGCCACAGGCCGCAGCGCTTGGCCGTTTCGCTGCGCCGGGGGTCCACGGCGATGCCGAAGGCGCCGTCGGCCAGGGCCTTTTTGATCGGAAAGGCCAGTTCGCCGTCCGGCCCGGAAACCAGGGGGTTGTGGCCCCAGAAGAGGATGGTGCGCGGAGGCGTGTCGCCGTAGTAGTCGCCGGTGACGAAGCCGCCGTAGGTCAGGTTGGAAACGGTGATGCGCGGGATGAAGCAGTTGGCGAGCCCGGGTTCGTACCAGTTGGGCGTGCCGAAGGTGTTGGCGAAGCGGATGACGTGGAAATAGTGGTGCCGGCCGGTGCCCTGGCCCAGGGCCACGGACTCGGGGCCGGATTCGCGGCGAAAGGCGTCCAGGCGGGCGGCGATGTCGGCCAGGGCCTCGTCCCAGGAGACGCGCGCGAATTTGCCCGAGCCGCGCTCGCCGACGCGTTTGAGCGGATGGCGCAGCCGGTCGGGGTGGTGCATGACGCGCGGCGTGGACAGGCCCTTGACGCACATGCGGCCCAGATTAAACGGCGAGTCGGGCCAGGGCCGCACCCGCACGACCTTCCCGTCCGCCACCGTGACCCGGGCGGCGCACCCGCCGTGGCAGATGCGGCAGATGCCCGGGTATTCGCCGTCACGGCCGGCCATGACCGCCTACAGGGCCGCGAAAAAGCACAGCGCGGCCAGAAAGCCCAGGCCGGTGCGGATGCCGTGGAGCATGTTCCATTTTTCCAGCAGGGCCCGGGTGGCGGCGTCGGCCGCCTCCGGGTCCGTGTCCATGAGGGTCCTGTTGACGGGCATGATCCATTTGTAGGTCACGATCCAGTTGCCGATGGAAAAAAGCGCGCCCGTGAGGTTCAGCGCGCCGCCGGACCACAGCAGGGCCAGGATGCCGAAAAAGAAGCCGGCCATGGCCAGGGAGGCCTGCATCTGCTTGGCCCGGGGGTAGCTGCGCTGCCACTGGGCCAGCATCTCGGCGTCGAGGAAGTCGCGCCGGGCCGGGTGTTCGACCAGATTGATATACAGGGCCGCGCCGGTGAAGGCGGCCATGACGGCCAGGGCCAGGGCGGTGAATTCCATACGGTGCGCTCTCCTTGTCTCAGTCGCCGATAGCGGCCAGGGTTTCGCGCAGGGCGGCGATGGCCGTTTCCTGCTCGTCGTCGCCAAGGGACGGGTACATGGGCAGGGAGAAGATCTCACTGGCCGCCCGCTCGGTTTCGGGCAGGTCGCCTTCCTTGTAGCCCAGGGACGTGTAGCCCGTCATGGTGTGGATGGGCCAGGGGTAGCTGATGTTGACGTTGACGCCGCGTTCCCTGAGCCCGGCCATGACGGCGTCGCGTTTGGGATGGCGCGCCACGTAGAGGTAATAGGCGTGCTCGTTGCCCGGGGCCGTGGCGGGCAGGACGAGGCCGGTGTCGGCCAGGGCGGCGTCGTAGCGCGCGGCCAGTTCCCGGCGGCGGGCGATGTAGTCCGGCAGGTGGACGAGCTTGCGGCGCAGGATGGCGGCGTGCACTTCGTCCAGACGGGAATTGTAGCCGTGCTCCAGGGCGTAGTAGGTTTTTTCCATGCCGTAGAAGCGCAGGCGCTTGAGCTTGTCCCGCACGTCCTCCCGGCTGGTCAGCACCATGCCGCCGTCGCCGTAGGTGCCGAGGATCTTGGTCGGGTAGAACGAGAAGGCGGCGGCGTCGCCCATGGACCCGGCCACGCGGCCGTTTTGTCCGGCCCCGTGGGCCTGGGCGCAGTCCTCGACCACGAACAGGCCGTGGCGGTCGGCCACGGCGCGCACGGCGGTCATGTCCGCGCACTGGCCGAACAGATGCACCGGCACGATGGCCCGGGTGCGGGGGGTGATGGCGGCTTCCAGGCGCGTGGCGTCCATGAGGTACGTGTCCGGTTCGATGTCCACGAACCGGGGCGTGCCGCCGGCGCTGACAATGGCCGACACGGTGGGCACGGCGGTGTTGGCGACGGTCACGACCTCGTCGCCCGGGGCCAGTCCGCAGCCGAGCAGGGCCAGCATGACGGCGCTGGTGCCGTTGTCGCAGCCCACGCCGTAGCCCGCGCCGCAATAGGCGGCAAAGGCCTCCTCAAAGGCGGCGACGTTGGGCCCGAGAATCAGCTTGCCCGATTCGAACACCTCGGTGACGGCGGCGAGAATCTCCTCCCGCTCGGCCTCGTACTCTTTCAGATAGCCCCAGACATTCACCGGCATGACGTTTGATCCTTTCACCATCTCGGTCGGTTCGACAGTTATTTCCCTTTCGGGAGGGTCCGGGAGGGGGCGTGCCCCTGGCCGCCGCAGGCGCTTTTCCTGATGACCTCCAGCACCCTGGCGTCGGCCAGCAGCGCCCGGGCAAAGCCCTCGCCCGCGCCCGCGTCCATGGCGGCGAAGGCCCGGGCGAAGAAGGCGGCAAAGGCGTCGGCCGGGGGGATGGTCTCGATGCGCGGGCCGTCCGGGCCGTTGCAGGCAAGCGTCAGGGCCGTGCCCGGCGGCGGGGTGAAGGCCCGGTCCATGGCGACGGCCAGCCCCGGTCCCAGCACGTCCAGGTGGTTGGCGTAGCCGGTGTCGCAGCCGAAGGTGGCCGACAGGCTCCGGCCGCCGGGGTAGAGGAGCAGGCAGCAAAAGGCGGTTTCCACGGCCAGGTCGCGCGAGAGCACGCGGCACACGACCGCGTCCGGCTCGGCGTCGAAGAACACCCGGCCGGGGCTTGCGGCATAGGGGCCGAGGTCGTAGAGCGCGCCGCCGCCCAGTTCCGCGCGATGGCGGAAATTGCCCGGAGGCAGCGGCGGAAAGGAAAAAACGGCCGACAGGCGGGTGGGCGCGCTCTGGGCCGCGGCAAAGGCCCGGGTGATGGCGGCCACGCGGGGATGGTCGGCCCAGACCGTGGCCTCGGCCAGGACAAGGCCTTTTTTCGCGGCCAGCTCGGCGGTGCGGGTGGCCGTGGCCACGTCGGGAAAGGCCGGCTTGTCCACGATGACGTGGCGGCCGCTGTCCAGGGCGGCCCGGGCCAGGGCCGCATGGCGGCTGTTTTCCGTGGTCACGTAGACGACCTCGGCCGGGCTGTCGCCCAGGGCGGCCTCGGGATCGCCCCGGCGCGTCAGGGGAAGGGGGGGCTCGGGCGACTCCGGGAAGCGGCCGCTTTTGCTGGCCACTTCCACGGCCGTGACGCCGAGATCAGGCAAGACCGGCAGCACGCGTCGGAAAAAAATGTCCGAGCCGCCGCACACAAGCAGTTTCATTGCGGGTCCTTTGCCGCGCCCAGACAGGACAGCAGGTTTCTGGCCTCGATGTTGACGTGGCCGTGGCGGGCCATGCGCCACAACTGGCCAAGGGTCAGCCACAGGAAATGACCGGGCGCGTCCAGCCGTTCGTCCGGCGGCAGCTCCACGATCATGTAGCGGTTGCGGAAATGGTGGAAGCGGCCGCCTTCCTCGGACTGGACGGCGTCGTAGCGCACGGCCGCGCCGGCGGGGTCGAGAAAGCGGTCGAGAAAGCGCGGGGCGCAAAACCGGGTGCGCCGCGCCGCCACCTCGGAGCAGGCCACGGTGGGGCCGATCTCCAGGCCGTCGCGGTTGCCGGGCTCCAGGCTGCCCCGGACCAGGAAATGGAGCACGCCGCCCTGCTTCTGGCACAAAAAGCCGACCAGCCCTTCGCCCGCGTGGTGGAGCAGGGGCTGGGACCAGCGGGTGGCCTCGCGGGTGCGGGCGATCACGTCCACGCCGATGACGGAGAAATACAGGCCCGTTTCGTGGCGGATGGCCGCGTCGTCGAGGCGCCAGCCGCGCAGCGCGTCCAGGGGCCGGGGGGTGACGCGCATCCGGTTTCGGGCCTTGCCTTCGGTCAGCCAGGTCATGATGGCGTCCATGGAATGCCGCTCCCGGTCCGAGCGGCAAAAGGACAGGGCGACCTCGCGGCAAAAGCCGGTCAGGCCGTCCAGGGTCGCCGCGTCCGCCGGCTCGTCGGGATCGGCCAGGGGAATGAGCGAGACCACGGTGCGGGCGTCCATGTTGACGATGTCGTCGTGGCCGAGCAGCGCCTTGATCTGGCCCAGGGTCAGCCAGCAGAAATCCTCGTGGACCGGCACGTCGTGGTCCACGGCCACGACCATGTTGCGGTTGCGCTTGCGCAGAAAGCGCGCGCCCTGCTCGGGCTGGAGCTGGTCGAGGAGCACGGCGGCCCGGCCGGGTTCGGTGAAATATTCCAGGTAGCGCGGGGTGTTGCCGCCGTGGACCCGGGAGTAGTTGCTGTGGGTGGCCTGGACCGTGGGGGACAGCTGGAGGATGTTGATGTTGCCGGGCTCCATCTTGGCCTGCATGAGAAAATGCAGCACCCCGCCGATCTCCCGGGCGAGCAGGCCCAGGATGCCGACCTCGGGCTGGTTGATGATGGGCTGGTCCCAGCATTGCACCGGGCCGAAGGCGGTTTCCACCCGGATGCCCTCGATGGTGAAAAACCGTCCCGAGCGATGCCCCAGGCGCAGGGGATCGGGCAGGTAGGACCATTGGTCCAGGGCGGCCAGGGAGACGCGGCGCACCTCGAAGCGGTCGCGGCGGTCCTTGGCGCGAAACCAGGCCAGCACGGCCTCCATGTCGGGGAAGACGCCGGAAAGGGTCCGGCAGGAATGCGCGAAGGCCTGACGGACGGCGGCCGTGCTCATGGGGCGGCGATGGCCTCCAGATAGGCGGACAGCGAGCGGATCACCCCGGCCGGATCGTAGGGCGTGCTGGCCAGCACGAGGCAGACCGCGTCGGGGCTGATGTCCCGGATGTCGAGATAGATCATGGGCGGCAGATAAAGGCCGCGCGCCGGGTCGTCAAGCACGTGGCTGGCGTGGCCCCGGCCGTCGGTGAGGTCCAGGCGCAGGGAGCCGGCCACGGCCAGGATGCACTGTTCGGTGTCGCGGTGGGCGTGGCCGCCCCGGTCGGCCGTCATGTGGTGCATGAAAAAGACCCGGGCCACCGGGAAGGGGATGTGGCGGCCGCCCTCGATGACGGACAGCGCGCCCCGGGCGTCGCAGACCGTGGGCACGTCGATGGTGCGCACGGCGTCCAGATCGGGCCTCATGCGCCTTCCTCCCTGGGCGGGCGGCCGTCCCCGCCGTGGATTTCGCGCACCACGAACTGGGGGGCGCGGTTGGTTTCGAGCAGGGTGCGGCCCACGTATTCGCCGAGCAGGCCCAGCATGACGAGCTGGATGCCGGAGAAGATGACCACCGTGATGTACATGGTGGTCCAGCCCGTGGGCACGTCCACGCCGAACAGCTTTTCGAGCAGGCTCCAGACGGCCATGAGCAGGCCGAAGCCGCCGATGCACAGGCCGAGCACGGCGGAAAGCCGCAGCGGGGCCACGGAAAAATTGACGAACATGGTCAGCCACAGCCGGATGAGCTTCCACAGCGTGTAGCCCGAGTGGCCGGATTCCCGCTTGCGGTGCTCCACCTCCACCTGCCCGATGTTGTCGGTGACGCGCAGGATCAGTCCGTCCACATACGGTCCCGGGCCGGCATAGGCCACGATGCGCTCGACCAGAAAGCGGCTGACGCACTTGAAGCTCGACAGGTACAGGCCCGGCGGCTTGCCGAGCAGCATGGTGGCCACCTTGTCGTTGAACCGGCTGCCCCAGTTGCGAAACCGGCCGTGGCGCTTTTCGCGGAAGGCGGCGTAGACCACGTCGTAGCCGCCGGCAATGGCCGTGGTCACGAGCCGCGTCACCTCGCTTGGCGGATTCTGGAAATCGTCGTCCATGATGACGACATAGTCGCCCCGGGATTGTCCCAGGCCGGCCATGACGGCGTTGTGCTCACCGAAGTTGCGGGCCAGGCGCAGGTAGGTCACCCGGCCGGGAAAGCGCTGGCACAGGGCCAGGCAGACCTCGTGGCTGCGGTCGCGGCTGCCGTCGTTGACGAGCACGATGTCCGTGTCGGGCAGGGGTGGATCGGCCAGCAACGTCTCCACCAGGCGGCCGATGGTGGCCTCGGCATAATAGACGGGGATGACGATGGTCAGGGAAGGGGATGGCGTCGCGACAGTCATGCGGGGATGCGTCCCGATTTGATTTTGGGGTTGCGGGCCAGGGCGAAGATGGACAGCCCGTAGGGCAGGGGAAAGCCCAGGTCCACGGTGAAGATGTTTTCCAGGACGCGGATCGTTGTCAGGGCCGTGTTGACGGCCGGGGGCGGCAGGGACAGGTCCGAGCGGGGGATGTGCCCCGGACGTTCGCGTTTGCGCCACAGCCGCACCAGGGCGGCGGCCGGAAAGAGCACGGTGTTGGCGTAGGTCAGCCGCTCCACGGCGAAGCCGGCCCCGCGCAGCAGCCGGGCGATCTGGCCCCGGGTGTAGCGGTGCACGACGCCCACGGCCCGGTCGTGTTCGCTGTAAAGGGCCTGGAAGGCCACGATGTTGAGGATGAGCCGGCCCCCGGGCGCGAGCACCCGGCGGCAGTCGGCCAGGGCCGTCGGCAGGGCGGACGGCGGCAGGTTGGCCAGCACGTCCAGGGAGACGACGACGTCGAAGCTCCCCGGGGCGAAGGGCAGGGCGTCGGCCGAGGCCCGCACCAGCGGGAATTTTCCGCGTTGCCCGGCCAGCCGCAGGGCCGTGGCCGAGAGGTCGAGTCCGGTCACCCGGTCTTCGGCCAGGGTTTCGAGCACCTTGCCCGTGCCGCAGCCGGCGTCGAGGATGCGCAGTTGCCCGCCCCCGGCGTCCTCGCGGCACAGGGCCACGGCGCGGCGGGTCTGGTCATGCAGGCCGCGATACCACCAATGGGTTTGCTCGGCCGCGAACATGGTCGCGTATTCAGGTTCCAACATAAACGGCGTTGCCTCGAAAAGACGGCGGATGGATGCGCCGGTTACAACGTGCAGACTTCGGGCCGCACCCTAGCGGTTTCAGCCAAAAAAATCTATTGCACCGGAATTCGGGCCGATCCCGACGAGGCAGCCATGACCGCAACGTCCTGTTTCCGTCCCTCTTTTTCGGTCGTGATCCCCGTATTCGGCGAGGCGGCGGGCATCGACGCGCTGATCGATCACGCGCGCGTGGTCGGCTACGGCCAGGACGTCGAACTGGTGGTGGTCGACGGCGACCCGGCCGCTTCGACCCTGGCCGCCCTGACCCGGGACGGGGTGACGACCCTGACCAGCCCGCCCGGCCGGGCCCGGCAGCTCAATGCCGGGGCCAGGGCCGCCTCGGGCCGCGATCTCCTGTTCCTGCACGCCGACACCCGCCTGCCGGCCGGGGCGTTTCAGGCCGCCGGGGCGGCCCTGGACGGCGGGGCCGCCCTGGGCGCCTTTTCCCTGGCCATCCGCTCGACGAATCCCTGGCTGGCCGCCGTCGCGACCGGGGCCACCTGGCGCTCACGCCTTTTTTCCCTGCCCTTCGGCGATCAGGCTTTTTTTATCCGCCGCGAAATTTTCGACGCGCTGGGCGGGTTTCCCGACATCCCCATCATGGAGGACGTGGCCCTGGTTCGCGCCGTGTCCCGGGCCGGGGGCCGGATCGCCGTGCTGCCCGGGCGGGTCACCACCTCGGCAAGGCGCTGGGAGACCGAGGGGGTGGTGCGGACCACGGCGCGAAACCTGTGTCTGCAACTTCTCTACGGGCTTGGCGTGTCCCCGGCGCGGTTGGCCCGCCATTATCCGCCCATGCCCGCGCTTTCGCGGCGGCGGGGCGGCTAGGGGCGCAGGATGGACGTGCGGTTGTGCCTGATGCTCAAGGCCCCGCTGGCCGGCCGGGTCAAGACGCGGCTGGCCGCCGGCATCGGCGAGGCGTCCGCCCTGGCCGCCTACCGGGCTCTGGTCGCCGGGGTGCTGGCCGCCGCCGCCGGCTCGGGCCTGCCCGCGACCATTTTTTACGCGCCCGCCGGGGAGGAAGCGGCCATGCGCGAACTGTGCGGGCCGGGCTGGACCCTGGCGCCGCAGGCGGCGGG
>JAFABC010000139.1 GCA_023426275.1 Pseudomonadota bacterium | reverse complement strand
CCGGGAGGGGCAGTGCCCCTCCCGGCCGCCGGAGGCATCTTTCTCTTCCTCGTACTCTTCCTTCTCTGCCTGCTGCTCACGCCCTTCCCGGCCCTGGCCGCGCCGTCCGGGCCGCCGGAATTCCGCGGCCTGACCTTTGGCGCGCCCTTGTCCGGCATGACCGGCATGGAGCACGTGGCCACCTATGGCGACACGGCTTTTTACCGCCGCCAGGACGACAAACCGCTGCTCGGCGACGCCTGCCACACGGACATCCGCTACGGCTTTTCGCGTGGCATGCTCTATTTCGTGCGCATGACCCTGACCGGCTGCGAGGGCCTCGGCCCGCTCGTCCAGGCCTACAACGCCAAATACGGCCGGCCGAACCGCGAGGGCGCGCCGGGCTGGCTGCGGCTGGTCTGGAACCTGCCCCTGTTGTCGGTCAGCCTGACCCACGACGCCCGCCAGGGCCGGACCGTGGTCGATTACGTCTACCTGCCCGACCTCAACCGCGACGAGCGCGAGGTCTGGCAATCGACCGAGGACATCCGCCAGCGCGGCCCCATCGGTTTCCGGGGCCTGCGTTTCGGCCGGGCGCTTTCCACCATTCCCGACATGGTGCCCGCCTATCGCGAGGGCGCGGCCGCCTACTACCGCCGGCGGGACGACACCCTGGAGCTGGGCGCGACGCGTCTGTCCGACGTGCTCTACGGCTTCTGGGACGGCCGGTTTTTCGCCGTGGTCATGCGGGCCAGGGACGCCGCGGATTTCGAAATGCTGCGTCAGGCCTACCAGACCAAGTACGGCCCGCCGCGCGCCATGCCGGCGACCCTTGAGGAGGAACTCGTCTGGAGCTGGCCCGAGGCGCAGATCGCGCTGACCCGCGACGTCGAGGCCGGCGGCGTGTCCATCCGCTACGCCGACGCCAAGCTGCTCGCCGACGTGGCCAAGGCCGAGCTGGCCGCCGGCGCGCCGCCGACGCTTTCCGGCGGCTTCCACATCTTTTCCAAGGGCGATCCGCCGCGTTCCTTTCGCGGCGCGGCTTTCGGCTCCGCGGCCGGGACCCTGCCGGCGGGCGAGTATCTCTACAGCCATCGCGGCCGCAAATATTACCGTCGCGCCGACGAACGGCTGCATCTGGGCAACATCCCGCTGACCAGCGTGCTCTACGGCTACGACAACGACCGCCTTTCCGGCGTCACCCTGACCATCGCCCCCTCGGGCGACACGCCCAAACAGGATTACGACCGGGTGCTCGCGGCCTACACCGCCAAGTACGGCCCTTCGGCCACCCGGCCCGGCGACAACGGCGGCACGATCCACCTGTGGACCTGGCCCGGGCTCTCCATCGCCCTGGTCCGGCCCCGGGTCGGCCCCATGGAGGTCCACTACACGGACGCCTCCCTGCTGCGCCGCCGTGAAGCCCGCCTCGCCGGCAAGGCGTTGCGGGACCTCGACACGAAACTCTTCACCCCGCCCGATGCGGACGGCTCCCGCATCGAACGCCCAACCGGACAGGAGTAAGCCCATGGACCGCGCCCTTTGCATTCACGGCCATTTCTACCAGCCCCCGCGCGAGGACCCCTGGCTCGGCCACATTCTGCCCGAGGGCAGCGCCGCGCCCAGCCGCCATTGGAACGAGCGCATCAGCCGCGAATCCTACACGCCCATGGCCCGGGCCAGACGGCTCGACGGCGCGGGGCGCATCCTGGAACTGCTCAACTGCTATGAATGGATGAGCTTCAACGTCGGCCCCACCCTGCTCACCTGGATGGCCCGCTCGGCCCCGGAGACCCACGCCCGCATCATCGAGGCCGACCGCAAGAGCCGCGACCGTCTGGGCCACGGCAACGCCCTGGCGCAGGTCTACCACCACGTCATCATGCCGCTGGCCTCGGACCTGGACAAGGAGCTGGAAACGACCTGGGCCGTGGCCGACTTCACGGCCCGTTTCGGCCGCGCCCCGGAGGGCATGTGGCTGGCCGAGACCGCCGTGGACACGCCCAGCCTGGAGGCCCTGGCCGCCGCCGGCATCCGCTTCACCATCCTGGCCCCGTCCCAGGCCACGGCGGTCAGCGACGACGGCGAGCACTGGCGCGACGTGGACGCCGGCAGCCTGGACATCCGCCGGCCCTACAAGGTCATCCTGCCCTCCGGCCGGCCCATGGCCGTGTTTTTCTACCACGGCCCCCTGTCCCAGGCCGTGGCCTTCGAGCGGCTGCTGGCCGACGGCGAGCAGTTTTTCCGCCGCCTGTCCGGTTCGGCCGGCGAGGGCATCCTGTCCCTGGCCACCGACGGCGAGACCTACGGCCACCATTTCACCTTCGGCGAGATGGCCCTGGCCTATGTGCTCGATCAGGCTCGGGCCGGCCGCGACGGGCTGGCCATCACAAACTTCGCCGCCTTTCTCGAAGCCGATCCGCCCAAACGCTTCGTGCGCATCCGCGAGGCCTCGGCCTGGAGCTGCGCCCATGGCGTGGAGCGCTGGCGTTCGGACTGCGGCTGCACCACGGGCGGGCATCCCGGCTACAACCAGAAGTGGCGCGCCCCGCTGCGAAACGCCCTCAACCTGCTGAAAGCCCGGCTGGACGCCCATTTTTTCGCCGCCGGCAAGCCGCTTTTCACCGATCCCCGCAAGGCGCTTGCGGCCTACGGCGAGGTGCTGGCCGGCAGCGTCGCCCCGCGCGCATTCGAGGACAAGCACTTCGCCAGGGCCACGGGCGCCTCTGCCCGGGGCACGGCCTGGAAGCTGCTGTCCATGCAGGCCTGGGGCCTGTCGTCCTTTGCCAGCTGCGCCTGGTTTTTCGATGAAATCTCCCGTCTGGAGCCGGTCAACGGCCTGACCTTCGCCCTGCGGGCCATGGAGCTGGCCCGGGCCACGGGCATGGCCGATCCCGAGCCCGAGGTTACGGCCATCCTGGCCGAGGCCCGTTCCAACGATCCGTCCATGGGCACCGGCCGCGACATCTGGGACAACCTCGTACGCCCGCGCCGCGAGACGCCCAAATCGCTCATTCCGCAAGCCCTCATGCGACTGGCCCTGGAGGACCGGCTACCCTCGGCCGGCCGCGAGGCCGAGGCAGTCTGGCCCGGGGTCACGGTGGCCGTGCGCCTGGACGATCCCGAGGACGACGCCCGGCCCGGCACGGTCCGCATCCGCTACAGCCTGGAAACCGCCACCGAGGATTTCGCCATCAGCTACCGCCCGGCCAGGACCGCCGACCCGTATGACGCCTGCATCACCATGATTCCGGCCGGCGGCGGCGTCGAGGAAGGCATCTGCTTTCGCGACGTGGACCTGCCCGTGAACAAGCGTCAGTCCCTGGCCGACACCTTTGCCCGCCACGCCGAGGAGCGTTTTTTCCAGACCATGCTGGGGCAGGCGGCCACGGCCCGCAAACTCGTCACCGAGTTGCAGGAGGCGCAGACCACCATCAACCTCGAACCACTGTGGCTGCACCTGTGGCCCGGCCTTGTCTGGCACGACGTCTTCGATCTGCCCCTGCCGGAAAAACGGGCCGCCCTGCTGCGGCTGTTCCTGCTCGACGCCGGCCGCGATTCCCCGGTCAAGGCGGCCCTGGAAGCGCGCCTTGGCGAGGAAACCGCCCGTCGCGTGGCCGGGCCGGACCCGGATTGCCAAAAGCTCTCCCGCCTCATCGCCCGCGCCGCCGACCTGGACCTGCACCCCGACTGGTGGGCCGCCCAGAACGCCCTGTGGGAGCGCCGCCCCTTCGGCCCGCACATGCTGTGTCTGGCCAGGGCCCTGGGGTTTGCCGTGGAGGAGCGGTGAATGGGGAAAGCAGGGAGAGAGAAAGACGCCTCCGGCGGCCGGGGGGCATGATGCCCTCCGGGCCCCCTCGAAAGGGGGAAGCGTGGGTGGAGCTGACGGGGCTCAATTCGTACCGGGTGGCGGCGGTTGCGGCCTGCTGTCTGTTTCCGGAAGATGTCGGGGCGTTGCGGGCGGCGCTTCGGGCCGAGGCAGGGCAGGCCGTGCACCTGCTGGGACACGGCTGCAACGTGATCTTGGCGGCGCAGCGCTATGACGCGACGCACCGGTTCGTGTGCACGCGACGGCTGGAAACGGACATCGGCGTCAGGGGGGAGCTGGTGCGCGCCGGGGCCGGAGCCCGGCTGCGCGACCTGTGCCGGACGGCGGCCCGGGCCGGCTTGTCCGGCCTGGAGCGACTCTGGGACATCCCCGGCAGCGTCGGCGGCGCGGCCTGCATGAACGCCGGGGCCTACGGCACGTCGTTTTACGACGTCGTCGCCGCTGTCGAGGTCTTCGATCCGGCGACCGGGGAGGTGCGCACGCTTTCGCGCGAAGCCTGCCGCCCGGCCTATCGCACCACCGTCTTTCAAAGCGAAGCCCGGGGGCTGGTCATCCTGGCCGTCCACCTGCACCTTGCGCCCGCCAACCCGGCCGCCATCCTGGCCGGGATGGGCCGCATCGGCAAACTGCGCCGCTCCAGGCTCCCCTACAACCAGCCAAGCGCCGGCAGCGTCTTCCGCCGCCCCGAGGGCGCGCCCCCGGTCGGCGTCATCATGGAAGAGGCGGGCCTCAAAGGCTTCCGCATCGGCGGCGCCCAGATCTCCCCCCGCCACGCCGGCATCATCGTCAACGCGGGCGGCGCCACCGGCCAGGATATCCTGGCCGTCGTCGAGGTCATGCAACAGGCCGCCCGGGACCGCTACGGGGTGGCACTCGCCTTGGAACAAATCCCCATACCGGGCTGACAGGCGGCCCTTTCCCGCCGCGCCACGCCGTTTCTTCAGGAAAGCGACGCCTTCCGGGACGACAAGGCCTTCCATTTGACCGCCGCAAGCATGGCCACGGCAAAAAGGACGCTCGCCGCCGCAACGAGGCTCCCGATCCGAAGCGACACGGGGTCATAAACGAGTCGCAACGTCCCGCGTTGTCCGGGAGGAATCTCCACGGCCGGCAGCAGCATGTCCGCATGGCGGATGGGAAGCTCGGTGGCGTCCAGAAAGGCCCGATAGCCGGGATACCAGGCCCGTCGGATCACGACCAGCCCGGGCGCGGCCGGGGACGTGTTGGATACGGCGACGGAAAGCGCGTTGCGCGTCTGTTTCACCGCGCCAAGGCTGACGGGAGCGAAGGTCGTCGCCGCTGGCCCTGCCTCGGTTTTTTCCCGTTCGAGAATATGGCCGCGCATCTCCCCGTCCCCGCCGTGAAGATACGAGACAATGGCCGCAGCCGAATTCCCGTACCGGACCGACGAAACCGATTCGACAAGCGGGCTTGGCGCGCCGTCCCGCTGCAACACCGCGCAGTCCACTCCGGAATGGACGACCGTCCAGCCCGACCGCGGCCAGAGTTCCCTGTTCGACATCGCGCGCTTGCCAAGCACCACGCCATCGATGCCGAGCAAATCGAACAGGCCGCCCTTGGCAAAGCCGTTCGTGAAGACGGAAGCCAATTCGTCCGGCTCCACCGTGCTCGCATAGGCGAAGCGGAACAGGGCGTATTCCTTCTCCAGCATCATGGGCGAATAGCCGTTCACAAAGTGGACGCGGGCAAGCATGGGCGTATTGCCCGGCATGATAATGGTCGGGGAAAACCAGCTGTAGAAATCCCGTTCCGTATACAGCCCGAGATATCGGATATCAGGCTTGAAAATTGTATTCGTGCGAAAATCATTCAATGCGTGCCACTTGATGACAGTTCTATAGGTCACGGGGAGCACGTACAGCAAATAAAGCACGCTAAACGTTATAAAAACCGGAATAAATGGCAAGATACGCCTATACTTTGTTTTCCGTCGCAAAAAATAGGCCCATAAAAAGTAGCCAGCACAAATATACAAAAAATAAAATTTTTGAATCTGCGTCGCAGCTGTATAGGGCGTGAGGACATGTTGTGGAACAAAGATCGCAAGGCTGATAAAGCCGCAACAGATGGCCGCGCACACGCGGTAGCCGAATATCTTGAACGTATGAAAGGCATGTTCCGTCAATCCGAAGGCCTCGACGCCCTTTCCGGCGATCACCGCCAGCACCAGCCCATAGAGCGGCAACCAACGGAAACTCCACCGATAGCTTGCCGTGCTCGAGGGGGCAATCATGATGGCGACAACGACAGGCAACAACAGCAGTTCCGGCCCGATTCCGAGTTTTCGCCGCAAGGTCCGGTGAAAGGCCAGGGCCAGCAGCACGACGGGAACCGCGGCGCCACAAAAGACTTCAAAAGAAAAGTAATAGGTATAGCCCTTCCACTGCTTCCACACCGTTCGGTACGACGGCGTAAACACCCCCCAAAAGGCATCGGCCGGCACGGACCAGATCGTATTGACATGCTCCGTCCCGGAGAGACGGACCGCGTGCATGGAATACTGGATAAGCATCAGGAGCGCGGGCATGGACAGCCCCACCCCCAGGGCCCAGGCCGCGCCGAGATGGCCTATCGAGCCCAGTCGTCGCTCCCGGAAAACGGAGACGGCGCACAGCCAGACCGTCACCAGGGCCAACATGCCGACCGTAAACGGGTAGCCCAGGGTCAAAAGCAGGTAGACCGCCACGCCGGCCGGCAGCATGTACAGGATCTTTCTGGCGGCAAGCTGCTTTTTGAAAGCCGCCCAGCACCATGGCAGCCAGGCAAAGCTCGTAAAGCCGGCGATCCAATCGAACCCGCACCACCCCAGAACGAAATAATTCAATGACCCGATGCTGACAGCGAGCATCTCACTGGCAAAAGACATTTCATACATTCTGGCGAGTACGGAAATGCCAAGACATAAAATAAAGAAATAGACTAGCGTCAGCGCATTGGCGAATAGCTTCGGCGTCAAATGCAGTTTATAGAGGGTATAGAGAATCGAGAGATGGGGGATGTTGAACACCCCGTATTGATATTCCCCGCCGAGCACGCCGCCGACCCAGGAATACGGACTCAGAAGCGGATACTCACCCGCATCCAGCGCCCGGCCGATTTCCGTATAGACTGGCAAAAACTGGCTTTGATAATCATCGACATAGGATCGCGACGACTTGATGCTGACGAACCCCACGGCGACGGTCATGACGAGGCACAGAAAAAGACTTCGCAACATCCATTTTTTGTCGTTTTGATACATGGCCAGTCTTCCTCATCAGAAAACTTTCATAAAAATCCCAGGCAACCACTCCCTCTTGAAACAAAAAAAGACTTCGCCGCGTCACGACACAGCGATACGGCAATCACGAGATCGGACGCCCGGCATTGCCGGTCCGCGCGCCACGGCCGATCGCGACCGCGTCACGCCCCGACGAGGCAGTGCGCCCAGTCCTCCCAGGCCTGCCGCCCCCGTTCGGGGTAGGCCAGCTTCCGGTTGGCCTTGCGCATCCGCTCGGCCAGCGGCGGGGTCAGGCCGAAATTGACGTTGCTCGGCTGGAATTTCTTGGCCGGCGTGCGCAGGTGGTTGAGCAGCGCCCCGAGGGCGGTTTCCTGGGGCGGCGGCGCGATTGCCGCGCCACGGCCCAGGCGCGCGCCAAGCTGCGTGCCGAGCCACAGGCCGCAGGCCGCCGACTCCACATAGCCCTCCACGCCCGTGATCTGGCCGGCCAGATACACCCCGGGCCGGGCCACAAGTTCCAGCCGGTCGTTTAAGACGCGCGGCGCATTGACGAAGGTGTTGCGGTGGATGCTGCCCAGCCGCGTGAACTCGGCCGCGTGCAGCGCCGGAATCAGCCGGAACACCCGCTCCTGCTCGCCATAGGTCAGCTTGGTCTGAAACCCGACCAGATTGAGGGTCGAGCGGGCCGCGTTTTCCGGGCGCAACTGCAAAACCGCGGCCGGCCGCCGGCCCGTGCGCGGATCGGTCAGCCCCACCGGCTTCATCGGCCCGAAGGCCAGGGTGCGCTCCCCGCGCTCGGCCATGGCCTCGATGGGCAGGCAGCCTTCGAAATGCAGCTCCTTCTCGAACTCCCGGCTCGGCACCTTGCGCGCGGCCAGCAGCTCGGCCACGAAGGCCTTGTATTGCGCCTCGTCGAGCGGGCAGTTGAGGTAGTCCCCCTCGCCCTCCTGCCAGCGCGAAGCCCAGAACGCCTGCTCCATGTCCACGGATTCCGTGGTCACGATGGGGGCGATGGCGTCGTAGAAATACAGGCTCTCCTCGCCGATGGCCTCCAGCAGGCTGGCCGCCAGCCGGTCGCTGGCCAGCGGTCCGGCCGCCACGACCACCGCCTCGAACCCGGCCAGGGCCGGATCGGCCAGCCCCATGATCTCCCGGCGCACCAGCGTCACCAGCGGCTCGGCCTCGATGCGCGCCGTCATGGCGGCGGAAAACAGCTCACGGTCCACGGCCAGGGCCTTGCCCGCCGGCACGGCCGTTTCCCGGGCCGTGGCGATGATCGCGCTCCCCAGCGCGGCCATCTCGACCTTGAGCAGCCCGACCGCCGTGGTCGGATCATCGGAGCGCAGCGAATTGGAACACACCAGTTCGGCCAGATTGGGGCTCACGTGGGCCGGGGAGTACAGCGCCGGCTTGCTCTCGAAGACCGTTGAGGAAACGCCCGCCCGGGCCAGGGCCAGGGCGCATTCGCACCCGGCCAATCCGCCGCCGATGATCGCAATGGACATGGAAAGACTCCGCAGGCGGGGAGGAACCCGCCGTGACAAGAAGTTTTTCTCCCCGCCCCCCTCCCGCCGGGAAACGGGCAAAGGGGTCAGGACAGTTTGTTGTAAAGGGCCGGCGCGTGCACGTGCCGGTTCTGGCTGTTCCACAGGTCGCGGTAGATGGCGCACCGGGACAGCAACTCGCCGTGGGTTCCATAATCGGCCACACGGCCGGCGTCGAGCACCAAAATGGCGTCCGCCCCGGCCAGCATGGACAACCGGTGGCTGATGACAATGGTGGTCCGGTCCCGGCCGATGCGGGCCATGTTGTCCTGGACGATGGCTTCGGATTCCGCGTCCAGGGCGCTTGTGGCCTCGTCCAGGATGAGGATGCGCGGGTTGGTCAGCAGCGCCCGGGCAATGGCCAGCCGCTGGCGCTGGCCACCGGACAGGTTGGCCCCGTTTTCCGTCAGCGGCGTGTCGTAGCCACGCGGCAGCCGCCGGATGAACTCCTCGGCTCCGGCCAGCCGGGCCGCGAAGACCACCTCGTCCAGGGCCGCCCCGGGCCGGGCCATGGCGATATTCTCGCGCACCGTGCCGGTGAACAGGAAACTCTCCTGGAGCACCACCCCGATCTGGCGGCGCACGTGGGTCAGATCGCACTCGCGCAGGTCGTGGCCGTCGAGCAGGAGGCCGCCGGCCGTTGGCACGTGGAGTCCCTGGACGAGCCTGGCCAGGGTGGACTTGCCCGAACCGCTGCGCCCGGCCACGCCGATCATGGTCCCGGCCGGAAACCGCAGGCTCACCTCGGACAGGGCCGGCGCATCATTCGGATCGGAACCGTAGCGGAAGGTCACGGCGTCGAAGACCACCTCCCCGGACAGGCGCGGCCGCAGCCCCTCGCCCGCGCCCGTGCGCTCGGACGGCTCGTTCATGATGGTGGCCAGCATGGTCACGGCCAGGGCCTTTTCCTGGTATTCCTGAACCAGCGACACGATCTGCACCAGCGGCTGGGTGACGCGCCCGGCCAGCATCTGAAAGGCGATCAGCGCTCCCACGGTCAGCCCGCCGTCGAACACGAGATACACGCCGATCCAGGGGATGCCGAGCAGCATGAGCTTTTCCAGAAACCCCACCGCCGCCGCGGCCGCGTTGCCGATGCGGCCGACGCCGAAGCGCATGGCCACGGCCCGGGCGGCCGCGTCCTCGAAGCCCCGGCGACGCGACGGCTCCAGGGACAGCGCCTTGACCGTCTCCATGCCCCGGATGGTCTCAACCAGAAACGACTGCCGCTCGCCCTCGGCCGTGTAGAGCGCCGCGAGCCGCGTCCGCAGCACAGGCAGGATCACGACCAGAAAGACGCCGAGGGCAAGGCTCAGGCCCAGCACGAGCAGGGTGAGCGGCACGCTGTAGAAAAAAAGCACCGGGATGAAAACCACCAGGGCCAGACCGTCGAGGAGCGTGAAAAAGAGCTTGCCGCTTAAAAATTCCCGAATCTTGTCGGCCTGCTGCATGTGCTGGATGAGCACGCCCACCCGGCTATGGCCGAAAAACCGCAGCGGCAGGGCCGTGAGCCGGGAAAACGTGCGCGCGGCCACCCGGATGTCGATGCGCGCCGCGGCATGGAGCACGAGTACGCCGCGCAGATAGGTGAACCCGGCCTCGAAGGCCAGGGCGCAGACCATGCCGAGGCTTAAGACCTGCAAGGTGGCCAGCCCCTTGTGGGTGAGCACCTTGTCGATGACGATCTGAAAATAGATCGGCATGGCCAGGGCCAGCACGTAGAGCATGACCGCCGCCACCAGCGCGTCGGTGAATTCCTTGCGGTGGCGCAGGATTTCCGGAACGAACCAGCGAAAGCCGAACGGCTGCGTCTCGTCGGTGAGGCGGTAGGAACGTCGCACGAGCATGACCTGCCCGTCCCAGTCGGCGGCCAGGGCGGCCAGGGTCAGGCTCTCCCGTCCGGGCGGCAGCCCGGTGGGATCGACCATGTCCACCAGCGTCTCCCCGCCAGCCTCCCGGCGGCAGCCGGCCAGCACCACCACCTTGCCGTCGCGCAGCACGGCCAGCACGGGATAGGCCCCGCCCAGGGCCGGCAGATCGTCCGGGGACAACCGGCGCAGTTCGGCCTTGAGCCCTTCCCGCACGGCCACGGCGCACAACTCTTCGGGCGAGGGCTCGATGGTGTCGAAGCCGTGGGCATGGGCCAGGGCGTCGTGGGTCAGCGGCAGGCCGTGGTGGCGGGCCACCAAGGCCAGGGCGCACAGCCCCGATTGCGGCACAAGCGGCGCAAGCAGCAGCACCTCGCCGGCATGGCGGCGGGAAAAGGCCGCCGCGTCCAGCTCGAACGGCCCGCCCCCGGCGGCCAGCGGATCGGCCACCCGCAGCCGCACCGCCCCGTCGGTTTCGCGCGCGCCGAGCACCACGACGAAATTGCCGTTTTCCAGCCGGGCGATCAGCGGGAACCGGCCCCGCCCGGGCATCTCCCCGGCCGTAATGACCGCGCCTTCGGCCGCGAGCCCGGCGGAGCGGGCAATGGCGATCAGCGCCCTGACCTCCGGCTCGGCCCCGTCCAGGCCGAAACGCTCCGCCGCCGCGCCCGCATCGAAGGACAGGCCATGGGCCTCGGCCACGGCCCGCAGACAGGCCAGCGCCGTACTCATGACGCCCCGTGGGCAGGCGTTTCGCGCAACCCGTTGCGTTTCCCGTCCATCGCGCTGGTCCTCCCGCCATCTTTCCGCAAGGCCATACATCGTGCCGGCCGGCCCGGGCAATCTTGCCCTTTGCCTCCGGCAGGGGTAGAAAATAGGGCATCATCAACCTTGAACACGGAGCAGCGGACCTATGAACGTGCTGATTGTGTATTATTCCCTCTACGGCCACGTGGCGGCCATGGCCCAGGCCGTGGCCGAAGGCGTACATCAGGTCGAGGGCGTCACCGCCACCCTGCGCCGCGTGCCCGAAACGCTGAGCCCGGAAGTCCTCGAAAAAATGCACGCCACCGAGGCGCAAAAAACGCTCTCCACCGTGCCAGTGTGCACCCTGGAGGAGTTGGAGCAGGCCGACGCCATCATTTTCGGCACGCCCACGCGCTTCGGCAACATGTGCGGCCAGATGCGCCAGTTCCTGGACGCCACCGGCCAGATCTGGGTGCGCGGCGGCCTGGTCGGCAAGCCCGGCGGCGTATTCTGCTCCACCGCCACCCAGCACGGCGGCCAGGAAACCACGCTCATGTCGTTCATCCAGACCCTGCTTCACCAGGGCATGATCGTGGTCGGCCTGCCCTACTCCTACACCCAGCAGATGCGCGTGGACGAGATCACCGGCGGTTCGCCCTACGGCGCGACCACCATCGCCGCCGGGGACGGCTCGCGCCTGCCCACGGAAAACGAACTGGAAGGCGCGCGTTTCCAGGGCCGCCATACCGCCGAGATCACCAAAAAGATTTGCAGCTAATTCAAGACGCCTCCGGCGGCCGGGGGGCATGATGCCCCCCGACCCCCCTCGACGGGAAAGGCAAGTTGTTTCTTCCGGTCCCCTTGTTCCGGGGGGGATTATCCCCCCTGGCCGCCGGAGGCCTCTTCTTCCCCCCTTACGGAGCCGGCTTTTCGTCCTCGCCGGGTTCGAGGTCGAGCACTTCCTCGCCGCCGACGTACGACATGAGGATGGGGTTTTCCACGGCCTTGAGCAGGTTGGCGATGGCCCCCCGCAGCCGGTTGATAT
>JAFABC010000116.1 GCA_023426275.1 Pseudomonadota bacterium | reverse complement strand
TCGGGAGGGTCCGGGAGGGGCAGTGCCCCTCCCGGCCGCCGGAGGCATCTTCTCTTCAAATTAACCCAACGTATCGATCAGCAGCATGATGTTGAGCACGATGACGACCAGGGCCACCGCCGCCAGCACGACCGTGGTGGACGGCTTGTTGGCATACGGCCCCATGACCGAACGCCGCGAGGTCAGGCCGATTTGCAGCAGGATGGTGATGGGCAGCTGGATCGACAGGGCGATCTGCGACCAGATGAGTCCCTTGAGCGGATCGCCAACGAACAGGATGGCCACGGCCGCGCCCACCAGGGTGAGCGCGACGCCCAGGCGCGAGTGGCTGTCGCGGATGTCGTAGGGCTCGCCGAAAATGCCGGCGAAGATGCTGCCCCCGGCCATGCCGGCCGTCACCGACGAGGCCACGCCGGCCAACAGCAGGCTGACGGCGAAGATGAGTCCCGCCCCCGGCCCCACCAAGGGGGCGAGCAGGGCCTTGGCCTGATCGAGTTCGGACACGGACAGGCCGTGGGAGAAAAAGGCCGCCGCCGCCAGCAGGATCATGGCGCTGTTGATGCAGAAGCCCACCAGCATGGAAAACAGCGTGTCCAGATACTCGTATTTGAGCTGCCGCCGGATCATTTCCGGCTCGTCCAGATGCCACTGCCGGCTTTGGATGACTTCCGAGTGCAAAAAGAGGTTGTGGGGCATGACCACCGCCCCGAGCACGCTCATGACCACGGGCAGGGAGCCGGCGGGCAGGCTCGGCACCACCCAGCCGCTCACGGCCGCGCCCCAGTCCAGATGCACCAGGGACAGCTCGAAGATAAACGACAGCCCGATCAGCGACACGAAGCCGATGATGTAGCGTTCCAACCGCTTGTAGGAATGGGAAAAGAGCATCCACAGCACCACGACGAGCGTGATGCACGTGCCCGCGGCCAGGGGCAGCCCGAAGAGCATGCGCAGGGCGATGGCCCCGCCGAGCAGTTCGGCCAGGGCCGTGGACACGGCCGCGGCCACGGCCGTCCCCAGAGCGGAAATCGCCACCGGACGCGGCAGATGCTTCACCGCCGCCTCGGACAGGCACAGTCCCGTGGCGATGCCCAGATGGGCCGCGTTGTGCTGGAGCACGATCAGCATGATGGTGGACAGCGTGACCATCCACAGCAACTTGTAGCCGAAGTCCGACCCGGCGGCCACGTTGGAGGCCCAGTTGCCCGGATCGATGAAGCCGACGGTGACCAGCAGGCCCGGCCCCACGTATTTGAAGATTTCAAGCGCCGTCAGACGCGGCCGGACACGGTCCCGCACCCGGACCATGTCGCCGAGCGCACGCCAAAAATGCCGCAATTGTCGCATACTTCCCGCCTCCCGACAAAATCCACCAAGCACAGTGACAGAACCGGCCCATGGGGGCAACGGGCAATGCGCCGCCCGGGCGGGCCCAAGGCTTGACCGATTTCGTTGTTATGCATATTTTCAGCACAACAACTTTTTGGCCCCGACAGACATGACCGACGCCTTCTACTACGACATGGACAACGCCGTGGGATACGCCATCGGCCACACCGCGACACGCCTCAAAATCGGGCTGCGGCGCATGTTCCTGGCCGCCGGCCACGACATCACCCCGGAGCAGTGGGTGGTGCTCTACCGGCTCCATGAGACGCAGGGCCTCACCCAATGCGGCCTGGGCGAGCGCACGGTCAAGGACAGGACCACCATCACCCGCATCCTGGACCGGATGGAGGCCAAGAACCTGCTTGTCCGCCGGCGCGACCGCCAGGATCGGCGCAGCCAGCGCATTTTTCTGACCCCGGAAGGCAAGATGCTCGTCACGAAGCTCGTGCCCCTCGTGCGGGATTACGCCGCCGAGGCCTTTGCCGACGTGCCCGCCGACGACCGCGACACGCTCCGGCGCATCCTGGCCAACATCGAGGCGCGCCTGGACGCCATGCTCGATGCCTAGACAGCGGCGCTTACGACCCCCGCATACTGATTTTTTAAAGGATACCGCTCAAATCCTGAAGGGACGCAACGCGAGAGGAGTCGCATGAAACCGATTTTTCGCTCCAAGCACAAACCGGATGGTCAGCCGTCGAAACGCAAGCGCATCATCTTCGGCGCCGTGGCCGTGCTCGTCCTGGCCAGTTTCGGGTACTACCTCTACACGCGCGGATTGGTCAGCACCGACGACGCCTTCATCGACGGCAAGGTCCATCCCATCACCCCGCGCGTGGCCGGCTACGTCAACGAGGTGCCGGTGACCGACAACCAGCTCGTGGCCCCGGGCGACCTGCTCGTGGTGCTCGATCCCACCGACTACAAGGTGGCCCTGGCCCAGGCCAAGGCCGATCTGGCCGCGGCCGAAGCCCAGCTGACGGCCCTGGACCTGGGCGTGCCCCTGCAACTGTCCCAGACCTCGTCCAGGGTGGATTCGGCCAAGGCGCAACTGGAAAGCCAGCAGCGCAGCCTGGATCAGGCCACCAAGGAACGCGACGCGGCCGAGGAACTGGTGGCCCAGATCCAGGCCCAGCTCGACCAGGACCAGCTCGATTTCAAGCGCATCAACCAGTTGCGGCAAAAGGGCGTGGTGGCCCAATCCGACCTCGACAACATCGAGACCAAGCGCCGGGGCCACGTGGCCGAGCTGCGCGCGGCCCAGGCCAAGGCCGCCGCGGCCAATCGCGGCCTGGAATCCATCAAGGCCGAGATCAAGCGGCTGCGCTCCCAGATCGATCTGGCCAGGACCGGCGAGGATCAGGCCGTCATCCAGACCAAGGAAGTGGCCGCCCAGCGGGCCAAGGTGGCCCTGGCCCAGGAAAAGGTGCGTCAGGCCGAACTCAACCTCGGCTACACCCGCATCGTCTCCCCGGTGGCCGGGCACGTGACCAAAAAGCAGATCGAATCCGGCCGGCTGGTCGCCGCCGGGCAGGCGCTCATGACCATCGTGCCCCTGGACCCCAGTGAGCTGTGGGTCACGGCCAATTACAAGGAAACGCAACTCAAGCACGTCCACCCCGGGCAGAAGGTCACCATGGAGGTGGACACCTACCCGGGCCGCGCCATCACCGGCACGGTGGACTCGATCATGGCCGGAACCGGCGCGGTGTTTTCGCTGTTCCCGTCGGAGAACGCCACGGGCAACTACGTCAAGATCGTGCAGCGCATTCCGGTCAAGATCGTCTTTGACAAGGAAAACGGCGAACTGCCCAAGCTGCGCCTGGGCATGAGCGTCGTGCCCACCATCCACGTCGACGACTAAGTTATGGCCGAGCGCGCCCCCAACAAATGGCTCATCACCATCGCGGTGATGGTGCCGACGCTGATCGAGATCCTGGACACGTCCATCGCCAACGTGGCCCTGGGCCACATCCAGGGCAGCCTGTCGGCCGGCCAGGACGAGGTGACCTGGGTCCTGACGTCCTATCTGGTCTCCAACGCCATCGTCATCCCGATCAGCGGCTTTTTGTCCAAGGTGTTCGGCCGGCGCAACTACCTGCTGCTGTCCGTGACGGTGTTCACCATCGCCTCCATGCTGTGCGGGCTGGCCACGAGCCTGGGAATGCTGGTCTTTTTCCGCGTCATCCAGGGCATCGGGGGCGGCGGCCTGCAACCCATGTCCCAGGCCATCCTGCTCGAAGCCTACCCGCCCAGGGAACGGGGGCTGGCCATGGCCATCTTCGCCATGGGCGCGGTGCTCGGCCCCATCCTCGGACCGCTGCTTGGCGGCTACATCACGGACAACTATTCCTGGCGCTGGATCTTCAACATCAACGTACCGGTGGGCATGCTGGCCATCGGGCTCATCTGGCTCTACATCAAGGACCCGGACTACCTGGAGCGGCGCAAGCGCGGCGACACCGTGGACTACATCGGGCTGGCTTTTTTAAGCGTGGGCCTGGGCTGCCTCCAGATCGTGCTGGACAAGGGACAGCAGGACGACTGGTTCAACGACGATTTCATCCTCACCCTGTCCGTCATCGCCGCCGTGTGCCTGACCTCGTTTCTTGTCTGGGAGCTCAAGCGCAAGGAGCCCATCGTCGACCTCAAGGTGTTCAAGGACCGCAGCTTCGCCACGGGCAACGTGGTCATGTTCTTCGGCTTCTTCGCCTTTTTCGGGGCCATCGTGCTGTTGCCGCTCTACCTGCAAAACCTCATGGGCTACACGGCCTTTCTCTCCGGCGTGGTCCTCGGCCCGGGCGGCCTCATCATGCTGCTGATCCTGCCCATCGTCGGCAAGCTCACCCAGAAGATCGACGCCCGCTTCATCCTGTGCATCGGGCTCGTGGTCAGCGCCTATTCGCTGTTCAACATGGCCGGGTTCACCCTGGACATCGACCTCGGCACGGCCATTGCCGCCCGCAACATCCAGGCCGTGGGCATCGCCTTTTTCTTCGTGCCCCTGTCCTACCTGACCATGGCCTACATTCCCAAGCAGGGCATGAACAACGCCTCGGCCGTCTTCAACCTGCTGCGCAACCTGGGCGGCTCCTTTGGCGTGGCCTTCGTGACCACCCTGCTCGCCCGGCGCGGCCAATTCCATCAGGCCCGGCTGATCGAGAACCTCACCCCCTACGATCTGAGCTACCAATCGGCCCTGCAACAGCTCAAGGACTACCTGGGCGCCAACTTCCTGGGCGTCCACGACGCCTCCCAGCTCGCCGCCGGCACCCTGTACAAGCTCATGCTCCGCCAAGCCAACGCCATGGCCTTTTGCGACGTCTTCCACGCCCAGGG
Source organism: Pseudomonadota bacterium (assembly GCA_023426275.1). Lineage (GTDB taxonomy): Bacteria > Desulfobacterota > Desulfovibrionia > Desulfovibrionales > Desulfovibrionaceae > Solidesulfovibrio. The sequence continues at coordinate 1,977 of JAFABC010000116.1, read as the reverse complement.
CATGATGTTCCTCGGGCTGGCCTTCCTGATGTGGATCATCAAGAAGCCGCCCATGGGCTCGAAAATGCCCGAAGGCACGCATTAGGGACCGACCGTGAAAAAAAGAAACGATTTTCGCCGGCCGGGAGGGGGGACACCCCCCTCCCGGGCCCTCCCGGAAGGGGAAAAACCAGACGCGTTCGCGCGTGAGCGGACTTTGAAAATAGCCGACTGAGACTTCAACACCATAGCGGCTCTTGTGAACGGTACGGCCCGCATGCTGCGGCTCCGGGTCGGATAGCGACGCAACGACCACGGCGGACATTGGGAAAACTTGCCCCAAGAGACGCCGCAATATTTTCTCTCCCGCTTTCTTTCCCTTCAGTATGGCTGCCGCCTTGCGGAGCTCCAGCACCTTGTCCCGTTGCAAGAAAAAAAACCGCTGCCGGAACACCGCTGCGGTCATTGAAAAGCATGAGGCTATGGCAAACCTATATGAGTCAACAATTCCCACCACACCCCGGCCGTGTTTCCTTTTTACCCGCGACCAGGGAATCCCCGCCCCGGGCCGATTCCCGCCGACAAAACCCGCTTTGGGGCAAGGCGTGACCGTCCGGGCGGGGTGATATGCCCCGCACCCTTACAGTCCTGTCAGGCAATAGCCCGGGATTCAAAACAAAACGGAGATGGCACGGGAATTGATGGGTATCCCTGGTTGCGCCGCGTGACGGCGCGGCCCGGATCAGAACAGTGGAGGCGTGTCATGGGCGGCTGGGAAGCCAAAATCGACATACACAAAGTGTTTGTCCTGCAACCCACCAGACCGACGACCTATTTCGGCGTCGGCGCGTTGGCGCGGCTGGATGGCATCCTGGCCTCGATGGCGGCCGCAGGGCTCGATCGGTTCCTCGTGGTCACCGATGCCGCCGGCTACAAGCTCAGCGGCGCCTGGGACGCGGTCACGCCCATGCTTTCGCGCCACGTCGCCTGGGAACATTTCGACCGGGTGCGCTCCAATCCGACCTACGCCAACTGCGAGGCCGCGGCCCGGCTGGGCAAGGCGCTGGAAGCCAAGGCCGTGCTGGCCATCGGCGGCGGCAGCGCCATCGACACGGCCAAGACCGCGGCGGTCCTGCTGCGCCACCCCGTGCGCAAGGCGTCTGATTTCTATGAAAAAGGGGTGCCCATCTCCGGCGCGCTGCCCATCGTCGCCATCAACACCACCCATGGCTCCGGTTCGGAGTGCGACTGCTTCGCCATGGCCCAGGCCGACGGCGAGGACAAGCCGGCCCTGCGCTCGCCCCATCTCTACCCGACCTACGCCATCGAGGACCCGAGCCTCATGGTCTCCCTGCCCTCCCGGCAGACCGTGGCCACGACCATCGACGCCCTGAGCCACGCCCTGGAGGCGGCCACGGCCGTGACGGCCTCGCCCTACTCCATCGCCCTGGCCCGGGAGGCGGTGCGCCTGATCGCGGCCTACCTGCCCACGGCCCTGACCCAGCCCGACAACCTGTCGGCCCGCTACTGGCTGCTCTACGCCTCGGCCATCGCCGGCATGAGCTACGACCGGGGCATGGTCCACGTGGCCCACGTGCTGGAACACGCCATGAGCGTGCTCAACGCCGAGATCAACCACGGCGAGGGCCTGGGGCTGCTGCTGCCGGCGGTGTTGCGGGAAATCTATCCGGCCGTCCCGGAAATCCTGGCCGAGGTGCTGGCCCCCATCGCCCCGGGCATGTCGGGCGTGGCGGGCGAGGCCGACACGGCGGTCGACAAGGTGCGGTCCTGGTTCGCGGTCATCGGCCAGCCGGCCGGCCTGTCGGCCTACTTCACCGGAGCGGACGTGCCGGCCCTGACCCGGCTGACGCTGCGCTCCTCCCTGGCCCGCACCCTGCTGCCCCTGGCGCCCGTCCGGGTGGACGCGCCCATGGTGGAACGCATCTTCCAGCACGCCCTGTAGGCAAAGACGCCTCCGGCGGGGGGGGGGGGGGGGGG
>JAFABC010000105.1 GCA_023426275.1 Pseudomonadota bacterium | reverse complement strand
GGCAAAGCCTGGGCAAAAATGCGCCGACAAAGTGCGCCAGCGTTGCTTCGCGCCGCCAAAGACACGTTGAGGGGGTCCGGGGGGCATCATGCCCCCCGGCCGCCGGAGGCATCTTTTCCCTCTCCCGAGGAGGTTGCAGTGAAAAAGACGACGCGGTTTCGCCAACTGGTCAACGCCCCCGAACTGCTCATGCTGCCCGTGGCCCACGACGGGTTGTCCGCCCTGGCCATTGCCGAGGCCGGCTTTTCCGCCATGGCCGTGGCCGGCTATGGTTCGGCCGGGAGCCTGCTCGGCCTGCCGGACATCGGCCTGCTGACGGCCACGGAAATGCTCACCCACTACGCCCACATCGTGTCCCGGGTGGACATTCCGGTCATGGTGGACATCGACACCGGATTCGGCGACGTCAACAACGTCATCCGCACCGTGCGCGAGGCCGAACGCCTGGGCGCGGCGGCGCTTTTCATCGAGGACCAGACCTTTCCCAAACGTTGCGGCCACATGGCCGGAAAATCGGTCGTGTCCGTCGAGGACTACCTGCCCAAGCTGCGGGCCGCCCTTTGGGCGCGCACCGATCCCGATTTCGTCATCATGGCCCGCACCGACGCGGCCGCCGTGCATGGCCTCGACGAGGCCATCCGCCGGGCCAACCTCTACGCGGAAGCCGGCGCGGACATGGTCTTCGTGGAGGCCGTGACCTCCGTCGAGGACATGCGCAAGGTCAATGCCTCCGTCTCCGTGCCGAGCATGGCCAACATGATCGAGGGCGGGCGCACGCCGTTTCTGACGGCGGGCGAACTGCAAGCCCTCGGCTACGCCGTGGCCGCCTATCCCTGCGCCTCGGTCTTCACCGCCGTGCGGGCCTTGCGGGCCTGGGCCGGACACCTTAAAGCCCATGGCACCAGCGCCGGGTTCGCCGGCCCGGAGACCATGATCGATTTCGAGGAATACTTCCGCTTCATCGGCGCGGCCGACATCCGGGAGCGGGAGAAGCTTTTTTTCGAGCCCGGGGAAAAAAAGTAGAAGAGGCCCCCGCCCCCTCGACGGGGCGAACGAGAAGGATGTTCACTGCATGCAAAAGCGCACGATTATCGTTTCGGGACTGGCCGCCACCTATCCGCTCGGCGGCGTGGCCTGGGACTATATCCAGTATCTGCACGGGTTTTACCGCCTGGGGCACGATGTCTATTACCTGGAGGACACCGGCGGCTGGGCCTACGATCCCTTCAACGTCACCTTTGTGGACGATCTGACCTACCACACGAAGTATCTGGGCGATTTTCTGGAGCGCCTGGACCCCGGGCTGGCCAAACGCTTTTGCGTCATCGGCCCGGATGACCGCCACTGGGGCATGTCCGCCGGGGATCTCGACGCCGTGGTCCGGCGGGCGGACGTGTTCTTCAACATCTCGACGACCTGCCAGTTGCGCGAGGCCTACGCGAAGATCCCCGTCAAGGTGCTGATCGATTCCGATCCCCTCTACACCCAGTCGAGTTTTCCCCAGTATCTGGACGGCACGGCCACGGACGACGAGAAGCGCAACATCGAGAACATGCGCCGCCACGACGTCTTTTTCTCCTTCGGGGAAAACATCAACGAGGACTTCTGCACCGTGCCCAAGGGCGTGGTGGACTGGATGCCCACCCGCCAGCCCATCGTGCTCGATTGCTGGGCCGGGGCGCCGGCGAAGCCCGCCCGGGATGTCTTCACCACGGTGCTGTCCTGGCAGCCGACCCAGGAAGGTCCGCGCGTGGGCGGCGTGCAATACGGCGGCAAGAATCTGGAATTCGAGAAGATGCTCGACCTGCCCCAGAAGACGGCCGCCTCCCTGGAACTGGCCCTGGGCGGCGGCCGGCCGCCGCGCGAGTTGCTGGAGGAAAAAGGCTGGACCCTGCGCGACGGATTTTCCATGTCCCAGACCCCCTGGGTCTACCGCGACTATATCTGGGACAGTCTGGCCGAGTTTTCCACGGCCAAGAACGCCTACGTGGCCACGCGCTCGGGCTGGTTCTCCTGCCGCACGGCCTGCTATCTGGCCTCGGGCCGGCCGGCCGTGGTCCAGGACACGGGCTATTCCCGCTTCATGGACGTGGGCGAAGGCGTGCTCGCCTTTGACGACGAGGCCGGGGCGCTGGCCGGCATCGAAGCCGTGCGCGCCGACTGGGAGCGCCACTCCAGGGCGGCCCGGGCCTTTGCCGCCCGCTACTTCGATTCGGACGTGGTGCTGGGGCGCCTGCTTGCGGATGCGTTGCGCTAGGATTGCCAGGAGAACAAGGAAAATGCCTCCGGCGGCCGGGAGGGGCGGCGGCCCCTCCCGGACTCTCCCGAAAAGGGGATGGTGGGATTTGCAGAGCCTTTTTTCGAGGGTTCGGAGAGCGGGCGCGCTGGCCGGCTGCGGTCTGCTGGCCTGTCTGCTGGTCGTGGCCACGGCCCTGGCCGGCGGCTTTGGCACGCTTCGCGACAACGGGGCGTGGTGGCTGACGTTTCCAGGCAGTGGGGTGCGCTTTTTTTCCATTGGCGCGGATACCGTCAACGGCGGCGACAAGCACACCCGGGACAGGGGCTATTACTGGGCCGACAGCTACCCGGATCAGGCCGCCTGGGCCGCCGACACGCAACGCCGGCTCTACGCCTGGGGCTTCAACACCCGGGGCGGCTGGTCCGATCCGACCACGGCCATGACCCTGCCGCTCGTGCCGGAGATCGACCTGGGCCGCAACGCCCGCCTGCACTGGTTCGATCCCTTCGCGCCCGACGCCCTGGACCGGACCATCGCCAAGGCCCGGGAACTGACCGCGCCCTACAGGGACAATCCGGCCGTCATCGGCTACTTCACGGACAACGAGGTCGGCTGGTGGAACGCGCCGCTTTTCCGCTGGTACCTCGGCAACGAATGGGCCATCTACACCAAGCGGGTGTTGTGGCGCATGATTTACGACTATTATGGCGGCAGTTGGGCCCGGCTGCTGGCCGACTTCGTCCCCGGTCCGGGCATTGCCTCCTTCGAGGACCTCAAGAGGGGCCGGGCCGAGCTGCAGTTGCGCCCGGGCGGCCACGGCATCGCGCTTATCGAGCGGTTCACCGCTGCCTGTGCGAGGCGGTATTACGAGCTGGTCCACAAGGCCCTGCGCACCGTCGATCCCCACCGGCTGGTCATGGGCGACCGACTGCCCCTGTACTACAACCAGGACGCGGTGCTGGCCTCGCGCGGCTTTCTGGACGTGCTCTCCACCAACTACAACGTGGACACGCCCGACGGCTGGGTGGCGCCGTATTACTTCGACGGACTGGCCCGGCTCACCGACGCGCCGGTGCTGATTTCGGAATTTTTCTTCGCCGCCAATGAAAACCGCTCGGGCAACGTCAACAACGGCCATCTCATGCACGTGGCCACCCAGGACGAGCGGGCCAGGGGCGCGGCCGCGGCCATGCGCAATTTCGCCGCGTTCCCCAATGTCCTGGGCGCGCACTGGTTCCAGTATTACGACGAACCCTCGGGCGGGCGGGGCGATGGCGAGAATTTCAACATGGGACTGGTGGACATCCGTAACCGTCCCTACAAGCGGCTGGTGGCGGCGCTGACGGCGGCCAATGCGGCCGTGCCGTCCATCCATGCCCGCAGCGTTGCGCCGCGGCCGTCCCTGCCGGCGGTGCTGCCCATCCACAAGGCCGTGCGGTCGGTTTCGGTGGCCGACGGCTCCCTGGCCGACTGGCCGGACAAGGCCGGCACGCGCCTGCCCTGGTTTTCCGTGCCCGCCCCGCACGTGCCGTTTGGCGACGTGCACGTCTCCTGGAGTCCGGAGAGCCTTAATCTGTTCAATCTGGCCCAGAACTACGCCGATTTGTATCTGCTGGCCCATGACGGTCCGTTTCCGCCGGACGAGACCTACCACATCCGGCTGGATGTGGACGCCGGGGCCGGGATGCGCCATTTTCTCATCTGTCTGGTGCCGCGTCCGCATTCGAAATATCCGGGCCGGTTCGAGCTGGCCCCGGAGCTTTTCCAGCTGGCCGACGACGGCTCCCGCACGGCCCTGGCGGCCAGGGACGTCGTGCGCGTCCTGGACAAGCCCCTGCCGCACATCGCGGTGGAGGCGGCGCTGCCGGCCCGGCTTTTGGGCGTGGACCGTCTCACGGCGGGGATGCGCCTGTCCCTGGGCCTTGCGGCCACGACGTTTTATCGGGAAATGACCATGACCCTGGGCGAAGCACCCGGGGATGCGGACGGGAGCGGGACGGTTGCCCCGCGCCCCGTCGCGGCGGTGCTTTCGGATCAGTAACCCTTCCAAGGAACGACACATGGCAACGAACATCCTCGTCACCGGGGGCGCGGGCTACATCGGCTCCCACACCTGCAAGGCGCTGGCGGCCGCCGGGTTTACGCCCATCACCTTCGACAACATGGTCTACGGCCATGACTGGGCCGTCAAATGGGGGCCGCTGGTGCGCGGCGATATCCTCAATCGCGGCGAACTGGACGAAGCCTTTGCCGAATTCAATCCGGTGGCGGTGCTGCACTTCGCCGCCTTCGCCTACGTGGGCGAATCCGTGACCGATCCCGAGAAATACTACCGCAACAACGTGGCCGGCTCGCTGTCGCTGCTGTCGGCCATGCGCCGGGCCGGTTGCCGCCATATCGTCTTTTCCAGCACCTGCGCCACCTACGGCGCGCCCGAACGCGTGCCCCTGACCGAGGACCATCCGACCCGGCCCATGAGCCCCTACGGCACGAGCAAGCTCATGATCGAGCAGATGCTCAAGGATTTCGACGCGGCCTACGGTCTGACCTACACGGCCCTGCGCTACTTCAACGCCGCCGGGGCCGACCCAGAGGGGCAGATCGGCGAGGACCACGACCCCGAAACCCACCTCATTCCCCTGGTGGTGGCCGCCGGCCTCGGCCGCATCCCGCAGGTCCAGATTTTCGGCACCGACTATCCCACGTCCGACGGCACGGCCGTGCGCGACTACATCCATGTCACCGACCTGGCCGAGGCCCATATCCTGGCGCTCAAGCGCCTGCTCGACGGCGGCAGGAGCGCTGTTTACAACCTGGGCACCGGCACGGGCAATTCCGTGCGCGAGGTGATCAAGGCCGTGGAAAAGGTTGCGGGCCATCCCGTGCCCGTGGTCGAGGGGCCGCGCCGGGCCGGGGACTCGCCGGGCCTGTACGCCGATTCCGGGGCGATCATGCGCGAACTGGGCTGGGAGCCGCGCTACATGAACCTGGAGGCCATCGTGGAAACGGCCTGGAACTGGCATCGAGGCCATGTTCCCGGCAAAGTGCATTGCAATCTCCGCGCGCCCGGGTAAACTGGCGTAAAAAACACCGCCGCCCGGGAGGGAGTATGGACAACGTCATGCTTGCCGTGGATTTCCCGGCCATCCGCAACAAGAACGAGGACCGCGTCATCGCCCTCATGCCGGATGTCCTGGCCGAATTCCCGGACTTCGGCCGCAACCAGACGAACATCGAGGACGTGTACGCCCTGACGCTCAACATGCTGCCGGCGCGCTACGCCCAGGCCGTGTCCCTGGTCTTCGACGAGCCCGTGACCGACGAGACCATCCGGCTCATGCTGCGCGAGGCCGTGCGCACGGTGCGTACCCGGCCGAATTTCTAGCTGCGCGGCTTTTGAAAAAGATGCCTCCGGCGGCCGGGAGGGGGTCCCCCCCTCCCGGACCCTCCCGAAAGGGGCTGGTGGCTGGACGTTTGGTTGGTCGGGTG
>JAFABC010000100.1 GCA_023426275.1 Pseudomonadota bacterium | reverse complement strand
GACCAGGGCGGCGGCGTCGGCCGTCGGCGGCAGGCCCGGACAGGGCGGGGCCGGCAGCGCCGGGCGCGGCGCGAGCAGGCCGGCCGCAAGACACAGCGCGGCGGGAAAACGGCGGGAAAAGACAGCCATGCGTCTAACGCGGCAGCTGGCCGGCCGCCTTGGCCGTCGAGTTGTTGAGCATGCGCACGAAAATTTCACCGGTGCTGGAGGCGTAGACGATCTTGCGGCCGCGTTCGCCGCCCACGTTGGAGGCGGCCACGCGCAGCCCCAGGTCGGCCAGGGTGGCGAAGGCCGTTTCCACGTTGCGCCGGCCCACGGACATGTCCTCGGCAAAAAGGGCGCTGGCCCCGCCAAAGACCTTGCACTCGATCTCGCCGCGGCGCACGCCCCGCCGCTCCAGGCGGTGGACGATGGCGGCAATGGCCGAATCCACGAATTTGTAGGGCGTCGGTTCCGTCCCGTGCAGCCGGTATTCGCCGGCCCGGGGCAGCAGGGCGTGGAAGATGCCGGCCAGACCGTGGCTGGGGACGTAGAAGGTCACGGCCACACAGGAGCCGAGCACGGTGTGGGCCATGGTCGGCTGGTTGTACACATTGCCCTGGGCCACGTTGAGAAAGGCCAGGGTATGGCCGGGAAAGCGGTCTAGCAGGGCTTGCATGGGAATTGTTCGTCCTCGACGTCGTCGCTGAGGGGATTGTCCGCCAACCCGAGGCTGGTCAGGGCTTCCAGAAGTGTTTGGGCGGAAAACGGCTTGGTGACGTAGGCCTGGGCCCCGGATTCGAACTGGGCCCGCAGCATGTTGGCCGGGTCGTCGAGGCTCGACAGCATGACGGCCGGGGTGCGCCGTTCCCCGGCCAGACCGGCGTCGGCTTCGAGTTGGCGGATGCCGGCCAGGGCGTCGTGGCCGGAGAGCACGGGCATGAGGATGTCCATGACGACCAGATCGAAGGGCGTGCCCTGGCGCAGGGCCTCCTCGAACAGGGTGACGGCCTCGCGGCCGTTGGCGGCCTCGGCAACGGTGAAACGGTCTTCCAGGGCCTGGATGATGAGGTATCGCTGGTAGCGGCTGTCGTCGACGATGAGCGCGCGAGGCATGATCGGCTCTCCCCGGGATCAGGTTTGGGCGCGGCCGCCCGGTTGACCGGCGGCGCGCAGCAGTTCGGGAACGTCCAGCACCAGGGCCATGTCGCCGGCTTCGGTCACCGTGCCGCCGAGCACGCCCGGCACCTTGCCGATGGCCCGGCCCAGATGCTTGAGCACGGCCTGCTTGCGGCCGACCACGGCGTCCACCACCAGTCCGGCCCGGCCGCTGGCCCGGCGCACCACGACCACGTGGGCGTTTGGCACGGGCGTGGCGTCAAGGCCCAGGAAATGGCGCAGGCAGACGAGCGGCGTCGGCTCGCCGCGAAGTTCCATGACTCCCCGGCCCTGTCGCAGGGCCACGCCCGGCGGCAGTTCCAGGCATTCTTCGACATAATCAAGATGCAGGTAATAGATTTCCCGGTCAAGCCGGACTTCCAGACAATCGATGATGGCCAGGGACACGGGCAGGCGGATGGTGAAGGTGGCCCCCTGGCCGGGGGTGGACTCCACCTCGATGCGGCCGCGCAGGGTGGCGATGCCCTCGCGCACGGCGTCCATGCCCACGCCCCGGCCGGAAACCGCGCCCACGGTTTCGGCCGTGGACAGGCCGGGCAGGAAAATGAGTTCCAGGGCGGCGGCGGCGTCATAGGGCCGGGCCGGGTCGAGGCGGCCGGCGGCCACGGCCTTTTGCCACAGCTTGCGCCCGTCGATGCCCGCGCCGTCGTCGCGGATGGCGATGACCACGTCGTTGCCCTCCTGCCGGGCCGACAGCACGATCAGGCCCCGGCGGGGCTTGCCCAGGGCCGGGCGCAGGTCGGGCGGCTCGATGCCGTGGTCCACGGCGTTTCGCAGCAGGTGGATGCAGGGCGTGTTGAGCTGTTCGATGACGGTCTTGTCGAGTTCGGTGTTTTCCCCGTCCATGACCAGCTCCACGTCCTTGCCCAGGGCGGCGCTGGCGTCGCGCACGAGGCGGCGGTACTTGGGAAAGCTGACCTTGATGGGCAGCAGGCGCAGCCCGAGCACCTGATCGCGCAGCAGGGCGGCCAGCCGTTCCACCTCCTCGGCCACGTCGCGCAGTTCGCCGTCGTGGCGGCGGCGGGACAGGGCGGTCAGGCGCGTCTGGGCGATGCCGAGCTCGCCCACCCGGTCCACCAGGATGTCGAGCTCCCGGGCCGGGATGGCCAGCTTGCGGATGCGGTCGTCGGAGGCGGCCCCGGCGGCGGTCTCGGCGGCGGGAGGGGATTCGACGGTGGCCGGAGGCTCGGGGCCGGCCGGTTCGGCGTCGCGCAGCAGGGCGGCCATGCGGGCCACCTCGCCGGAAACGTCGCGGGTCCTGGCCGCGGTGGCGTCCTCGGTCATGGAGCGGATGACGTCGAAAACGGCCAGCAGTTCGCCGATGAGCCGGGGGCCGATGCGGCGGCGGCCCCCGCGCACGGCGTCGAGCACGGATTCCACGGCGTGGGCCAGCTCGGCCAGCGGCGGCGCGCCCACGGCCCCGGCGTCGCCCTTGATGGTATGGGCGGCGCGAAAGACGGCGGCCACCTTGGTTTCGAGCACGCCGGGACCGGCGGACTCCAGATCGAGGATGGCCGCTTCGATGCCGCGGAGCTGTTCGAGACAGCTTTCGGCAAACATTTCAAAAATTTTGTCGTCTTCGGCCATGGGGCTGGCGCGACGCGGCGCGCCGTCGAACCTTACGGTCCAACCGCCCCGGAGGCAAGCGGGGCCGGCCGCCTACATGTAGCCCAGGTCCGAAAGCTCGTCGGCGATGCGCGCCGCCGCCTCGCCGTCGGTACCGGTCCCGCCCGCGGCCGGTGCGGTGGCGGCCGCGCCCGTGACCGGCGGCCGGGCGGCCAGGGTCTCGGGCGTGAAGGCCGCGGTCAGCACGCGGCCGTCCATGCTCTCGGGCACGGCCTCGTCCAGGACGTAGAGCAGGGTGGGCGTCACGTCGGGCATGGCCGCGTCGGCCAGTTCGACGCCGGCGGCCACGCCCGGGCCGCGCAGGGCGAACACGCCGTACTGCTCGTGGCGGCCGCTCCATTTGTGCGGCGCGAAAAGCCCGGTCGGCGCGCCCTGGCCGTAGAGCGCGATTTCATGCGGCACGAGCACCTGATAGCCCGGGCCGCACAGGGTGACCACGTCCGGGGCGTCGGCCACCGACGGTCCGGCGTAGAGTTCCTCCCGGGCGTACACGGCCGCGAAGGGATGCTCCCCGGTTTCCGGATCGACGATGCCGAGCAGGCCTTCCTTGAGCCGGGCCGTCAGGGCCGGGCGGTCGGCGTCGGCCACCACGGCGGGATTGAAGAAGATGCCCCCGGCGATGCCTTCCGAGACGCAGGCCGTGCGCTCCCAGTCGACAATGGCCGAAAACAGGTTGTTGATGCGGGCGTGGGCCTTGGACTTGCGCCGGCGGCGGGCGGCCAGGACCGATTCGGGCAACAGGGCCTTGGCCAGGGCCCTGGCCGTTTTGGCCAGGGCCGAGGGCCGGTGCCCGGCCAGGGCGTCCAGCCGGCCGGACAGGCTGAGCAGGCCCTGGTCCATGAGCCAGCGGTTGAGAAAGATGGCCCGACGCAGCGGCCCGGCCCCGTGGTCGGAGACCAGGGCCACGGCCGTATCCGGCGGGCAGGCCGCCACAATGCGGCCAAGGGCCGCGTCCAGGCGCTCGTAGACCGCCTCGATGGCCCGGCCCAGCCGGTCGTGCAGGGGATGGGCCGGGTCGCGGTAGCCCCAGAAGAAATGCTGCACCCGGTCGGATTCCATGAACACCGAACAGAAATAATCCAGGGGCCGGCGCTCCATGAGCCACAGGGTCAGTTCGCAGCGCGACTCGACCCCGGCCAGCAGGTTTCGCAGGTAGCGTTCGGGGTCCGGGTCGAGCATGGGCGATTCGCGGCAGGTGCCGAAGCGGGCCTCGATTTCGGCCTGCAGCTCGGGCGGATGCACGAAATCCACGGCATCGGAGGGCGTGAACATGCCGGGGATGACGAAACCGTCCACGGCGTCGGGCGGCCAGGTCACGGGCACGTTGACCGCGCCGGCCGGCCGGCCGCGCCCGGAGAGCACCGACCAGATGGGGGCGGCCTTGCGCATGGCCGCCGAGACGAAGCGCACCTCGTGGCTGGCCGGATCGAGGGTCAGGGCGTCGAAAATGCCGTGGCGGCCGGGGGAGGCGCCCGTGGCGAAGCTGGTCCAGGCCACCGGGGTCACGGGCGGCACGGTGGAGCACAGCGGAGCGTGCACGCCGGCTTCGAGAAAAGCCTGCAAATGGGGCATGTGCCCGGCGGCGAGCAGCGGTTTGATGATGTCGAAGGTGGCTCCGTCCCAGCCGATGACGACCACGCGGGCGGCTTTCATGCGATTCCTCCGGTCTTGTCCGGGTTGCGGGGGGCCATGATCGCGCGCAGCTCCATCAGGTCGCGGCGGCCGAAGGCCCGAAGGCCGACGAGCACCCCCAGGTAGACAACCGCGCCCACGGCCGCGCCGACCAGGGGCAGGTCACGCAGCAGGGCGCAGACGCCAAGGCAGGCCCCGCCGGCGCACAGGACGCGTAAAAACGGGCCCAGGGCCTGGGGACGAAAGCCGTGGCGGGCGGCGAAGCGGGTGGAAAAGGCCAGCAGCCAGGCATAGGAGCCCAGGGCCACCACGGCCGAACCCGTCGCGCCGTAGCGCGGGGCGGCGTACCAGTTGCCGAGGATGTTGAGGGCCAGGGCGGCCGCCGCGTAGTAGAGGGCGTAGCGTTGGCGGCCGATGGCCACGAGCACGTTGTTGACGAGCATGTCCAGGGCCAGCGGGGCCAGGGCCAGGGCCAGCAGGCGCAGCACCATGGCCGCGCCGTGGAATTTCTCGCCGAAAAGCAGCACGCAGGCCGGCTCGGCGTAAAAGGCCAGCAAAAGCGAGGGCAGGGCCATGGCGTGCAGGGTGTGGCGGAAGATCAGCCGGAACAGCCGGGCCGCGCCGTCCGGATCGGCGGGGGCCAGCCGGGTCAGGGCCGGAAACACGGCCAGCATGAGGGCCTGCGGCAGGATTTCGAGCTTGAGGATGAATTCGTGGGGGGCCTGGAAATCGGCCACGGCGGCCAGATCGGCCAGCCAGGTCAGGGCCAGGGTGTTGGCCCGGAAAAGATTCTGGTGAAAGAAGATGCCAAGGCCCACCACCGTGGCCGCGCCGAGCATGCGTCCCAGGAGCGCCCGGTCGGGGCGCAGGACCGGCCGCACCAGCCGGCGCGCCGCCACCAGCCACACGAGCCCCATGTGCAGGCCGGCGGCCACGGCCAGGGCGGCCAGCACGCCCGTGTAGCCAAACCCCGTCCACAGGGCCGCGCCGACCAGCACGATGGACAGCACCCCCGAGACGATGGACAGCGGCGGCTCGTAGCCCATGCGCTCGTAGGCCTGGAACACGGCGCAGCCGAGCATGGCCAGGGACCGGCAGGCCTCCACGGCAAAGGCCAGGGCCAGCCCCAGGGCGGCCTCGCGTCCCCGTCCCGTGAAAAAGGCGATGGCGGCCAGCACGATCCCGGCCGCCAGGATCATGCCCAGGCGCAGCAGCAGGGCCTGCCCGACGATGACCGGCGCGGCCCGCCGGTCCAGGGCCATTTCCCGGATCATGATCTGCTGGATGCCGAAATAGGTCATGGCTGTGACGGCCCCGGCCAGGGCGACCACGGCGGCGTACTGGCCGTAGGCGTCCAGGGACAGGGTCCGGGCCACGGCCAGGAGCACGAAAAAACCACTGGCGATCTGGATGCCCCGGGAGGCGGCCAGGGCCGCGAAATTGCGGGCCAGGGAGCGGGGCGGCGGTGTCACGCGGGCAGGCTCCGGTCAGGGGATTGGAACGCCCGCAAGGGGCGCGGGGGGCAGGCGGAGGGCGTCGGCATCAGTACGGTTCGGTGGCGCATGGCAGGTTCCCGGCCAGTTCCCCCAGCCGGCCGCGCGGCAGGCGGTAGAGGGCGTAGCTGGTGTTTTCGGCGACGAGAAACGGGGCCAGTTCCGGCGAACCGCCGGGTTGCGGCCGGTCCAGGATCACGAACACCTCCTCGTCCGCCGGGCCGGTGAGCATCTGCCCGGGCAGGCGCACCCGCCGGTCCTCGTCCAGGGCCAGTCCGAGAAAGGCCCATTTCCAGGGATCGGTCGAGCACACGCCCACGGAGGTGGCCCTGGCCGCGTCGAGCACGCGGCGCAGGGGCTCGATGTCGCAGTCGATGACCCGGTAGCGGCCGTGGTTTCGGGCGTACAGGGGATAGTCGATGTCCAGGGCGGCATAGGCCGGGCGCAGCAGGGCAAAGGACAGCTGCACGGCCAGGAAGACGATGGCCAGTCCCCGGGCCGCGGGCCGGATCCGCCGGGCCGCGGCGGCCAGCCGTCCGGAAAGCGAGCCGCTTTCCGGGGCAAGGCCGGCATAGAGCGGCAGCCCGAGCAGGAAGGGGTAGAAATAGGACAGTCCCTTGCCGGCCACCCAGGGCTTGCCCATGACCGTGAACAGGGCGAAGGCGGCCAGGGAGGCGGCGGCAAAGGCCAGGGCGGCCAGGGGCGCGTCGCGCTCCCGGTCGGCCAGGGCCCGCAGCGCGCCCAGCACGAACAGGGCGGCCATGGCCAGTCCGAACAGGGTGACGACCAGCGGCGGCAGGTGCAGCGCCGACAGGCCGGGGAGCCTGGCAAAGCCCTGTTCCAGCAGGGTCAGGCCGAACATGCCGGCGGGAATGTTGTGGAAGAGCCAGGAGAAGTAGGCCTCGCTCCACAGCTCGGGCGCGATCTGGGTGAAATGGATCTGGGCCAGCATGTGCTCGTAGAGAAAGCGCACCGGCCAGGTCGCGGCCATGCCGCAGGCGAACCCGGCCGCCAGCACCAGCCCTTCGCGGCGCGCCAGCCGGCCGGCCATGGTCTTGAGCAGGACGTAGGCCGCGGCCGCGCCGACCACCATGGGAAAGATCTCGGTGTAATTGACGAAGCAGGCCAGAAACGACAGCCCGAGCAGGCCCACCCGGCCGACGGCGTCGCGCCGGGTGTCCGGGGCGGGCAGGGACAGGGCGCAGGCCAGAAGGATGGTCAGGGGCAGGACGTTGATCTGGGAAAAGGCCCGGATGTCGAGCACGAGCTGGCCGTAGAATCCGGTGCAAAGGGCCAGAGCCCCGGCCGCCGCCAGCCAGGGTGACAGCCCCAGGGCGCCCAGGAAGGGGAGCAGGGCGGCGCACAGGAGCACGAAGCTCACCATGGTGAAGGGGTAGTGGAATTCCAGCACGCCCTGGCCGGCCAGCTTGGCGCAGTAGGCCAGCATGGCCCCGGAGGTCCAGCGGATGCTCAGCATGGACCGGGGCGGTCCGAGCATGGGATCGGCGGCCACAACCTCCGCGGCCGAATGGCTGAAGGCCCAGGACCGGGGATGCTCGTCGAAATACTTGGCCAGAAAGACGTAGATCAGCGAGTCGCTGGCGTTGCCGCGAAAGACGGCATAGCCCTTGTTGCCGGCGGCCAGGGGCGCGGTGAGGAAGGTCAGGCACAGGGCCAGGGCGGCGAGCCCCGGCACCAGACGGCGGGGGCGCAGCCCGGTCAGCAGGGCGAGCAGTTCCCGGCGCGCCGGCAGCAGGCACAGCAGGGACAGGCCGAGCAGTCCGCCGGTGACCGGCAGCATGGCCCCGCCCACGTCGCCCTCGCGCATGAGCCAGCAGGTCAGGGCGAGGCTGACCAGGGCGTAACCGGCGGCCGGGGCCAGGGCGGCCACGGCCCCCCAGCCGGCCCGGCGGGCCAGCAGTACCAGGGGGCCGAAGCCGATCAGGGCGAACACGACGACATTGAGCGCGATGGCGAAAGAGGCTTCCAGCATGGGACGGGGTGTTATTGGGCGTCGTCGATGTTGACGGTGACGTCGCAGCGCATGCCTTCCTTGATGCGCAGGTCAGGGTTGGGCAGGGTCATTTCCACCTGATAAAACGAGGGCTGTTGCAGCATGGCCGGCTGGGCCACGAAGTCCACCTTGGACAGGGTGGTGTGGTAGACCTTGCCCGGCATGGCGTGGAACACCAGCGACACCGGATCGCCCACCTTGAGTTTCTGGGCGGCGATTTCGTGCACCGAGGCCCGCACGAGGATGGGGTCCAGGCGGCCGATGGAAATGAGCGAGGCCTGTTTGGTGAAGGCCATGCCCGGCACGAGGCTGGAGTTGGTCCACAGCACGTAGCCGCCGCCCGGGGCGCGGATGTAGCCTACCCGGGGCAGGTGGTGGATATCCTGGTTTTTTCCGTACTTGGACTTGGCGATGATGACGGCGTCGTCATAGCGTTGCTTGGCCAGATCGCGTTCCTCGGTGAGGTATTCGCGCTGGAGGATCAGGGCGTCGATGTCCTTGGAGTTGAGCTGCACCGTGTTGGGAGCCACGGTGTCGCCGGCGGCCATGTTTTCCAGGTCGGCCTGCCGCTGCCGGGTGCGGGCCAGCTGGCTTTCCACGATGGACAGGGCGTGGTTCAGCCGGTTGACGTCGTGCTGGGACAGGGCCTGCTTTTCGGCCATGAGGCTTTCCAGCGGCATCTCGTAGGTGATGAGGATCTGGTCCTCGGACACCGGATCGCCCACCTTGAGCGGCGCGGACAGGATGACCAGCCGGCGCATGTCCGAGCCGAGCTCGGCGGCGGATTTCTGGGCTGCGGCCTGCTGCTTGGGCAGCTCGTAGACGTTGGCCGTGATGCCGCTGCCCTGCAGCTGCCCCTTGTCCGGGCGGGTGATGAAGGGCCAGGTGATCTCGTATTTGATGGGGCAATAGCTTTTGCCCAGGAAGGTCACGGTCTTGGCCTGGGCCTGACTGGCCAGGCACAGGGCCAGCACCGCGAGCAATCCGGGAAAAATACGCGTCAATTTCATAAGTTGCCTGAATGCATTGGGGTTGACGGCGGATGCGCCGCAGGGGAAGCGCTCCCACGGGGGCAAGGCGCGCTGCCTGTTACACCATTCCGGACCGGATCACAACGCGCGGCCCGTCTTGCCGAAGGGCCGGAAATCCCTTACCAGGAAACAACTCCAGGACCTCGCAAGGATTTCCATGCCGGCATTTTTCGCCCCTGCCTTTGTTCGCGGTCTTGGCCGCCTTGTGTTGCTCGCGGCCTGCCTGGCTCTGTTGTCCGGGCTTGGCGCCTGCGTCAAGTCCGCGCCGCCGCCTCCCGTGTCCACGACCAGGACGCCCCTTGCCGGCGCGCCCCAGCGCCGGGCCCTGCTCGGCTACGGCGACGAGGTCCAGGTGGCGGTGTGGCGCAACGACGACCTCAAGACCTCGGCCCGGGTGGACGAAGCCGGTACCATTCATTTGCCTTTGGTCGGCGATGTCAAGGCCGGCGGCCGCACCGTGGCCGAATTGCGGACCGAGGTGGCCAAGGCCTACGCCCGCTACGTCGTCGATCCGCAGGTCACGATTACGGTGGCCACCCTGCGCAGCCAGACCGCCCTGGTCCTCGGCGAAGTCAAAACCCAGGGAGTGGTGACCGTGGACCACGACATCAATTTGTTCGAGGCCGTGGCCCGGGCCGGCGGCTTCACGGACACTGCCGGCCGCTCCACGGTGGTGTTGCTGCGCCCGGACGGCCCCACGCCCCACGCCTACATCCTGGACATGCGCCTGGGCACGTCCATCGGCCAGAACGTGCGCGGCTTCGACCGCTATCTGGAAGGCGGCGACATCCTGTACGTGCCCAAGAGCACCTGGGCCACGGTGGAGGAGTTCATGGGGCACATGACCTCGGCGCTCAACGCCGTGATCAACGCCGAGCGGTTCGTCATCTTCATGCCCCAGTTGCGCGACGCCGTGGACGATCTGTTCAAGGGCCCCACCACGACGAGCACGACCGTCATCCAACAAAGTTCCCAGCCCGTGGCCGGCGAGGTCTTGAGCAACAGCCAGGGCGGCGTCTTTACGGTGCAGTAGATGGAATTACGTCAACTGCTGCGCCTGTTGTGGCATCGCCGCGCCCTCATGGCCGGGGTGTTCCTGTCCGTTTTCGGCGCGCTGGTGCTGCTGGCCCTGCTGTGCGAGACCCAGTACGTGGCCACGGCCAAGGTCTATCTCTACCACTCGACCACCAAGGCCAGCCTGCTTTCGCGCGTGACCCTCGATTCGACCATGATGAGTTCCGCGTCGCTGACCGACACCGAGCGGGCCACCTACGAGGAGTTGGCCGCCACCGTGCCGGTGGTGCGGCCGGTGATCGAGGAACTGCGGCTGCACCGCAAACGCAAGTCCCTGCAACTTCTCGAATTCATTCCCTTCGTGCGTGCGGTCATCGACCATTTCTGGCCCCATTTCGGCCTGCGGCCCATGACCTACGAGGAACTGACCAACAAGTCGCTGGTGCATTTGATCTTCCCCCGGCCCTACCTCAAGGCGGCCATGGTCGAAGACGCCGATATCCTGGAATTCTCCTCCTCGGCCGACTCGCTGGATCTGGCCATGCGCCTGGCCAACGACGCGGCCGATTCCTTTGTTTCGCGCGAAACGGCCATGCGCCAGGACGAATGCCGGGCCGTGGCCGAGGCCACGGCCCGCGAACTGCCGCGCGCCCGGGACAGCTATAAAAAGGCCCTCGAAACGCAACGCAAGACGCGGCAGGCCGAAAAGATCGTGGACCTGTCTTCCGAGGGCGAGCAGCTCGTCTCGCGCTATTACACCCTGTCGGCCGATCGCGACGCCAACCGCTTAAGCCTCGTGCGCGTCCAGGGCATGCTGGCCAACGTCAAGGCGCAGCTGGCCAAGCGGCCGGAATTTCGCAAATCCTCGGAAGTCACCCAGCGTTCCAGCCTCATCGACTCCGTCAAGCTGACCCTGCGCGACCTGTACATGGATCTGGCCGCGGCCAAGGTGCGGATGACGGCCGAACACCCGGCGGTCAAGGAGATCGAGAACAAGATCGCCGAGGCCAAGCGCATCATCCGGGGCGAGGCGCGCAAGGTCTACGGCTCCGAAACCGTGTCCACCGATCCGACCTTCAGTTATCTGAGCGAACGGGCCGCCGATTACGCCGCCCAGGTGGCCGGATACGAGAGCCAGGACGCGGCCTTCGCCGCCCTGCTCGAAGGCGTGGAGCGCAAGGCCGACGCTTTTCCCGGCCGGGCCGCGGCCTCGGCCCTGGTTTCCGCCCGGGTGGAGGCGACCCAGGCCTTTTTGTCCAATCTCAATCAGCTGGAATCCTCCGCCCTGGCCGGTACGGGCATGGACCTCTCCATCGCCCACGTGGTCGCGCCGGCCGAGCGGCCGGGCAAGATCGACGATTACATGCGGCCCAAGCTGTCGCTTTTCCTGGCGGCGGGCCTTGTGGTGGGCGCGTTTCTGGCCGTGGTCGCGGCCCTGGTCGCGGCCTGGACCGATGCCAGCATCGGGGCCGGGACGTGGCTTGGCGAGACCGGCGTGCGCGTGCTCGGCGTGGTGCCCCGGAAGCCGGGCGTCCCTCGGGCCCAGGCCGTGCGCCGGGTGCGCGAGGCCCTGGTCGGTCCCGGTGCTGGCGGGGATGTTCCGGCCGGTCGCGGCCGGGTGCTCGTTTTTGCCGGTGTGGACGATGCCGGCGACGAAACGGCCGGTTTTGTCCGGGAACTGGCCGGCGTGCTGGCCCGACCCGACCGGACCACGTTGCTCGTCGACGCCGATCTGCGTCAGCCGCGTCTGGCCGCCCTGGCCGACCTGCCGGTCGGCCCCGGGCTGGCCGAGGTGCTGGCCGGCGCGGTCGCCCTGGAAGCCGTGCTCGTGCCGGGGCCGGAGCTGGGGCTTTCCGTGCTGCCGGCCGGGCTGGGCGTGGACGACGGACAGGCGGACCGCCTGCTCGACGGCCCCGGACTCGGCCCGCTGTTGGCGGAACTGGCCGGCCGTTTCGATCTGGTGCTGGTGTGCGCCGCGCCCTATGCGCGTTCCGGCGACGCCGTGGCCCTGGCCCGGTCGGCCGACGCCCTGACTTTTGTGGTCCGGGCCTACCGGGATCACGCCGCTGTCGTGGCCGAGGCCGTCCAGGTCTGTCTGGCCGCCACCGGGCACGCGCCCCTGGCCGTGATCGCGGGCGGGCCGGCCGATGAACCCACACCCCGTGAAGTCTGGACCGACCTGCGCGCCCGCCTGACCCGGCGCACCGTGTAGTAGTAGAAGATTGAAGATGCCTCCGGCGGCCGGGAGGGGG
>JAFABC010000055.1 GCA_023426275.1 Pseudomonadota bacterium | reverse complement strand
CTTTCGGGAGGGTCCGGGAGGGGGTGACCCCCTCCCGGCCGCCGGAGGCATCTTCCCTCTTTTCAGCCCCAGGCGTTCGGGGCGGCGCACAGGGGCGCGGCCGCAAAGGGCGGTTTGTGCGAAAGCGGTTCCGGGTGCTCGCGGGCGTGGTCGGCGGCGAGGCGGATGCCGTTGATCATCATGATGACGGCATTGATGGCCGCGTCCTGGCGGAAGCGTCGCCGGGCTTCCCGCAGTACGGGCCACAGCCGGATTTCCAGTTCGTCGCCGAGGTCGGCGGCATCGTCCGTTCCCGCGGACATTTCCAGGGGGAACAGGGCGTCATGGTCGTCAGCCAGCTCCCCGGAGCGCAAGAGCCGGGAAAAGGTCGCATAGACATCGCCCAGGGAGGCGTCGGCCGGCAGGGCGGTGAAACGGCCGCAAAAGGGGCAGCCGGAGCGTTGCAGGCCGGCCAGCAGCAGGCGCAGGGCGGTGCGTTGCCCGGTTTCCTCGAAACGGACCACCTGTCCGTTTCGCCAGCATGCCACCCGCGTCCGGGCGTGGGATACCACATCGGAAAAATAGTCCAGCACCGGGGCGATGGCGGCCGTCGCCAGACAGCCGCCCCGTGCCGTGGCCGCGGCGCAGCAGTCGCCAGCCTGCCGGCATGGTCGGGCCGTTGCGCGCTTCGCATCCGGGAGCGTGAAGTGAAAGGGCGGCAGGCCGGCGGTGGTGACCAGGAATTCCATAGGTGCGCGCCTTGTTTGGGCTACGGGCGTTGTTTTCCCTTCGGTCGTTTCCGGTCGGCGACCGGTTGCACCGGGACATGTTTTTTTTGCGGCGCGGCGCGGTCGGAACAGGCGTCGGCAGGGGACAAGGATTTGTACCGGCTGTTGGCGACACTCCCCTCGAAACGGTGCTTTGGGCGGGGACTGCACTTGGAAACCGTGTTTTGATGTCTGGCAATGCCCTTTGATACTTAATGTTTTTTTGAATCATCAGGGACCGTACAAAATCCTGAACGTTCCGGCCGGCTCTTCCCGGGGAGGGTAAAAACATTTGTACCGAAATCCGGCCCCAAATCGGTCGTTTCCGGGGGAGTTGTTGGGGATGCGTTTTTATCTTACTTGAATAATGGGATAAATAGTGAGGCGCCGCTGTTGGCACGCCGGTTGCTATAAGCAAAATATCCTTCCTCCGAAAAGGACATTTCAGAAAGCGGCTCCGGGATGGCGACCTGGAGCCGCTTTCATATTTTGGCGGCGGCTGTTGCGGCTGCCGACGCAAAAGGCCGCCCGGCGAACCGGGCGGCCTTTTGCGTTGCGGGCGCAGGCGGTGCGGCCGTCTTAATGCACGGGGTGCTTGGTGCGGCAGGCCCGTTCCACGCCCCAGGCCTGCTGGTCCTGCTGGACCGGCACGAGGTTGTGGATCATGCAGTCCAGGGCGCCCCGGGAATATTGCTTGCATTCCTGTGCGTCCGGCTCCTGATACCGGCATTTGCAGGCGCGGCGGATGAGCATCCCGCCGTCGCGGGACTGTGCCCGCTTGGCCTGGACCATGACGCACTCGCTATAGTTTTTCGGACCAAATCCCTGGGCCTGCGCTGTGGCGCAGAGGGTTCCCAGGGTGAGCATCAGGGCTATCGCGACGGTCATGGATTTCATGCATCCTCCTTGCGGCGTGCCGTGCACGGTTTCGCGGGCAGGTTGGTCGACTTGCCGCCGTCCGTCAACCGGGGAGGCGGGGCGGCCGGGAGTCAAGGTCCGGTCGCCGGCGGGGGACCGGCCGGTTTCTCCGGTGCCTTGTTTTTTTGCGATTGCCGTGGCGGGGACGGCGCCCGGGGCTTGGCCCGGGAGGACGGGGCCGCGTCCTTGGCCGTGGGACGCCGCGCGCCCACGTTGGGCCGCCGTGGGCCCAGGGACTGGCCGGGCGACAGGATAGGCACGCCCAGGGCCTTGGCCGCGGCCGCGTTGGTCGGGTCCAGGGCCAGGGCGCGTTCGTAGGCCCGCTTGGCCTCGTCGGGCTGGTCGGACAGGGTGGCGGCCAGTCCCGCGTCCTGGGACATCCGGGACAGGAAAAAGCGGGCCCGGGCGTCTTCGGCGTTGACGGCCAGGGCCTGTTCCCAGGCGCTTTTGGCCAGATTCTGCTTGTCCAGGCGCTTGTAGACGAGGCCGAGCAGGTCGAGGGCGGCGGAATTGCGCGGTTCGAGTTCCAGGGTGGCTTCGAGTTCGAGGCGGGCGTTGACCGGGGCGTCGAGCAGCCAATAGGCCAGCCCGGTCAGATGGTGGGCCAGGGCGTCCTCGTGACCGGACTCCTGGGCCTTGGCCAGAAAGGCCACGCCCTCGGGCCGGCGGCCCGCCGCCAGCGCGGCCAGCCCCTGGCCGATCAGCGACCGGACATTGCCCGGATCGGCCTTGTCCATGGCCGTAAACCGCGCGTTGGCGGCCACGGGGTTGCCTTCCAGGAGCTCCAGGCAGCCAAGCGTCCACAAGGCGAATAGATCGTCGCCCCGGGCGGCGATGGCCGCTTCCAGGATTTTGCGGGCCTCGCCCAGCTGGCCGGTGCCGATCTTGGCCAGGGCCAGCCGGCCCCGGGCGTAGGAATTTTCCGGGTCCATGGTCAGCACTTCGCCAAAGGCCTGGGCGGCCCGGTCGAAGCGTTCCCGGGCCAGGGATTCGGTGCCGTAAAACAGCAGGTCGTCCCGGGTCATGGCCGTGGCCGGGCGCGATGCGCCGGCCAGCAGGGCCACAAGCAGGACGATGCGCAAAAGGATTCGCATGGGCTGGGGCTTGGCAAAGGGGCGGGAGGCTGTCAAGGCCGGGTATGGTGCGGCGCGGCGCTTTGGTGTAAAAGGCAAGAAAGCGGTCCCGCCCCCAGCGCGGCCGGAACCGCCGTCATATGGCACACAAAGGAGCGATGCCATGCCGAATATCCGCGTCATGGGCCTTTGCCTCGCGCTTGTGGCCGGGCTGTGCGCCGGGTGCGCCAAAAGCAGCCCGACCCCGCCCCCGACCGTGCGGACATCCTATCCTTCGCCGGACTATCCCGCCCAGACGGCCGCTCCGGCGGGCGCGGACATGGGGCAGGCTTCGTCCGCCGCTCCGGCGCGTCCGCTCTATGGCCCCGTCAATGGGGCCGGCGCCGCCCAGCCGGTCGCCCCGGCCGCCGCCTCCGCCGAACCGTCCACGCCGAGGCCCGCGCCCACCGGCTTTCGACCGCCCCAGGGCATGCGTCCGGCCGGCGCGCCCAACAGGAACCGCTTGTTCCAGGTCATGGACGCGGACCACAACGGCCGGGTGACCTTGGAGGAGTGGCGCGCCTTTCACGAACGCGAGTTTCGCCGCCTGGATAAAAACGACGACGGCGTGCTGACGCTTGAGGAAATGAACGCGCCGCCGCCCGTGCGACCGGGCGGTGCCGCGCCGCGTCCGCGCCCCTAGTGCTGTGTTTCTTAAAAAACACGTCAGTAAAATAGGGATGCACTTTTTTGAGGACCCGCCCCCAGGCGGACAGGGAAATAAAGAGAAAGATGCCGCCGCGGCCGGGAGGGGCGACCGTCCCTCCACTGACCCTCCTGAACGGGAGGGAGTTTGGGAAAAGAAAAAGGCAGGAACCGGGCGCTTTGGTCGTCGTCGCGCGTTGTGCCTTATGCAGCCATGATTGAAGGAGCCACCATGCGTTCGTCCGTCATCCCGCTTCCCAAGGGATTTTCCTTTGCCACCGCCGCGGCCGGGTTCAAACATCCCGGCCGGGACGATCTGGCCCTTATTGTCAGCGAGCAGCCCGCCGCCGCCGGCGGGGTGTTCACCCGCAACCTGTTTCAGGCCGCCCCGGTGCTCGTGGCCAGGGACAGCCTGACCGCCTCGGGCGGCCATGCCCGGGCCATCCTCATCAACTCGGGGCAGGCCAACGCCTGCACCGGCCAGGACGGGCTGGACGACTGCCGGGCCACCCTGGCCATGGTGGCCGCGGCCACGGATCTTTCACCGGAAGAGATCCTGCCGGCCTCCACCGGCGTGATCGGCGCGCGGCTCAAGCTGGACAAGTGGAAGGCCGCCGTGCCGCAACTGGTCGAGAGCCTCGGCCAGACCTCGCCCGTGGCCACGGCCAAGGCCATCATGACCACGGACAAGTTCCCGAAAATCGCCTGGGGCACCCTGTCCACCGATGCCGGCGAGGTGCGGGTGCTCGGCATGGCCAAGGGGGCCGGCATGATCGCCCCCAATATGGCCACCATGCTCGGCGCGCTTTTGTGCGACGCCAAGGTGGGGTCGCTGTGGTGGCAGGAGGCCGTGGCCGCCGCCGCCGACCGGAGCTTCAACAGCATCACCGTGGACGGCGACACCTCCACCAACGACTGTGTGCTGGGGCTGGCCAACGGCGCTTCCGAAGTCGTCATCGACTCGGCCGAGGGCCGGCAGGCCCTGCTTTCCGTCATGGTCGAGGTGTGTCAGGCCCTGGCCTTCATGCTCATCCAGGACGCCGAGGGCGGCACCAAGACCCTGCGTATCAAGGTGCACGGCGCGTCCTCCCATGCCGAGGCCGAGTTGGCCGCCCGGGCCGTGGGCAACTCGCCGCTGGTCAAGACGGCCTTTTTCGGCGAGGACGCCAACTGGGGCCGCATCGTGGCCGCTCTTGGCCGCTCGGGCGCGACCTTCGATCCGAACGAGGTTTCCGTGCGCATTGGCGGGGTGGCCGTGTTCGAGGCCGGGATGCCCGTGGCCGAGGACATGGACGCGCTGCTCGCCCCGCACATGCGGCGAAACGAGATCAGCCTGGACGTGGAACTGGGCAAGGGCCCGGGCCGCTACCTGCTGTTGGCTTCGGATTTCTCCTACGATTACATCAAGATCAACGCCGATTACCGGACCTAGCCGACCGTGCGCGCAAGCGGCGCGCAGCCGGCCATGGCGGCCCCGCCCGGGCGGGGCCGCCATCCGTTTCCGGCCCGTTCCAAGAGGTCTTCATGCCTTCCCGACAGACTGGCACCGTGGATATGAGCGACCGCGACCGGATGACCCGGTTGGCGGATTTTCTTTTCGAAGCCGGCATGTTGCGCAAGACGCCGCGCACCGGCTACCAGTTTTTGGGCTCGGGCGCGGAAAACGTGGCCGAGCACAGCTTCCGCACGGCGCTGATCGGTTTCGTCCTGGCCGAGTCCACCGGGGCGGACCCCTACCGGACCATGGCCCTGTGCCTGTTTCACGACCTGCCCGAGGCCAGGACCGGGGACTTCAACTACGTCAACAAGCTCTACAACACCTGCGACAGTCGCCGGGCCATGATCGACGCCCTGGCCGGCACCGGGCTGACCAAGGCCGTCCTGCCGCTGCACGACGAACTGGAGGCGGCCCACACGCCCGAGGCCATCCTGGCCCAGGACGCCGACCAGATCGACCTGATCGCCAACCTCAAGGAAGAGTTGGACCTGGGCAACCGCTACGCCGCCGCCTGGATCGACGCGGCCGTCAAGCGGCTGCGCACCGAGGCCGGCCGGGCCCTGGCCGAGGCCGTGGCCACGACCGACCACACCGAGTGGTGGTTCAACGGTCCGGACCGGCAGTGGTGGAACCGCAAGAACGGCTCCACTCCCAAGACAACCCCGGACGACGAGGCCTGAACCATGCGCGTGGCCGTGATTTCCGACACCCACCTGCGGACCCCGACGCCCTGGTTCGAGGCCGTGTACGAACAGCATCTGGCCGGGGCCGACCGCATTTATCATTGCGGCGACCACACCGGCCTGTCCCTGTGGTCCTATCTGCTCCAGCATCCGGGCTTCGAGTCCGTGGCCGGCAATTCCGACGGCCATGATCTGGCCGACCAGCTGCCGCCGCTGCTCGAACGCGACCTGTGCGGCCTGCGGCTGGCCGTGACCCATGGCTGGGGCATGCGCCCCGGGCTGGCCGCCCGCATCGCCGCCGCCTTCACCGACCGCTACGATCTGGTCCTTTTCGGCCACTCCCACGCCGCCGAGGATGTGCGCATCGGGCACACCCGCCTGATCAATCCGGGCTCGCTCTCGCCCGGCGGCTCCCTGGCGCTGCTGGAGTGTGACCCGCAGGCCGGCGTACGCGCCGTGCGTTTCGTCTCCGTTTAGCCCTGAATTGAAGAAGGGAAGACGCCTCCGGCGGCCGGGGGGCATG
>JAFABC010000049.1 GCA_023426275.1 Pseudomonadota bacterium | reverse complement strand
ACCGAGCATCCGCCCGCCCCTTTCAGGAGGGTCCGGGAGGGGGTGCCCCCCTCCCGGCCGCCGGAGGCATCTTCAATTTTCCCCTGCTTTCACGGCCATGCGGCCGGGCCGGGATTCACCCCTTTTTTCCCATCTGCAACAATGCTATGGTCCTTGGCGTGAAACGGCCCGAGGCTGCCTGGAGCGCCTCCGGCCCCATGAGGCCCCATGAGTGATTCGACCAAGTGCAATCGTCTGAGGCAGGCAATCGGCGACTTTGCCGTCAACAAGGGAAAAGTGCTGCTGCTTTTCTCCTTTCTGCTGTTTATCGTGGCCGCCTACTATGTCGTGGACTTCGTGACCGACGACAGTCTGGCCGTGAAATACAAAAAGACCACCGCGTTGGTGGAGGAAGTCCAGGAGACCAAGAACGTCCTGACCATTGTCACGAGTCAGGGCTTTTTCGTGGTCGACCCCGGGCTTCGTTCCGACAAATTTAAGAATATCGCGGACTTTTTCCGAAAGGTGAAGGAAGACGGGTCGCCCGTGCGCATCGACTACAAGGATGTGGGCAACGACAAGGTGATCGAAAACGTCTTTTACCGGGCGGAGTCGAGCAAGTTCGGCAAGATCGGCTCGCTGCGCTAGGAAAAGGGCCGCCTGCGCCGGTGCGGGGCAGCGTCCCCACGGCATCTCCACGAAAAAGGGGGCTCGGGAAAACAGTTCCCGATCCCCCTTCTCTTTTCCCCTTTGCGGGGGACCGGGGGCATCATGCCCCCGGCCGCCGGAGGCTCTTTGCCCCCTAGAAATTAAAATTCAGCTTTTTGCGCAACGCTTCCAGGTTGCGCGAGGCGCGCTCGCGGGCCGTGGCGTTGCCTTTGGCCAGCAGGTCCCAGACCAGATCCGGGTCCTTGTCGAAGGCCTTGCGCCGATCCCGGATGGGTTCGAGGAAGGCGGTCATGGACTCGACCAGCAGCTTCTTGCAGTCGCCGCAGCCCCAGGTGGCGTGAGTGCAGCCCTCGACGATGGCCGGCAGCCGTTCGGGATCGGTCAGCAACTCGTGGTAGGGGTAGAGGTTGCACTCCTTGGGATCGCCGGGGTCGGTGAGCCGGGCCCGCTTGGCGCAGGTAAGCATGCTCATGACCTTTTTCTTCATGCTGGACGGTTCCTCGGACAGGCCGATGGAGTTGCCGTAGCTCTTGCTCATCTTGCGCCCGTCCAGGCCGGCCAGCTTGGCGTCCGGCGTCAGCAGGGCCTGCGGTTCGGGGAAAAAGTTGCCGTAGAGGTGGTTGGCCCGGCGGGCGATCTCCCGGGTCAGTTCGAGGTGCGGCAGCTGATCCTGCCCCACCGGCACGAATCCCGGCTTGTAGAGGAGGATGTCCGAGGCCATGAGCACCGGATAGCCGAGGAAGCCGTAGGTGGTCAGATCCTTGGCCGCCAGCTCCGTCAGCTGATCCTTGTAGGTCGGGTTGCGCTCAAGCCAGGAAACAGGCGTGACCATGGACAGCAGCAGGTGCAACTCCGCATGCTCCTTGACCTGGGACTGCTGGAACAGCACGCACTTCTCGGGATCGAGTCCGGCGGCCACCCAGTCCTTGACGAGCTCGGGCACGAACCCCTTGATGCGCCGGGGCTCGGCGTATTCCGTGGTCAGGGCATGCCAGTCGGCCACGAAAAAAAGACAGTCGTGGGTTTCCTGCAACTGCACCCAGTTTTTGAGCACGCCGAAATAATGGCCCAGATGCAGGGGGCCGGTGGGACGCATACCGGAGACGATTCGCCTGTTTTCCTTGGGAGTGTTTTCGCTCATGACAAAGTGATCCGTTTCCTCGATGAAGGGTATGAAAAAAGAACGACCGGACGGCCGTTCTACAGCAGCAGCTGGGAGAGAAAGGCCACCGGTGGCAGGATGAGCTTGCCGAGCACTCCGGCCACGGCCAGCACGATCAACAGCAGAAAGCCCCACCGGCCGAAGGCCTGGTAGCGTATGGCCAGATCGGGCGGCAGAAAGGCGGCCAGCACGTTGCTGCCGTCAAGGGGCGGCACGGGGAGCATGTTGAAGACGCCGAGCGCCAGATTGACCGTGACCCCGGCCGCGCACATGTACAGCAGCGGCTCCAGAATCCGGTAGGCCAGGGTGCCGGCCACCACGCCCGCGCCGAAATGCTGGATCAGATGCACCAGCAGCGAGAACAGCACGGCCAGCAGGAAGTTCATGGCCGGCCCGGCCAGGGCCACGTACATCATGCCCCGGACCGGATTGCGGAAATAGCGCGGGTCCACGGGCACGGGTTTGGCCCAGCCGATCATGCGGGTGACCAGAAAGACCAGGGTGCCGAGCACGTCCAGATGGTTGATGGGATTGAGTGTCAGCCGGCCGGCCAGCTTGGCCGTGGGATCGCCCAGCCAGTTGGCCACGAAGCCATGGGCGGCCTCGTGAAAGGTCACGGCCATGAGCACCGGCACCACGAGCAGGGCGATTTCCTGCATGGTTTGGGAAATTTCGGGAAACATGGTGAAGGCGGCTAGCACGAACGGCCAACCGGAGCAAGCGTGGCCGCCCTCTCCCGGCCGGCGGGGCGGCGGGAACGTCGCCCCGGAAGCCGGCCTGCGGCCCCGGGGCGCGATGTGGGGCGCGATGTCACCGGCCTCAGCCGGCCTTTTCCATGGCCAGGGCGACCTTGTTCTTCAGTTCGCCCAGATCGACGGACTTGACCACGTAGTAGTCGGCGGCAATGGATTTGAGATCGTGCTGAAAACTGTCATAGGCCGTGCTCAAAATCACCGGAATGCTCTGATCCTTGCCCCGGATCTCCTGCAGCAGGTCCAGGCCCGAGCGGTTGCCGCCGAGCTTGATGTCGAGCACCACGACGTCCGGGGAAACCCTGGCCATCAGCGGCAAAATGTCTTCCTCGCCGTCCGAGGTCACGACCTCATACCCCTCGCCTTCAAGTTCTTCCTGGTACAACATCCGGATATGTTTCTCGTCGTCGACGACCAAAATCTTCCCGCTCATGGATAAACTCCTTGCAGCACGACACATTTACCTGCACACAGACGCATTTTCGACTTCAATGTTATGCTGAAAAGCCCAAGCCCGGTCAACCGTTTTTCCGGAGACCACGCCTTGATTCCGCCTCTCCCCCGGGCTACACAGCCAAACCATGATCACCGTAACACTGGAGCCGGACAAAACGCCAGTCACCTTTGAAAGAATCAAAACCGTCTTACAATTGCTCAACAAGCTTAACCTGCGCGTCAACGACGCCCTGATCATCCGCGACGACGAGCTGCTCACCCCGGACCGCCACGTGCGCGACGGCGACCACCTCGTCGTGCGCCGCGTGGTTTCACGCGGCTAGAAGAATGCCTCCGGCGGTCGGGAGGCGTCATGCCCCCCGCCTCCCCTCGCCGGGGGAAATGATCCATGCGCAACCCATGGGGCACCGCGGCCCCTCCCCCTTTCGCCCAAGGACCCGACCATGAAGTGCAAACGATGCGGCGAATTGGCGGCTGTGAAGCTGCCGAGCCACCACGCGGGCTTTTGTCCCGAATGTTTCGAGCGTTTTTTCAAAAAGCAGGTGGAAACGGCCATCCGCCGACACAAGATGATCGCGCCCGGGGAAAAGGTGCTGGTGGCCATTTCCGGCGGCAAGGATTCGCTGGCCCTGCTGCGGGTGCTGACCGACCTCGGCCATGACGTCACCGGCCTGCACGTGCACCTGGGCATTCCGGATTCCTCGGACCCGGTCTGCGACCGCACCGAGGCCTATTGCCGGGACAACGGCTTCAAGCTGCACGTGCTGCGCATGGCCGACGAGGATCTGGCCATCCCCGAGGTCAAAACCGCCGTGCGCCGCCCCATCTGCTCGGTCTGCGGCAAGATCAAGCGGTATTACTTCAACCGCTTCGCCTACGAGCACGGCTTTGCCGCCCTGGCCACGGGGCATAATCTCGACGACGAGGTGGCCCGGCTTTTCGCCAACGTGCTGCGCTGGGACGCGGCCTATCTCGGCGGACAGGGGCCGACGCTGCCGGCCGAAGGCCGGTTCGTGCGCAAGATCAAACCGCTGTACCGGGTGACGGAATTCGAAACCGCGGCCTACTGCTTCTTCAAGGGCATCAACCACTGGAAGGCGGCCTGCCCCTACAGCGGCGGCGCGAGCTTCACCGGCCACAAGAAGCTGTTCGCCGATCTGGAATACCGCAGCCCCGGCCAGAAGACGGCTTTTTACGAGGCGTTCCTGGACAGGGGCAGAGAGCATTTCAGCGACACCAGCCGCGAAGGCGCGGACACCCTTTTGGCCTGCGCCGGCTGCGGCTATCCCTCGTCGAGCGAGGTGTGCGGCGTGTGCCGCATCCGGGAGCTGGTGGCCAAGGCCCGGCAGGCGTGAGGGAGAGAAGATGCCTCCGGCGGCCGGGAGGGGGTCCGGGGGGCATCATGCCCCCCGGCCGCCGGAGGCGTCTTTTCTTCTCTTTCCCCGGTCCGTCTAGCTGCGGGCGGTGAGAACCGCGCCGAGGTCGTCGAGGAAGCGCTTGAGCATGGCCGGCGTGATGTCGCCCATGTGGCCGATGCGGAAGATGGGCCGGCGCCCGGAAGCTTCCAGGTCCTCGTTGAGCTTGGCGTAGCCGGGATCGAACAGGTAGCCGCGCTCGCGCATGGCCTCCTTGACATCCTTGAGGTCGGCGAAGGTCATGCCTTCGGGCACCACGGCCGTGGTGACGGTGGGCGAGCGGAAGCCTTCGGGGGCGAACAGGTCGTAGCCCGGCAGGTCGCGCACAAAGGCCACGGCCATGTCCCGCATGGCTTCGTGCCGGGCGAAGCGGGCGGCCACGCCCTCCTCTTTGACGATGTATTCGAGTTGCAGGCACATCTGGTTGCCGAGCGCGCCATTGGGCGTGGACTGGGTCTGGTACTTGGCCGCCCGGCCCAGGTGGGACAGGATGTCGCCGGCATGGCCCCGGTTGGTCACGTGTCCGGCCTTGTCGATGGCGGCCGGGCTCACGAAGCCGATGCCGAAGCCGGCGTTGAGGCCCAGGGACTTCTGGGTGGCCGTGCAGTACATGTCGCAGCCCGAGGCGGCGATGCCGCTTGGCGCGCCGCCGAAGACGCTCACTCCGTCGACCAGGACCAAGGCGCCGCGGGCCTTGGCGACCCGGCCCAGGGCCACGACGTCGTTGATCACGCCGGTGGACGTCTCGTTGTGGGTGATGGCGACCACGGCGGGCTTGTGGGCGGACATGGCCGCTTCCAGGGCCTCGACGGTGGCGGGCTGTCCCGGCGGGATGGAAAGCAGGGCGGCCTTCTTGCCGTTTTCCAGGGAAATCCGGTGCCACAGGTCGCCAAAGGCGCCCACGGACACGTGGAGCACGGTCTCGTCGGCGGCGACCAGGGAGCGGATGGCCGCTTCCATGGCCGTGGAGCCGGAGCCCAGCAACAGCAGGGTCTTGTAGTCCCCGGGCAGCTCGGCCACGATCCGCAGATCATCGAAGATCGGCTTGAACCGCTTGGCGTTTTCGCTGTCGCGGTGGCCGTATTCGGGCCAGGCCCCGGCCGCGCGCACTTCGGGGCGCAGATAGGTCGGCCCGGTGATGAACAGCTTCAATTCGGCAAAAGGCGCATCGGACATGGCGATTTCTCCAGGTTGTCGCGTGAGGCGCGCAAAGTACGCCAAAAGCCCGCCCCGGGCAATCGCCCCCCTGTCGGGAGCTTGCGAACGATTCGGGCATGGAAGCTGCAATGTGCCGGCCGGGGCGGCAAAAGCTGCGCCCCGAAGGAGACCGGCCCATGGCGCGTTTGCTTATCGCGCTCCTCTTGCTCGTGCTGGCGGCCTGCGCGCCGGTGGCCACGGGCGAGATGGATCGCCTGCTCAATCGAAGCTCCCACGACTGCCTGACCCAGATCGCGGGTCGTCAGGATTTTCGCACCGTGCGACAGCGGATGCCGTCGTTTCTGTTGCCCTAGCGGCAATCGTGGCGCGGGGCGGCGTCCCGGATCAGGCCGTCGCGGATGCATCGAAAAGAAGACGCCTGTCCTGCGCCGTCGTTGGCGCCTGGGGCAGCCGCCCGTGTGGCGTCCGTACCGGTTCCCGGTGGAACTGGCGGCCTGGGCCGCATAGTGTGGATGTCTCGCCGGAACGCGGAAGCGTCCCGGGGGCGCGACACGGGTGGCTTGCGAGGCGGCCGCGGGATGCGGCCATCGCAGGGGCTCTTTACTCGGCGGATTTTTCCGGAGCGTCCGGGGAGGCGCCTTCTGGGGCGGGTTCCCCGGCCTGATCTTCCGACGCGGCCGTGGTCTCGGGGTAGACGATTTCCCCGGTGGCCTCGTCGAAATACGGTCCTTCCTCAACGTCGGGCCGTGTAGCCTTGCGCTGCAGTTTCTCTTGCTTCTTTTTCTTTTTGGCCAGTTCCTTGGCGCGTTTGGCGAATGTGTAGGCGTTTTTTGCCACTGTTCCTCCTTCTCTCACGATGTCTTCGCCGGACGATCGGCCCGTCCCGCCCGCCAGGAGCGCGGACAAGACGTTCTGACCGCCGTGGTCCCCATGGTAGCCGAATCGGCTCCAGGGGAAAAGGAAAAAGCGCGCCGCCAAAACGCCGCCGCGCCATCTTGCCCGCCGGCCGCCCGGGCGCTATAGCCTCCCGATGCACGAGCCCGAAATCATCCTCATCCGCGTCTCCGGCCTGGACAAGCCCGGCCTCACCGCCGCCATCGCCGCCGAACTGGCCCGCCACAAGGCCGACGTGCTGGATATCGGCCAATCCGTCATCCACGACACCCTCTCGCTCGGCATCCTCATCAAGGTGCCAAGCGGCGACGAGTCCACGCCGTTTCTGAAGGATCTGCTGTTTTGCGCCCACAAGCTCGGCGTCAACCTGACCTTCACCCCGGTCACGGCCGACAGCTACGCCTCCTGGGTCGAAGCGCAGGGCAAGCAACGGCGCATCGTCACCCTGCTGGCCAGACGGCTCAACGCCACGCACATCGCCGCCGTCACGGGCGTGATCGCCCAAAACGGGCTCAACATCGACGTCATCACCCGCCTGTCCGGCCGGGCCTCCCTGGACGCGGTGCATCCGCAACGCATGGCCTGCGTGGAATTTTCCGTGCGCGGCACCCCGGCCGACCTGACGGTGCTCAAAAGCGAATTCCTGGCCATTTCCGCCGACATGGGCGTGGACATCGCCATCCAGGAAGACAACGCCTTTCGCCGCAACCGCCGGCTGGTGGCCTTTGACATGGATTCGACGCTCATTGCCGCCGAGGTCATCGACGAACTGGCCAAGGCGGCGGGCGTGGGCAAAGAAGTGTCGGCCATCACCGAATCGGCCATGCGCGGGGAAATCGATTTCCGGGAAAGCCTGCGCCGCCGGCTGCGCCTGCTCAAGGGCCTGCCGGCCGAAACCCTCGAAACCGTTGCCAAACGCATTCCCCTCAACGACGGCGCCGAGCGGCTCATCGCCAACCTCAAGCGCTTCGGCTACAAGATCGCCATCATTTCCGGCGGGTTCACCTACTTCGGCAAGCGGCTCCAGGAACGCCTGGGCCTGGACTACGTCTTCGCCAACGAGCTGGAAATCGTGGACGGCCGGCTGACCGGCGAGGTGGTGGGCGACATCGTGGACGCGACCAAGAAGGCCGAGGTGCTGCGCATGCTGGCCGAACGCGAGGGCCTGTCCCTGCAGCAGGTCGTGGCCGTGGGCGACGGGGCCAACGACCTGCCCATGCTCGGGCTGGCCGGACTCGGCATCGCCTATCACGCCAAACCCGTGGTCAAAAAAGGCGCGGGCCAGTCCATCTCCACCCTGGGCCTGGACAGCATCCTCTATCTCGTCGGCATGCGCGACCGCGACACCCTGTCGTAACCGGTTCGACACACGATCACAGCAGCCCGGGACCGTTGACACGGGTTGTTCAAATCGTCACAGTTTTGCGACAAAACCGTCGCCCATCCCGCTTCGGGAACAGGGTTATGGTTACGGATGCCTCGTGGCCTTTTGCCCGGGGCGAAACCGGGAGTCTGACGTGGAAACCCCGCTCGACAATGCCATTCACTCGCTCAAGGTGGATGTGTTGCACATGATGCACCTGGCCCAGGACGCCGTCAAAAAGGCGGTGGCCAGTCTCCTTGAGCACAATGCCGACAAGGCCCGCGACGTCATCGACGCGGACCGGGAAATCAACGACTACGAATGCCGCGTCGATTCCGAAAGCCTGAAAATCCTGGCCCTGCACCATCCCGTGGCCAAGGACCTGCGCTTCATCGTGGGCTCCATGCGCATGCTCGTCAACATCGAACGGCTCGGCGACGAGGCCGTCAACATCGCCGAGCGGGTGCTCGTGCTGACCACCGAGCCGCGCCAGCCCCTGCACGCCGACCTGCGCCGGCTGGCCGATCTGGCCCTGGAGCTTCTGCGCGCCTGCATCAACTGCTACATGGACCTGGACCCCGAGGCGGCCGTGGCCGTCATCGAACAGGACACCGCCGCGCTCGAACTCAACGTCCGCATCTTCCGGGGCATCACCAACGAGATGATCCGCGAGGCCAAGCCCGTGGAACGCGCCGTGCAGCAATCGTTCGTGGCCCACAGCCTCAAACGCATCTGCGACCAGTGCGCCAACATCGCGGAATCCACCATCTTCATCCGCAAGGCCATCGACTACAAGCACCGCTGCGGTCCGGCCTCCTCCGCCGAGGCCTGATCGCGCCGCCGCTTGCGGGCGGTGGGGTCGCCCGCCTCGCAGGGCGTGCCCACCTGGCACAGGCCGCAGCTGTTGACCGGCGTGCCGGGAATCTGCTCCCTGGCCACGTAGGTCGCCGTGACGGTGCGGATGTAGGCCTTGCACTTCTCCTTGTCATGCCCGGCCTCGGTGATGGCTCCGGCCGGGCAGCGCCGTATGCAGGCCCGACAGGGCACGCCTATGGCCCGCAGGCACCAGGCGTCATGGCGCGTATAGGGGCGTTTCGTGGCAGGCAGGACCATTTTCGCCACCACGCTGCCGACGCGCACGGCCTTACCCGCCGGGGTGATGAGGCCGTCGGACAGTCCGAAGGTACCCAGGCCGCAGACATGGGCCGCGTGGCGCTCGGACCAGTTGGACGCGAAACCGTAACGCGGTGAAAGCGCCCTGCCCCACCCCGGCGCAAGCACCGGGGCCACGGCCGGCATGCCCCGGCCGGCCAGCCTGTCCACGACGAAACCCCGCAACGCCTCGTTGACCCGCTCGCCATAGAGCCGGACCCGGCTCCAGTCCAGACTCGGCAGCTCCCGGCAGGCGCGCTGGGCGGCACGGGTGGCGGCCGTCTGCGGCAACACCCAGGCGATGACGCCCAGGGCTTCGGCCGGGGCGGGATCATCCGGGAAGGCCCGGGCATAGGCCATGGTCGGCGTCCAGTAAAAATCCGGGCCGATGTCCTGACGCAAGAAATCGAACATGGGATCGTCGCCCCTGGCAAAGCCGATCAGGGGCGGATCAAAGGCGGGCGCGTCCGAACCGGGAAACAAGGCGTTGTTGGCCCGGTCGGCCATCCAGGCGGTTATGGCCGCAGCTATGGCATGCATGAACCCCCCTCCGGCGCGCTTTGGGAAAGGCGGAGAGGAAGAGACCTCCGGCGGGGGGGGGGGGGGGGGGGGGGGGGGGGGGGGCCGGCGGGCG
>JAFABC010000346.1 GCA_023426275.1 Pseudomonadota bacterium | reverse complement strand
TCCCCTGGCTTTGCCAGGGGAAAATCGCGCAACCAAACAGGCACAGGCCCGCCGCCGGACGTACGACCGCCTGCCCCCCTTTCGGGAGGGTCCGGGAGGGGGTGACCCCCTCCCGGCCGCCGGAGGCATCCTCTTCCACACCCTAGGGCGTGGTCACGGCGCCGGGCGCCTTGAAGCCGAAGCCTTTGAGGATGGCCTGTCCTTTTTCGCCGTGGAGAAAGGCGATGAAGGCCTTGGCCGTGTCTTTTTTCGAGCAGCTCGTCAGCATGGCCACCGGATAGACGATGGGGGCGTGGCCGCCCAGGGTGGCCACCACCCGGATGCGGTCCTTGGCCAGCCGGGCGTCGGTGGCGTAGACGAAGGCCGCGTCCACCTCGCCCAGGGCCACGTAGTCGAGCGCCTGCTTGACCGACAGGCCGTAGATCATCTTGGGTTCCAGCTTTTCCCACAAGCCGAGCGCGGCCAGGGTCTGCTTGGTGTAACTGCCGGCCGGCACGGCATCGGGTTCGCCCAGGGCCAGCCGGGAGACCCCGTCCCCGGCCAGATCCGCCACGCAGTGCACCGCGCCGGCATCGGCGGGTACGGCCAGCATCAGGTCGTTGGCCGTGAAATCGACGCGGGAGGCGGCATCGATGAGGCCGTCCTTTTGGGCCCGGTCCATGGTGACCTGATCGGCCGGGGCGAAGACATCCACCGGCGCGCCGGCCTGGAGTTGTTGCAGCAACCGGCCCGAGGCGGCGAAATTGGCGTAGACCGTCACGCCCGGGTGTTCGGCCTCGAAGGCCTTCTTGATGTCCGTCATGGCGCCGATGAGGCTGGCCGCGCCGGAAACGACCAGCTCCTCGGCCGGACAGGGGCGGGGCTGGGCTACGGTCCAGACAGCCAGGACCAGGAACAGGGCAAAGCGGACGCCGCGTGCGATCATGGGAAACCTCCTTCGCGGTCAGGCGATGCGCAGGACGCCCGGAACCCGGGGCGTCGGCTCGATGGACGAGCCGCCGCCGACGGGCCTGCGGGGCGCAAGCGGGGGCAGGCAGCCTTGCGGCGGAGCCGGGCGGGGGGTGCTTCGGGAGGACCGGGTGCGTTTTTCCTCGTACATGCGGGCGTCGGCGCAGCAGAGCAGGTCATTGACCGTGCTGGCCGCGTCGATGTCCAGGCAGGAGACGCCCACGCTGGCCGAGAGGGAATAGGCGCGTTTTTTTTCGGCGTTAAAGGTCGCCATGCGCTCCAGCAGCCGGGATTTGGGAGCCACGGCCTCGTGCAGGGTTTCCTCCAGGCCGAACACGGCAAACTCGTCGCCGCCCAGCCGGGCCAGCACGTCGGATTCCCGGAAGGTTCCGCGCAGGATGGCGGCCATGTCGGCCAGCATCCGGTCGCCTTCCCGGTGCCCCAGGGTATCGTTGACGCGCTTCATGCCGTCGAGGTCCACGTAGAGCAGGAACGCGCCCCGGGCCAGCCGTCGGGCGGATTTGAACAGTTGGCCGGCAAGGGTCATGAACCCCCGGCGGTTGAACAGTCCGGTCAGCTCGTCGGACAGGGCGGCCCCGGCCAGCTGCATGTAGAGCTGGTGGCGTTCGATGGCGTGGAGGATGGCCCGGAACAGCCCCTGGCCGTCGAAATTGCCCTTGACCAGGAAGTCCTGGGCTCCTTCGCGTACGGCCATGGTGGAGATTTCCCGGTCGTCCAGGCCCGAAAGCACGATGATCGGCAGATCGGGAAATCGCGCCCGAAGCGTGGTGAAGGTGGTCAGGCCCGTGGAATCGGGCAGGTTCAGGTCGAGCAGCACCACGTCGGCCCCCTGTTTGTCCAGGCTGTCGACGCCGTCCTCCAGCAGGAGGACGTGCTCCAGGTGAAACGCGGCGTCCGCGCCGTCTTCCAGGTAGGCGCGCACGAGTTCCGCGTCGCCGATGTCGTCCTCGATCAGGGTGATGCGCAGGGTCATTGACGTCCTCCCTGCCGTGCCTCGCGCGGCGGCAACTTGACGAGGTGCAGCCAGAAATCCTCGACGCTTTTGATGACATGGAAAAAGTCGGACAGGCCGAGGGGCTTTTGCAGGTAGCAGTTGGCGCCGAGGTCGTAGCTGGACAAAATGTCGTCCGCGGCGTCGGAAGTGGTCAGGACGAGCACGGGGATGGAACGCAACCCCTTGTCCTCCTTGATCTCCGAGAGCACCTCGCGGCCGTCCTTGCGGGGCATGTTGAGGTCGAGCAGGATCAGGTCGGGGCGCACGGCCGTGGCGTGCTCCCGTTCCCGGCGCAGGTAGCGCATGCCTTCCTCGCCGTCGCCCACATGATCGAGGGCCAGGGTGATCGTGGTTTCGCGCAGGGCTTCGCGGATCAGCTCCACATCGCCGGGGTCGTCTTCCATCAGCAGGATACGCACGGGCGCGGCACTCACGACGCGCTCTCCTCGAGGTCGGGCAGGGTGAACAGGAAGGTGGAGCCCTCGCCCTCTTCGGACTCAACCCGGATGGCGCCGCCGTGGCGTTCCACGATCCGTTTGCAAAAAGAAAGGCCGATGCCCGCGCCGGGGCGCTCCCCGGTCGTGTGCAGGCGTTGGAACATACGGAAGACGCGGTCGAAATGCTGGGGTGCGATGCCGATGCCGTTGTCGGCCACGGCGATGGTCCAGGCCCCGTCCTCGCGTACGGCCGAAATATGGACCCGGGGCGGCCGGAGGGCCCGGTACTTGATGGCGTTGCCGATGATGTTTTGGAAAAGCTGGGTGATCTGGGTGGCGTCGCCGACGAGGACGGGCAGTTTTCCCCGCGTCACCGTG
Source organism: Pseudomonadota bacterium (assembly GCA_023426275.1). Classification (GTDB taxonomy): domain Bacteria; phylum Desulfobacterota; class Desulfovibrionia; order Desulfovibrionales; family Desulfovibrionaceae; genus Solidesulfovibrio. The sequence continues at coordinate 2,384 of JAFABC010000346.1, read as the reverse complement.
GCGTCGGCCTCGCGCAAGGGCACTTCGAGGTTGTCGAGGGCCATATCCAGGGCCGCATCCAGGGCGAAGGCGGCAAAGTCCCCGCCACGCGTCCCCAGACGCGAATAGGCCAGCAGATGGTTGATGAGCTGGCTCATGCGCCGTGCGCCGTCCACCATGTAGTTGATGTAGCGCCGGCCGGTGTCGTCGAGTTGGTCGGAAAAGCGTTTGTCCAGCAGTTCGGCGAAGCTCGTGATCTTGCGCAGGGGCTCCTGCAGGTCATGGGAGGCGATGTACGCGAATTGCTCCAGGTCCTTGTTGGAATTTTGCAGCTCGACCGTTTTCCGGGCCAGCACCCGGTCGCGCTGTTCCAGCTCGCCGGCCATGGCGTTGAAGGCCCGTCCGAGTCTGGCCAGCTCCAGGGTGTGGGGCGTCTCGGTCAGGCGGGTGGTGAGCACGCCCTGGCCGATGTGTTCGGCGGCCGCGACCAGGGTGGTGATGGGGCGCACGAGCAGCCTGGAGCCGAACAGCCAGGCAACGCCAAGTCCGAGAATGCCGACCACGGCCAGCCAGCCGAGCTGGGCGCGCAGCAGGGCGTCGGCCGCGGCGTAGGCCTCGCTGAGCGGGACGCTCACGAAGACCACGGGCGAGGCCGCGTCGCCCGGGATGATCCGGGCAAAACCGACGAGTTTGGCCGCGCCGGACAGGCCGGCGGTTTCCCGGCTTCCCGAGTCGATGCCGCGCGCCGCCCGGCCAAGCGGGGTGTCGGACAGATCGTCGCCGATGCGGGGCGAGGCCTCGGGGAAGGTGGCCAGCAGCCGTCCGGCAGGCGTCAGCACGCCCACGAGGCTTCCCGGAGGCGGCGGATTGGCGGCCACCGACCCGGCCAGGGCGTCCAGGGTCAGGCTGGCGGCCACCACGGCCTTGACCGTGTCGTCCCAGCTGATGGACGGGCAGGCGATAACGGCCACGGGCCGGCCGTCCGGGGCCGCGACGAACGGTCCGGTCTGGCAGGTCTTGGTGGTGACGGCCAGGGCGAACCAGGGGCGGTCGGCGTAGGCGGCGACGCCAAGCGGCGTATGGCCGGGCGCAAAGGCGTCCCCGGCCCCGGGAACGGCTTCGGCGATGCGTTCACCCGTGGCCGACACGGCCAGGATGTTGCAAATCCCCGGGCCGGATTGGCGCATGAGCTGGGAAAACAGGCGGGAGCAGCCTTGCGGGTCGATGACGCGCACGACCGTTGTGGCGGCCAGGGTCCGGACGAGACGGTGGGCGGCCGTCAGTTGTTCACGCTGGGCGGCGGCCAGGGTCAGGGCCTGGCCGACTGCGGCGTTTTTGGCATCGGCTTTGGCGTGGGCGCGTTGGACGAGTCCGTGATGCAGGGCCAGGCCCAGGGCGGGAAGCACGGCCAGGAGCACCAGCCCCATCAACGTGGCGCGCAGGCCGCGAGGCAGCAACCATCGGGAGAGATGCGGCAGGTGAAACATGATCCTTGCGCCTCGGGCCGGTTCGGGGTGCGTTCCGGCATGACGGTCCTGAAAACGGAGGAAACGTGTCATGCCGATGGACTGGTTCTGATCGCGTCTTGCGTGCACAATGCTATGTGAAGAACGCTTGGAATCAGGTATACGTTTCCTTCATGACTGTAAAGCTGTGCATGAAAAACACTTTCCTGTATAAAATCGTGTCTCGTTATTGTGTTCGCTGTTTGTTTCGCCATGGTTGCTGTGTTGCCTGATGCGGTGTTCGTTGGAATATTATCACGGAGTACAATAAATCGTGATTCTTGTTGGTTTGAAGAGGTCTTTCGAACCAGAAGGGGAGGCCGGAAAAAAGGCCGCGGCGACGGTTGTCAGGAAGCCGGCCCCGGGTCTATGGAAGGGCCGGCGTGGCGTTTGCCCCGCGTCATTTCATCTCCGCGTGAGGTCCCATGCTCCCAGGCGACGTTTCCAAATCGTATTCACCGCTGGAGTCGGTGCGCCGCTACTGCGTGCTGGCCTGCATGGGCGGACAGCGCGGACTGGTCGCCGCCTGCGAGGATCAGGCCTGTCCGCTGCACCCCTTGCGCATGAAGACGGTTCCCGAAGGCTTCCCGACCCGGGTGGTGCGGATCATCCGGCGGGTATGCCTGCGCTGTACCGTGGGCGACCGGCAGGCCGTGCGCCGGTGCACCGAACGCGAGGCCTGCCCCCTGTGGCCGTACCGCGTGGGCGTCTCCCCCAAAAAGCTCAAGCGTCTGATTCAGAAACGCCGGCGGCCGCAACAGCTCGAACTGCCGTTTTAAAAGACAAAAACGCCTCCGACGGCCGGGGGGCATGATGCCCCCCGGACCCCCTCGATAGTTCTTGCGCGGCGCGAAGCGACGCTGGCGCACCTTGGCGGCGCATTTTTGTCCAGGCTTTGCC
>JAFABC010000337.1 GCA_023426275.1 Pseudomonadota bacterium | reverse complement strand
CATCATGCCCCCCGGCCGCCGGAGGCATCTTCTCCGCCTCTTTTCCTCAGGGGGTGATCAGGCCGTGGCGCAGGGCGAGCTTGGTCAGGTCTGTGGCGTTTTGGGCGGCGAGTTTTTCCATGATGTTGTACTTGTGCGTCTCCACGGTCTTGGGGCTGATGCACAGGTCGGCGGCGATGCGTTTGAGGGGCACGCCGTCGGCCAGGAGGCGGAAGACTTCCAGTTCGCGTTTGCTGAGAAGCGCCAGCCGGTCGTCGTCGTTGGCCGCGCCTTCGCCCTGGAACTGCCGGGCCAGCTCCTGCGGGGTGACCGTGGTGAAAAACGTGCCCCCGGCGCAGACCGTCTCCACGGCCTGCACGAGCAGGGCCGGATCGTCGGCCTTGAGCACGTGGCCGGAGATGCCGGCCTTGAACAGCTCCAGGATGAAGCGCTGGTCCGAGTGCATGGTATAGATGATGATATCCGCCGTGGGTTCGGTCTGGCGGATGGCGATGGTGGCTTCCACGCCGTTCATGTCCGGCATGGAGATGTCCATGATGACCACGTCGGGGTGCAGCCGGCCGGCCAGTTCCACGGCTTCCCGGCCGGAGTTGGCCTCTCCGGCCACCACGATGTCCGGATGGTCGGCGAACAGTCCCTTGATGCCTTCGATGACCACCTGATGGTCATCGACGAGCAGCAGGCGATGGATGGTCATGCGGTCTCCGTGGCTGTCCGGCGCTCGGGGCCGGGCGGCGTTTCGATTCCCAGTTCGGCCATGATGTGGGTGCCCTGGCCGGGGGCGGATTCCACGACGAGGGTGCCGCCAAGCTGCACCATGCGTTCGCGCATGAGCGTCAGGCCCAGGCTGGTGGCCGGGCGCGCCGTCCGGTCGAAGCCCACGCCGTCGTCCTCCACGGACAGGGTGACGTGGTTGTCCCGCCGTACGAGGTTGACGTGGACATTGGCCGCCCTGGCGTGGCGGATGACATTGGACAGGGCTTCCTGGGCGATGCGGTAGAGGGCCAGGGCCTTGTCCCGGTCGAAATCGGCCGGCAGTTCGTTGTGGAAAAAGTGGAAGGCAAGGCCGCTTGCGGCCTGCTGTTCGTCGATCAGGGCGGCCAGGGAGGGCACCAGTCCGAAATAGTCCAGGGTGTTTGGCCGCAGCCCCCGGGCCAGGGTTTTGACCTCGGCCAGCACCTGATCCACTTTCTCCGTGGCCGAGGCCAGCTGGAGCCGGCAGGCCTCGCCGTCGCCGGGCAGGTCGCGCAGGGCGGCATTGAGGTTGAGGCGCAGGGTGGTCAGCAGCTGGCCGGTGTGGTCGTGCAGGTCGCGGGAAATATCCAGGCGCACGTCTTCGAGAAGGTTCAGGAGTTCGCGGGAAAGCGTCTTGCGCTCCTCGATCTCGCCTTCGAGGCGTTCGTGCAGGGCGAGCAGTTCCGCATTGGCTTCGGCCAGCCGGCGCGTGCGTTCCTCCACGCGGCGCTCCAGGCCGTCGCGCGCCTCCTGCAAGGCCTTTTCGGCCGCCGCCCGGGCCGCCAGTTCGGTGGTCAGCTGGCGGGTTTTTTCGGCCACCACCGCGCCGAGTTCCTCGGCTTGCAGCAGCATCCGGCCGGCCAGCGGGCGCAGCAGGAAGCCGAAGCCGGCCAGACACAGCACGTAGACGCCGGCCGTGTAGGCCAGCATGGTGACCAGCTCGGCATGGACCGGGGCGTAGAGCCGGCGTCGGTCGGCGGACAGGGCCAGCCCCCAGTCCGTGCCGGCGACGGGCGTGGCGGCCACCACCGTGTCCGGGTCGGAACGGATGCCCGCGCGCCCGTCCAACGACTGGGCCAGGGCCTGCCGCATGACCAGGGCGATTCCCGCCGGGCCGGGCCGGGGCGCGACAAGGAACGGGCGCACCGCGCCGTTTTCCCGCACGGCCAGGGCCACGCTGGCGGCGTCGCCACCGTCCGGCGGCTGGATGATCCTGTCCGCGAGCACGGCCGTGTCCACGGCGACGAGATCGGTGCCGACCCGGCCGCCGTCGCGGCCGGGGATGGGCGCGCCGATGACGATGCACAGCCGGTCGGCCAGTTTTACGGGTGGCGACACGCGCAGGCCGCCCGGGCCGCCCGCGCCACCCGCTTCATGGGGCGGGAGGGGCCAGACGGCCTTGGGAATGGCCTCCCCGCAGGAAACCAGCGGTTGGTCGTCCGGGGACAGGCGGGTGATGCCGACCACGTCGCCGGAGCGTCGCATGGCGTCGAGGAGCTTGGGCCGGACAAAGGCGACAAAGGCGTCCCGGGACAGGCGGCCGGCATTGAAGTCTTCGAGCGCCTGCCGGATCTGGCTGCGACTGGTGATCTGCCGGGCCAGATCCTCGGCCCGGCGGAACCATTCGCCGACGGCCTGGGCCTTGGTCGCGGCCACGTGTTCGAGCCCGGCCTGTTCGGACCGGGCCAGCCGGTCGAGCAGGGGAATGATGGTGGCCATGGCGACACCGACGGCCAGGGCCAGCAGGGTGGCCGCGAAATAGCAGAAGAGTCGGCGGCCGAGACGTCCCGGGGGCAAAGGCGTCCCGGACGGGGCGGCGTCGGTGGGAGCAATGGCCATGTCCGTCGGTAGCAACAGGCGGATGCGGACGCAAGCGCTTCGGGCGGGCGCGCCGGAAAGGGCTTGCGGCGCGCCCGCGGCTGTCTGTAGGTTGTGCCCGGTGAAGTGATCGCGGAATCTCTCGTTTTCAAGAAGGATGTCATGCCAGGAAAAATCGGACCCGGAAAACCGGATCGGTACATGCAGCCGTCGATTCTTTTGGCGCTGCTGGATGGGGAATCATACGGCTATGAGTTGTCGCAGCGTATCGCGGAGTACGGTTTTCTGCGGGGGGATGTGCCTCCGGGCATGATTTACCGGCATCTGCGCCAGATGGAGGACGACCGGCTTGTGGTCTCGCGCTGGGAGGCGGAAGGCTCCGGTCCGGCCAGACGGTTGTACTCCGTGACCCAGGAAGGCCGCGAGGTCCTTGACGCCTGGATCGGCTACATGGAGCGTCAGGCCAGGATACTGCGGGATTTTGTGGCCCGGTACGCCCGGACGACGTCGTCGGAAAAGGATGCCGCGGCGGACACGGCGTAGCCACCCGGTGCGGCAACCGGACCATCCGACCAACCGAACCGTCGCCCGTCAGCCCCGTTCGGGAGAGTCCGGGAGGGGGCGTCCCCCTCCCGGCCGCCGGAGGCTCTTCCGCTGCCATTGCCACTCCCACGAAAGAAAATCCGCCTGTCCCTCTTGACCTTTCCGGCGTTCTCTCCCTACAGTTTCCGCATGAAACCCACATCCCCGAGATGCCTCTCCAGTACGCGCCGGACGGGACCGTATCCCGACCGCGCCTGGCTCGACGGCTTGGGGAACCCTTCCCTGCCGTCTTTTCTTTTTGCCCTCTCCCGGTTTCCCGGGAACGCCTCCGCCGCCGTAGCATCCTCCGCCGCCGCTGCTGGATAGCCGGGCCGCGCGTTACGCGCCCGCTCGGCTGATCCTCGTGATCCGGAACACCATTCGCTGGCCCTGGCCATGTTGTTGCGACCGCCCGCCGGTTTGCCGCGTTGCGCGCCTTGTTCGCGCCGCGGGCCGGGGTGTCGCCCGTTTCCCGCACCCGCAGCACGGAGGCTTTTCCCATGTATTTGCCGCAGCCCACCAATCTCGATTTTTCCGATTCCCTGCCCCACCTGCCGCTCGAACCCGTTGCGGCCGATGCCGACCATATCCCGGGATTCCGGGCCGTGCCGCGCACGGGCGTCATCCATGTCATGCACCGCGCCCGGGCGCTGGGGTTCACCCCGGAGCATCCCGACTGGGCCAACCTCGGCCAGGGCGCGCCGTCCACCACGTCGCTTCCCGACGCGCCGCAACGCATTACCTGCGTGGACTGCAACGCCCTGGACCAGGAATACGCGCCGGTGGCCGGCCGGCAGGACCTGCGCGCGCAGGTGGCCGCGTTCTACAACCATTTCCACCGCCGGGGAAAACGCTCCCAGTACACTTGGCGCAACGTCTGCATCGCCCCGGGCGGCCGGGCGGCGCTGACCCGCGTGGCCGCCGCCCTCGGCAACATCAATCTCGGCCACTTCATTCCCGACTACACGGCCTATGAAGAGCTGTTGTCCGTGTTCCGCTCCTTCACGCCCATTCCCATCCTGCTGGACCCGGCCACGGGCTACAAGACCACGGCGGCCGCCCTGGAACGGGAAATCGTCAGCCGGGGGCTCGGGGCGCTGCTCACCTCCAACCCGTCCAACCCCACGGGCCGGCTGGTGGCCGGGGAGGAACTGCACCAGTGGGTGGAGCTGTCCAGGGCCTACGGCTGCGCCCTGATCATGGACGAGTTCTATTCCCATTACGTCTACGGCCGCCAGGAAGCCCGGATTTCGGCCGCCGAATTCGTGGAGGACGTGGACCGCGATCCGGTGCTCGTGGTGGACGGGGTGACCAAGAACTGGCGCTATCCCGGCTGGCGGGTCGGCTGGATCGTGGGGCCGAGCGCGGTGATCGAGGCCGTGGCCAGCGCCGGCTCGTTCCTGGACGGCGGGGCCAACCATCCGTTGCAGCGCGCGGCCATGGGGCTGCTTTCCCCGGACGTGGCCGGGCGGGAAATCGCGGCCATCAAGGCGGAGTTCGGCCACAAGCGGGACTACCTGCTGCGCGAACTCACCCGGCTGGGCTTTATCATCGAGGCCGAGCCCGACGGGGGCTTCTACGTCTGGGCCAACCTCAAGGCCCTGCCCGAGGAATTCCGCGACGCCATGGTCTTTTTCGAACGGGCGTTGGCCGAAAAGGTCATCGTGGTGCCCGGCGTGTTTTTCGACGTGAACCCCGACCGGCGGCGTCCCCATTCCTGCTACAAGGACCATGTCCGGCTGAGCTTCGGCCCGGACATGGAGGTGCTGCGGCGCGGCGTCGCCGGCCTGGAACGGATGCTCCGGGGACGCGCCGCCTGAGACGACGGAGCGGGGAGAGGCGAGAAGATGCCTCCGGCGGGGGGGGGGGGGGGGGGGGGGGGGGGGGGGGGGGGGGGGGGGGGGGGGGGGGGGGGGGGGGGGGGGGGGGGGGGGGGGGGGGGGGGGGGGG
>JAFABC010000334.1 GCA_023426275.1 Pseudomonadota bacterium | reverse complement strand
CATCATGCCCCCCGGCCGCCGGAGGCGTCTTCTCTTCTTCCGGGTTCCCGGCTTAGCGCACGTCCTTGGCCAGATAGGCCTGGACCACGGGCAGGGCCGGCTTGCCGGCCTTGGTGGTCACGCCCTTGAGCCACGTGGCGCAGATGTCCGGGTTGGCCTTGAGCCAGAGCATGGCCGCGCGCTGGGGCTTTTCGTCCTTGTTGTTGTGCAGCGTGGTCATGATGGCGTTCATCATGGGAATGGGGAACTGCAAATTTTTGAGGAACACGGCCACGTTGGGGTATTTCTTGTCAAACCCCTTGCGGATGTTGGTGTAGACGTCGGCCGTGCCGTTGTCGGGACCGAAGGTTTCCGCCGTGGAGCCGGTCAGGTACTTCATGTCCAGGGTTTCGTTCATGCTGTGGGGCGACCAGCCCAGGAAGACGATCCACTTGCCTTCCTTGGCGAACGCCTTCACCTGGCCGAGCATTCCGGCCTCGCTGGAGGACACCAGGGTGAAGCCGCCCAGGCCGAACATGTTCTTGTCGATCATGTTCTGGATGATCTCGTTGCCGTCGTTGCCTTCCTCGATGCCATAAATCTTGTGGTCCAGCTTGTCGGCGTACTTGTGGATGTCGGAAAAATCCCTGAGCCCGGCGTCCACGACATAGGACGGCGCGGCCAGGGTGTATTTGGCTCCGGCCATGTTCTTGCAATACTGCACCACCGAGCCGTCCTTGAAATACTTGTTGGCGATGGTGGCCATGGACGGCATCCAGTTGCCGAGGAACACGTCGGCTTCCTTGGTGGCCATGGCCTTGTAGGCCAGGGGCACGGACACCATGACATTGCGGGCCTTGTAGCCGAGCAGTTGCAGGATCTTGACCGCGATTTCGGTCTTGATGGTCACGCCGGTCCAGCTCACGCTGGCGATCGTGATTTCACCGGGTTTGGCAAAGGCCTGCCCGGCGCACAGCGTCAGGGCAAGGGCCAGACACAGGCAGGGAAACAGCCGTTTGGGGGTGAAACAACGCATCGAACCTCCTTGGTGAAACGTTCTACACGCCGAACCACAGCGCCGGTTTGGTCGCGTGGTTCTGGTAGACGTGCTTGACCTCCTGGTATTCCTCCAGGCCGACGTGGCCGAGTTCGCGGCCGAGGCCGGACTGCTTGTAGCCGCCCCAGGGCGCCTGGACGAAGTAGACGTTGAAATCATTGATCCAGACCGTGCCGAAGCGCAGCTTGCGGGCCACGCGGTGGATGCGGTCGGGATCGCGGGTCCAGAACCCGGCCGACAGGCCGTAGATGGTGCTGTTGGCCCGGGCCACGGCCTCTTCCTCGGTGGAAAAGCGCTCCACCGTGATCAGCGGCCCGAACACCTCTTCCTGGACCACGCGCATGTCGTTGCGACACCCGGTGAAAAGGGTCGGCAGGTAGAAAAAACCGTCGGCCAGAGCCGGATCGTCGGGCCGCGCCCCGCCGCACACCAGATGCGCGCCTTCCTTGTGGGCCACTTCCACGTAGCTTTCCACCTTGGCCCGGTGCGCTGCGGAAATAAGCGGCCCCATTTGCGTGCCGTCCGCAAGGCCGTTGCCCAGGCGGATCTTGGCGATGCGCGCGGCCAGGGCCGCGACAAAGGCGTCGTGGATGCCGTCCTGGAGCATGAGCCGGGCCCCGGCCGAGCAGATCTGGCCGGCGTGGAAGAACACGGCATTGAGGGCGTAGTCCACGGCCGCGTCGAAGTCGGCGTCGTCGAAGACGATGTTGGGGTTTTTGCCGCCAAGCTCCAGGGCGACCTTTTTCACGTTGCTGCTGGCCGCCCGCATGATCTTTTTGCCGGTAACGATGCCGCCGGTAAAGGAGATGAGGTCCACGTCCGGGCTTTCGGCCAGCTCGGCCCCGACCGGATCGCCCGGGCCGAGCACGGTGTTGACCACGCCGGCCGGGAAACCGGCTTCCTCGGCCAGCTCGGTGACGCGCAGGGTGGTCAGCGGGGTGATCTCGCTGGGTTTGACCACGATGGTGCAGCCGGCGGCGAGTCCCGGGGCCATCTTCCAGGACGCCTGGAGCAGGGGATAGTTCCAGGGCGAAATCTGGCCGCAGACCCCGACCGGCTCGCGCACGACCAGACTCGTGGCGTCCCTGTTGGGCGCGGCCACGACCCCGCCGCCGTCCTTGTCGGCCAGACCGCCGAAATAGCGGAAGATGCCGGCGATGTCGTTCATGTCCCAGCGCGATTCTTCCAGGGTCTTGCCGGTATCGAGGGTCTCCAGCCGGGCCAGCTCCTCGGCGTGCTTCTCGATGAGGTCGCCGAGCCGCGTGACCAGGGCCCCGCGCCGGGCGGCCGGGAGGTCGGACCAATCCCCGGCGTCAAAGGCCTTGCGGGCGGCGGCAATGGCCGCCTTGGTGTCCTCGCGACCGGCCTCGGCCACGGTGGCGATCACCTTGCCCGTGGCCGGATCGAAAATGTCCCGGGTGGCCCCGACGGCCGCCGGCCGCCAGGTCCCGTCAATATACAGTCCGGTGTGGTTCATGCCCGCTCCTTAGGCCGTGTCGCCGCAGGCGGCGGTTTCGGGTTCGTCGCCGTAAAACGGCATGGTGGACGGCTGGGGCGGCGTGTTGCCGAGGATGGCGTCGGCGGCCTTTTCGGCCAGCATGAGCACCGGGGCGTAGATGTTGCCGTTGGTGATCAGCGGCATGACCGAGGCGTCGACCACGCGCAGGTTGCGCAGGCCGCGCACGCGCAGGCTGCCATCGGTGACGGCCAGCTCGTCCGAGCCCATCTGGCAGGTGCAACTCGGATGGTAGGCGCTTTCCCCTTCGCGGGCCACGAAGTCGAGAATCTGCTCGTCGGTTTCCACGCCGGCCCCGGGCGCGAGTTCGTCGCCCCGGAAGGGATCGAAGGCCGGCTGGGTGAGGATGCGCCGGGCGACCCGGATGGCCTCGACCCATTCCTTGCGCTCGTTTGGCGTGGACAGATAATTGAAGAGGATGCTCGGATAGGCGGCGGGGTCGGCGGCGGTGATCTTCACCCGGCCGCGCACGTCGGTGTTCATGGGGCCGATGTGGACCTGATAGCCGTGGCCGGCGGCCGGGGCCGAGCCGTCGTAGCGGATGGCGATGGGCAGGAAGTGGAACTGGAGGTTGGGGTGGGTGACCACGTCGTTGCCGCGAATAAAGCCGCCGGCCTCGAAATGGTTGGTCGCGCCGGCGCCCTTGCGCAAAAAGAGCCATTCCAGACCGATTTTGGGCTGGTTCCACCACTTGAGCGCCGGAAACATGCTGACCGGCTTTTTGCAGGCGTACTGGACATAGACTTCCAGGTGGTCCTGAAGGTTTTCGCCCACGCCCGGCAGGTCGGCCACCGGGGCGATGCCCAGGGCCGCAAGCTCTTCGGCGTTGCCCACGCCCGAGAGCTGGAGCAACTGGGGCGAATTGATGGCGCCGCCGCAGCAGATGATCTCGCCGCCCCGGACCTCGATCTCCTTGCGGCCGCGCCGGTAGGCCACGCCCACGGCCCGGTCGCCCTCGAACAGGATGCGGCTGGCCAGGGCCCGGGTGATGATGCGCAGGTTTTCCCGGTTTTTTATGGGATGCAGGTAGGCCCGGGCGGCGTTATGGCGGCGGCCCCGGTAGGTGGTGCGGTCGAACTTGCCGAAGCCTTCCTGGCGCTCGCCGTTGACGTCGTCGGTCAGGTTGTAGCCGGCCTCGACCGTGGCCTTGAAAAAGGCGTCGAAGAGCGGATTGTCGCAGTCCGGCGTGGTCAGGGCCAGGGGGCCGCCCACGCCGTGGTAGCCGTCGGCGCCGGAAAGCCGTGATTCGACCCGCTGGAAATAGGGCAGCACGTGGGCGTAATCCCAGTCGGCCAGATCGGGATCGGCCGCCCAGTTCTGGTAATCCCGGGCGTTGCCCCGGATGTAGATCATGCCGTTGATGCAGCTCGACCCGCCAAGGACCTTGCCGCGCGGCTGGTAGATGCGCCGGCCGTTCATGAACGGTTCGGGATCGGAGTCGTACCACCAGTTGTAGGTCTTGCCGGCCAGGGGATAGGTCAGGGCGGCGGGCATGTGGATGCGGAAATCGAGCCGGTGGTCCCAGGGACCGGCTTCGAGGACCAGCACCTTGTGTCTGGGATTGGCGCTGAGGCGGTTGGCCAGGCCGCACCCGGCCGATCCGCCGCCGACGATGATGAAATCATACTGCTTCATGGTCACTCCTTGGGCTTTGGTCCGCGCCATCCGCCGCCAAAGTCTCCTGGAGACGGCGGCGCAGCCAGGCGTAATGCAGGGAAACATGGGACAGGGCGGCCAGGGTCTCGCGCCGGGCAATGGCCCCGACGGTCTCGCGCCAGTTGGCCACGGTGCGGTCCCGGTAGTCGCGGTCCTCGTACAGGGCCATGTCCAGGGAGCTGTAGCCGAGCTGCACGGCCCGCATGACCCACTCGAAGACCGGATTGCCGGCCATGCGGGCCAGCTCCAGGTTGCACTCCCGGTCGAGCTCGGCCACGAGTTCCAGATCCGGCGCCTCGGCTCCGGCCGCCCGGGCCAGATCGTCGGCCAGCCCGGTCAGTCCGGCCATGGAGGCCGGCGTGGCCCGGGCCGTGGCCATGGTGACGAGCGCCCGGTCCACGACCTCGCGAAATTCGATCAGCCGCCGGGGCGACACGCGCTGCTGCTTGAGAAACAGGGCCAGGGACTCGCTGGCGTTGTCCACGCCCATGGTCTTGACGTAGGCCCCGCCGCGCGCGCCCTTGCGGATGTCGAGCAGTCCCTTCTGGCGCAGGGCGCGCAGGGCCTCGCGCACCACGCCCCGGCTGGTGCCGAAGCGCGCCTGCAACTCGCGCTCGCTCGGCAGGCTTTCGCCCGGGGCGATGGCCCCGGTGGTGATGGCGGCTTCGAGTTGCAGGGCCACGTCCTCGCTGGCGCGACCGGCCTTGGCCGGGGTGAACAATGCGGCTGTTTCCATGGACTGCCTTATTTGGTCCGACCTTAATTCGTATCAAGGCCGTGATTCTTTGTTAAAAATGATATTTGAACGGAAAAAAGCATCAATTGGTCGGACCATTAGGTGCCATAGCCGTCGCAGGCCTGTCAACCGCCCCGGCGCGGCGGCAAGGCAATGGCAACAATCTGTCGGAAATTTGACGGATACGCAGGACGTCTTATGATAACAGGTCAGGGCGAACACCCTGCCTTGTCCGGACACGCACGGGGGACGTTCCGGGAGGCGGCGAAACGGCCGTGCGGACAACGCCATCGGCCGCGTCGTGGTGGAACAGTGCCGTCGCGACGCGATCATCAGCTGTATCGACGCGCCAAAACGGGTGTGCCGCCGTACTGGCGGCAAAGGGAACATCGGGGCTTTGTTTCGGGAATATTTTACAATTTCCGTAAGGAAGTCGCTTTTTTTATTTTTCCCTTTACGGTGGCCCATTTTGTCACTATGAAAGAACCCCCCTCAAATAGACACTGTTATTCGGAGTAGACCATGTGCCGCTTATTTGCCCTCAGCAGCCGGGACCCGGTGTCCCCCATGCGCGCCATCGAGGCGCTCAATGTCATGAAGGAAGGGCACGACGGATCGGGCGTTGGCCTTTTTCTCCACGACCTGGGCGGTCCCTTCGCGGAAATGAAGGACGCGCCGATCCTGTCCGGAATCTTCAGCGACGAAGGCCTCAAGCGTTTGGACACGTTCATGGACGAACGGGGTTTCATGGCCAAATCGACCCTGGTGCTCGAACCCAGGACGAAGACCCCGGCCGGAACCCCGGTACGCGGGACCTATCTGGTCCGCGCCTATGACCTGCCGGCAAAGCTCAAAAACGCCTCCCAGGCCGAACGTGAGCTGGCCCTGACCTCCATCCGGGTAACGTTGCGGCTCATGGGCGAGGAAGCGGGCACCGAGGATATCCGCGTCTTTTCGTTTTGGCCCGACACCATCATGGTCAAGGAGGTCGGCGACCCCCTGACCGTGGGTGAATACCTGGGACTCGACCGGCCCGAGCTGTTCGCCCGGCGCATCCTGGCCCAGGGCCGCCAGAACACCAACTACGCCATCAATCTCTACGCCTGCCACCCCTTCTTCCTGCAGGGCGTGTGCACCATGACCAACGGCGAAAACACGGCGTTCGTGCCCATCAAGGAATACCTGCTCTCGCGCGGGTTCGAAGGGTACATGGGCTACCAGTCCGACTCCGAGGTCTTCGCCCACATCATGCACTTCACCCTCAAGCGGCTGGGCCTTGGCGTCGAGTACTACAAGCATATCATCACCCCGCTGTCCGAAGCCGAGATGGAAAACCATCCCGACCGCGAACTGCTCGCCCGCATCAAGCAGACCTGCCGCAAGCTCATCATCGACGGGCCCAACTGCGTGATCGGCTGCCTGCCCGACGGCACCATGTTCATGGTGCAGGACCGCAAGAAGCTGCGCCCCGGCGTGGTCGGCGGCCGGGACGGCCTGTTCGCCTTTTCTTCGGAAATCTGCGGCCTGGACGCGGCCATTCCCGATCGCGATCCGCATGCCGACGTCCAACCCATGCACCTGGACACGGCCATCGTGCGCCCCGAATGCCAAGAGGTCACCTTATGCAATCAACTGCAGTCATTACCCCGTCCACACTAAGCGTCGTCGATCTTCCCTGGCAGATCGACTGGAACAAGGACACCTGCACCCTGTGCGGACGCTGCACATCGGTGTGTCCGGTCAATGCCATCGAGCTCGGGGTTTTTCGCAAGCGCACCGTCGAGGCCACCTTGGCCCTGTCCAAGAAGCCGACGAACACCTATTCCATTTATTACGGCATCCGGCAGCGCACCGATCCCGCCTACCGCTGCATCGGCTGCGGCATGTGCAACATGGTGTGCCCCAACAACGCCATCGTGCCGCGACTGCGGCCCGAAGCCACCACGCTCAAGTTCCACAACAACCGTGGCGGCTCTCCCCGCACCCGCGGCGGCCGGCGCAACGACACCGGCAGCCTGCTCGACCAGATCAAGTTCATCCGCATCTCCATGCTCACCGACCCGGCCCTGGACGCCGGCCGGCACGAGTTCGAGCTGCGCACCCTGCTCGGCCGCATCCAGCCGCCCGAGGAAGGCATCGCCGCCCTTGAGGAAAACGCCTGGGTGCCGGCGGTGCGGGAAATCTATCCGCTCATGATCGGCTCCATGTCCTTTGGCGCGCTCTCCCCCAACATGTGGGAAGGCCTCGTCATGGGCGTGACCTACTTAAACGAGGAAATGCACATGCCGGTGCGCATGTGCACGGGCGAGGGCGGCTGCCCGCCGCGCCTTTTGCGCTCGCGCTTCCTCAAGTACATGGTCCTGCAGATCGCTTCGGGCTACTTCGGCTGGGACGAGATCATAAAAGCCCTGCCCGACATGAAGGAAGACCCCTGCGCCATCGAGATCAAGTACGGCCAGGGCGCCAAGCCCGGCGACGGCGGTCTGCTCATGTGGTACAAGGTCAACAAGCTCATCGCCGCCATCCGCGGCGTGCCCCAGGGCGTGTCCCTGCCGAGCCCCCCGACCCACCAGACCAAGTACTCCATCGAGGAGGCCGTGGCCAAGATGATCCAGTCCATGTCCATGGCCTGGGGATTCCGCGTCCCGGTCTACCCGAAAATCTCCGGCACCACCTCGTCCACGGCGGTGCTCAACAACCTCGTGCGCAACCCGTACGCGGCCGGCCTGGCCATCGACGGCGAGGACGGCGGCACCGGCGCGGCCTACAACGTGTCCATGAACCACATGGGCCACCCCATCGCCACCAACCTGCGCGACTGCTACGAAAACCTGTGCATCTCCGGCAAGCAGAACGAGATTCCGCTCATCGCCGGCGGCGGCATCGGCAAGAACGGCAACCTGGCCGCCAACGCCGCCGCGCTCATCATGCTCGGGGCCAGCGCCGTGCAGTCCGGCAAATACATCATGCAGGCCGCCGCCGGCTGCCTGGGCTCGGAACGCGACCGCTGCAACGTGTGCAACATCGGCGTGTGCCCCAAGGGCATCACGTCCCAGGACCCGCGCCTGTACCGCCGCCTGGATCCCGAGCTCGTGGCCGAACGTCTGGTGGACACATTCCTGGCCTTTGACACGGAACTGCGCAAGATCGTCGCCCCGCTCGGACGTTCCACGTCGCTGCCCATCGGCATGTCCGACGCGCTCGGCATCAGCGACTACCACGCGGCCAACCGCCTCAAGATCAAATACGTGGTCTAACTTCCGGGCGGCCCAGACATCCACCGCAGCAGCAAGGCAGCAAGCATCATGGCACAGCAAACCGTCACCATACACGGCATTGAAAACGGCCACCGCGTCGATTCCCGCATCCTGGAGGAACGCATCCAGCGGGCCGTCACCCAGGGCGCGCGGGATCTGATCGTCGAAGCCGACGGCCAGCACGGCATCGGCGGCCGGCTCTTCCTCTCCCGCGAGGAGCCCATCACCGTGCGCATCACCGGCTCCCCGGGACAGCGCGCCGGTTCCATGGGCTTCCCCGGCACCAAGGTCATCATCGACGCCCCGACCTCCGACGACATCGGCTGGCTCAACGCCGGCGCCGAGATCATCGTGCTCGGCAACGCCGGCAACGGCGCGGCCAACGCCATGGCCCAGGGCAGGATCATGATCGGCGGCAACATCGGGTCGCGCGGCATGACCATGACCAAGCGCAACCCCAAGTACCCCGCCCCGGAACTCTGGGTGCTCGGCTCCGTCGGCGACTACTTCGCCGAGTTCATGGCCGGCGGCACGGCCGTGGTCTGCGGCGTCGAGGCGCAAAATCCCGACAACGTGCTCGGCTACCGCCCCTGCGTCGGCATGGTGGGTGGCCAGATCTTCTTCCGCGGCCACCACAAGGGCTTCTCCCTGGCCGACGCCAAGCTCGTGCCCATCGACGACGAGGCCTTCGCCTGGCTGACCGGGAACCTGCGCAACTACCTCGACGCCATCGGCCGGCCCGAGCTGTTCGACACCCTGTCCGTGCGCGAGGACTGGCAGCTCATCGCGGCCAGGACGCCCTACGAGAAGACCGGCAAGCACCGCCGGTCCATGAGCGAGTTCCGCACCCACGTCTGGGACGAGGAACTCGGTCGCGGCGGCTTGATCGGCGACCTCGACGACAGCGACAGAAGCCCCATCGGGCTGATCGTGACCGGCGAACTGCGCCGGTTCGTGCCCGTGTGGGAAAACCGCAAATACCTTTCCCCCTGTCAGGCCAGCTGCCCCACCGGCATTCCGGTGCAGCAGAGGTGGCAGCTCGTGCGCGACGGGCTCATGGACGAGGCCATGGATCTGGCGCTGGCCTACACGCCCTTCCCGGCCACGGTCTGCGGCTACCTGTGCCCCAACCTGTGCATGCAGGGCTGCACCCGGGCCGTGGGCAACCTCGTGCCCCTGGACACCGCCCTGCTCGGCAAGGCCAGCGCGAAATCCGGCCACATGCCCGCGCTCCCGCCCCTTTCGGGCAAGCGGGTGGCCGTCATCGGCGGCGGCCCGGCCGGCATGTCCGTGGCCTGGCAGCTGCGACTGGCCGGCCACGAGGCCGTTATCTACGACCTCGGCGAACGGCTCGGCGGCAAGATCACGGCCGCCATCCCGTCCACGCGCATCCCCAAGGACGTGCTGGACGCCGAAATCGACCGCGCCCAGGAAATCCTGCCGCACATCCAGCTCAAAAAGCCCCTGAACAAGGACGAATTCCGCCAGATCGTCACCGACTACGACTTCACGGTCCTGGCCGTCGGCGCCAACAAGCCCCGCATGTTGCCCATTCCGGGCAAGGAGCTGGCCACGTCGGCGCTGGCCTTCCTCAAGGCGGCCAAGAAAAACGAGGCCAAGGTCGGCAAGTCGGTCGTCATCATCGGCGCCGGCAACGTGGGCTGCGACGTGGCCACCGAGGCCGCCCGCCTGGGCGCCGATTCCGTCACCCTCATCGACATCCAGAAGCCTGCCGCCTTCGGCAAGGAGAAAAAGGATGCCGAGGCCGTGGGCGCCATCTTCAAATGGCCCTGCTTCACCAAGGAAATCACGGCCGAGGGCGTGGTGCTGCAATCCGGCGAGACCCTGCCCGCCGACACGGTCATCCTGTCCGTTGGCGACGTGCCGGACCTGGAGTTCCTGGACGACACCATCGCCACGGAACGCGGCCACGTGAAGGTCAGCGAGATCTACCAGACGACCAACCCGAAGGTCTTCGCCATCGGCGACATCGTCAAACCCGGCCTCCTCACCCAGGCCATCGGCATGGGGCGCGACGCGGCCCACGCCATCGAGGACATCTTCGCGGGCAAACGGCCCTGTGAAGACACCCGCAAGATGATCGACTACAAGCGGGCCAAGCTCGAATACTTCGACCCGCGCATCATGGAGTTCAACGACCTCAACTCCTGCGCCAGCCAGTGTTCGTCCTGCGGCGCCTGCCGCGACTGCGGCCTGTGCGAGACCATCTGCCCGGTGGGCGCGATCTCGCGCAAGCAGCTCGGCGGCAAGGAGTTCGAGATGGTGTCCGACCCGGCCAAGTGCATCGGCTGCGGTTTCTGCGCCAATGCCTGCCCCTGCGGCGTCTGGAGCTTCGTGGAGAACACGCCGCTGGCCTAGAACGCCTTCGGCACCCGGCAGGCCCCGCCCCTGCCAGACTTCCTGAAAAACGAACCGGGCCGTCTCCTCGCGAGACGGCCCGGTTTTTTGTTGTTGGATTTACGGCCGCGGACTTGCCGATTGGTCTCGGGAGTGTTGTGATGGACTCAAGCGATGTGGGATTGTAGATTTTTGGCGTTGAGTCAAAACAGTCCGCCTCCCGGACCCTCCCGAAAGGGGCG
>JAFABC010000328.1 GCA_023426275.1 Pseudomonadota bacterium | reverse complement strand
CATCATGCCCCCCGGCCGCCGGAGGCGTCTTTTCCCTACGGTCCGATGTACAGCGGCGGCAGATACACCCGGATGCCCGGGGCTTGCGGCGCGGGGCGGCAGGCTCCGGCGCGCCAGATGGTCCCCGGCGGGCACGGCCGCGGGTAATAGACCGGCGGCGGCACATAATAGGGCGGCGGCGGATAGTAGGCCGGAGGCGGCGGCGCGTACGGCAACGGCATGCAGCCGCGCGGCCCATCCCATAAATACCCCGGCGGACAGGGAGGCCGGGCTTCGGCGTCGGAAACGGCGACGACGAAGGTCCCCGCCAACACGCCGGCCAGCAGGAGCAGACAAAGCAGCTTGTTCATAGGGATCTCCTCATGGAACAGGGTGTTGCGCCACTCGGCGCATTCCCACAATCGCCTTCTGGCACACAATCCCCGGCCTTGCAAGCGGCGCGCAATCAGGCCGCGTCGCCGCCCAGGCTGATCTGGCGGATAATAGCCGCCACCCGTTCCTGCAGCTCCTCGAACGCCCGCCGCTTTTTCGCCCCGCCGTCCTTCACATAGTCCGTCAGCGCGCCGATGGCCTGCCGTTCGAGCTCGTAGAAGCCGATAAGCAGGGCCAGATCCTTTTTCTCCTGCTCCGCCAGCCGGGACATGAGCCGGGTGCGGAAAACCGTCAGCACCCAGTCGGCGTAGCGGGCCTGATCGGCCAGGATACGACCGGCCTGCTCCCGCGAGAGCGTTCCCTTTTCAAACCGGACGAGCACGCCCTCCAGGGCCTCGTGTCCGAGCACGATCCCCTGTCCGGCCAACATGCCGATGGTCCGCAAAAACACGTCCCTGGCCGGATCGTGCGCCGGCTGGGCCGCGCCGGCGACCGCCGGACAGCAGCACAGCATTCCCGCAAGCAGCACCCAGGCAATCCGTTTCACCGTCCCCCGGTCCTCCTCGAAAATTTTTCAGGCGACGCCAAGCCTCGCCGCCAGACGTCCGAAGCCCCGCCGCGCGTCCCGTTGCGCGGGATGCGGGAGGGGCGTGCCCCGCCGGCCGCCTGCTCCTCGTCGCATCCGGGATCAGCCGCCGCCCGGAAACGCATCCCGGGCGCGCTGGAAAAGTTCACTGACGGACAAACCGAGCTGCGTCACGACGGCCACGGCCACGCCGGCGATGAGGCTGGCCATGATGGCGTATTCGGCGGCGGTGGCTCCGGTTTCGTCCCGAAGGAATCGCAACAGGCGATGGGGCATGGCGTACCTCGTGTGTTGGGGTGTACGTCTGCCAGCGGCCAAAAGGGATTCGGAGCAAAACGACAAAGGCCGGAGGGCGAAAAGCCATCCGGGCGAAGGGGGTGGCTGACAAATAGCCCACCCCTTCCCCGATGTAAAGAATTCAGTTCAACCTGCCCCGGCTGCGCTTGTAGGCGGCGGCCTTTTCCCGGCCGGCCTGACGGCGTTTTTCCTCGACCATGGCCAGCTGCCGGCAGACCTCGGCGGCCACGTCGCTGCCGTTCTCGCCGGAAGGCAGGTCATAGGCGGCCAGATCCGCGGCCATCTGCTTTTCCATGCGCTCGGATTCGAGAAACATGACGTAGGCCAGGGCCAGGGCGGCCTCGTTTTCCTCGCTGCCGTCGCACAGGAGCACGATCTGCTCCTGGGGCACGGTTTCGAAGAGCCGGTCCACGAACATGCCGACCCATTTCTCGGTGAGCCGGGGCAGCAGACGCGGGGTTCTCTCCGCGATGACCCGGGCGGCGTCGGGACTGAGGTCGGGGCGGGACAGGTTGACGAACGCGGTCAGGGCCTCGGCCCGGCCGGCGTCGTCGGTGCGGGCCACCCGGCGCAACAGCGCCCGGACGGCGATCTCGCGCAAGGCTTCGGGGGTGGTGGCGGTGCTTGTCATGGCGCTTCCTTGTCGGCATCGGATTCCCCGGGCGGCAGCACGTCGATGACCCGGCCGGGCAGACAGGGCTGTTCGCTGACCACGCGGCCGTCGGCGGTGATGTGCTTCTGGCCGTCGACGATGACGATGCCCGTGCGTTCGAGCACCTCGCGCCGGAAGGCGTACTCTTCCTGCATCCGCCGGGTCTTGTAGAGAAACCACATGCGCACGAGGTAGCTGACGCACCAGGCCGCGACCAGGCCGAGCATGATCCAGGGGGCGATGACCTCCACGTGGTCGCCGATGCGCAACAGCATCTGGATGACCGCGTCGAGGTAATACAGCGCCAGTCCCAGCAGGATCATGCCGCCGAGCAGGATGATGGTCGGCAGACCGCGCGACAGGCTGATCAGCCGGCGTAGCCGTTCGGGCATGTAGCTGAGGTTTTCCTCATCGAGATTCGGGTCGCCCTTGAAAAAGCGGGTGAAGCCCATGCCGATGATGTTGACCACGAGCATGATGGCCACGGGAGCCAGGATGAGGGCCACGCCGTAGGGGACCCAGGGGAAACGGAACTGGGTGGTTCCGTCGGCTAGTTTGTACGAGTTGATGATGCCGTAGCACACAGCGGCGATGGTGACGGCGAACTCCACCAGGATCACCCCGATGGAAAGAAAGGTCAGCAGGTTCTTTTTTTCCTTGTCGGAAAGGGGCATGCCGAAACCAGCCAGGGTGGCCGCGCCGCCCTTGGCTTCGGAGGTGTCGTTACCTTGCGGGTTGTCCATAGAAGTCTCTTCTACCTTACCGGACGTGCGAACCGTCGCGCCGCGGACAAACCGTTGCATCCCGTCGGATCAGCGGGGGGTCGGGCACGGCGGGGACGAGGTTGCGGGGAAGACTCGGGATGGGACAGGTCGCTTGTCGATATCTTTGGACGGGGTGCGACAAACGAAATCGCCTCCAAACAAAGGAACGCCCCGGGGCCGGGGCCGGCCGGGACGCCAGGGCAAACCAGATCCATAAAGGCGTCTTCACTCCACCGGGGCGCCAATATCGGGACATCCCAGCCACGCCTTCAGGTAAGGGTTAACCGCCCGGATGGCAAGTCCCTTGGCGTGCCCCGGCGAGGGCGTCGCGGGCCGCACGCGGCCCCAGCCGCCCGTATTTTCATTGTTGTCAGGCATCCGAAATTCACCTAACAGGGGGATTAACTTTTAGAAACATCGCAAAAAACCGCTGCGTCCAACTCCTCCCGGGATACCTCCTATGTTCAGTCGTCGTGTCTGTCGCGCCCTGCTTGTCGCCTGCGTCCTCGCGCTGCCGGCTGCCGTGTGCGTTTGCGGCGCGGGCGCCGAGGAGGCCGTCTCCCCGCCGCCCGCGACCTACACCGTGCGCCACGGCGACACCATTTCCGACATCGCCCGCAAGTTCGGCCTGTCCACCGAGGAGCTCCTGCGCGCCAACGGCCTGTCCCATCCCGACCGCATTGCCGCCGGCCATGTCCTGCGCCTGCCCCCGACCGCCGGGACGCCCGGGCCGTGGGAGGAGGACGCGCCGCGCCAAAGCCCGGGCTCCGGCGTCGAAATCCGGGCCGCCGTGCCCATCCGGCAGGCGTCGACCGCTCCGGCCGCGACCGCGACCGTTCCATCCGCGCCGGCCCCGGCCACGC
>JAFABC010000220.1 GCA_023426275.1 Pseudomonadota bacterium | reverse complement strand
GCCCGAAGCCGCGCCCGCGCCCAAGGCGGCGCCCGAGGCCAAACCCGCCGTCGCGCCGGCCCAGACCAAGGCGGTCGCCAACCACGATCCCGCCGGCAAGCCCAAGGTTTCGGCCACCATCCGCGTGGACCACGAAAAGCTCGACCACCTGATGAATCTCATCGGCGAGCTCATCATCAACCGCAACCGCTTCGCCATGCTCGCCCGGTCCCTGGAAGAGGGCAAAAACGACGTGGCCCACATCGGTCAGCAGCTCACCGAGACCACCTATTCCATGGCCCGCATCTCCGACGACCTCCAGGACACCATCATGAAGGTGCGCATGGTGCCGGTGTCCACGGTGTTCTCCCGTTTTCCGCGTCTGGTGCGTGACCTGTCACGCAAGTCCGGCAAGGAGGTTTCGCTTATTACCGAGGGCGAGGAGACCGAACTCGACAAGTCCGTGGTCGAGGTCATCGGCGACCCCCTCGTGCACCTGATCCGCAATTCCGTGGACCACGGCATCGAAACCGAGGAAGAGCGCGTGGCCGTGGGCAAGCCGCCGGTGGGCCGGGTCTGGTTGCGGGCCTACCATCGCGGCAATTCCGTGGCCATCGAGATCGAGGACGACGGTAAGGGCATCGATCCGGCCAAGATGCGCGAAGTGGCCGTGAAAAAAAATCTGATGTCGCCCGAGGAAGCCAAGGCCCTCGACGACCGCGACGCCATCGACATCATTTTCATGCCGGGTTTTTCCTCGGCCGAGAAAATCACCGACATCTCGGGCCGGGGCGTGGGCATGGACGTGGTGCGCACCAACATCAAAAATCTCAAGGGCACGGTCAACGTGACCAGC
Source organism: Pseudomonadota bacterium (assembly GCA_023426275.1). Lineage (GTDB taxonomy): Bacteria > Desulfobacterota > Desulfovibrionia > Desulfovibrionales > Desulfovibrionaceae > Solidesulfovibrio. Next base: position 5,917 of record JAFABC010000220.1, on the reverse strand, counting down.
GAGGTGGGCAAGGGCACCAAGTTCACCCTGGCCCTGCCGCTGACCCTGGCCATCATCGACGCGCTCATGGTGGTGGTGGCCGGCCAGACCTACGCCCTGCCGCTCGATTCGGTGTCCGAGACCACCAAGATCGAGCTGACGCGCATGACCGAGGTCAACAAGCGCAAGTGCGTGACGCTGCGCGGCGAGGTGCTCGGCATCGTGGAACTGGCCGAAATCCTCGATCTGCCCATGGAGCAGGGCGACCGGGAGATCGTGCCCATCGTCATCCTCCAGGACAACGAGCGCCGGCTGGGGCTGATCGTCGACCGGCTGCTCGAACGCCAGGAAATCGTCATCAAGCCGCTTGGCACCTACCTGTCGGAGTTCGACATGCGCGGCATTTCAGGCGCCACCATCATGGGCGACGGCTCGGTGGTGCTCATCCTCGATCCCCACGAAATCTACATGATGTCCACCCCGGGCGTGCGCTCCAAGGGGTAGGCGACCGTTTCCGGAGCCGGGACGTTCTCCCGGCTCCGGCCTCCCGCTTGCCGCGTCGGACCGTGTCTGGCCGCGTCCGCCTGTCCTTCGCCGTTGCCCCCGACCCCGTCGCTGTGTCAGGATTGACATTTTGGGTGGTCGGGACGCGCCGGATGGGATAAGCTCGGTCCGTCTCGAACCGGCACAAGCATTGGGAGGATTCCGTATGATTCGTTTCATCCGCATTGTCAGCCTCGCCTTTGTGGCGCTGACCATGTGCTGCGGCACGGCCCTGGCCACGACCACCCCTTACGACATTTACGAGGGCAGCAACCTGCGCAAGATCGTCGAGCGCGGCACGCTGGTTGTCGGCATGGAACTCAAATTCTGGCCCTTCGAGTACGTGGACGAGCAGGGCAAACCGGTCGGCTTCGACGTGGACATCGCCCGGACCCTGGCCGAGCGGCTGGGCGTCAAACTGGAAATCAAGGACATGGAGTGGACCGGGCTCATCCCGGCCCTGTCCGCCGGCAAGATCGACCTCATCATTTCGGGCATCACCGGCACGCTGGAGCGGGCCAAGTCCATCACCTTCACCTCGCCGTACTTCACCACCGGGCTGTGCGCGCTGCTGAGCGCCAAAAAAGCCGCTTCCGTCACGAGCGTGGACCAGCTCGACGCGCCGGGCCGGGTGCTCGCGGTCAAGACCGGCACCACGGCCGATCTGGTGGCCACCAAGCGTTTTCCCAAGGCCACCATCAACCGCTACAAGGACGAGACCGCCTGCGTCCAGGAAGTGGCGTCCGGCCGGGCCGACGCCTTTTTCTACGACCAGATCTCCATCGCCAAGCACCACAAGCAGAATCCGGACACCACCAGGGCGATTCTCACCCCCTTTACCTACGAGCCGTTTTGCATCGCCTTGCAAAAGGGTGATTTCGACTGGTGGCAGTGGCTGGAGATGTATCTGGCCACCATCAAGGCCGACGGCACGCTGCAAACGCTTCGGGCCAAGTATTTCAAGAACCTGCTGGGCCAATAGCCCGGGGACCGGCCGACGGCGTTTGTCCGCGCCCGCCGGGTTGCCCGCGGTCGCCTCGCGTCCGGACGGCCGGTTCGCGTGGCGGCCGGGGGCGCCCGGCCGGCCGCGTTGGCGGACGCCGTCGTGACGGGCATCCGGACGGGCGCGCTGCCAGCGGCCCGGTGCCCGTCCGGCTAGGAGAACACTGATGCACCGTTTGTTGTCGCGCCTTGTGTGCTGCGCCTTCGCGGCCTCGCTGTGCCTGCTGGCGGCCCAGGGCCGGGCCGAGAGCCGGCAGGTTTTCGCCCATGTGTTCACCGTGCCGACGGTGTTGCCCGAGGGCGCGAGCGCTTCGGCCCGGCAACGGGAGCTGGAAGCCTGGTTGTCCGCGACCTTTGGCGGGTTCACCTGCCTGGGACGCGGGACCGGCGGCTGGAAAAACGAGGAGGGAAGGGTGGAGACCCAGGATAACGTGGTCTACCTGGTCACGGCCGGCCGGGACGTGTCCAAGGCGATCGCGGAGAAACTGCGCGCGGATTTTGGCGAGCGCGCGCCGTACGTGCTGGTGATCCCGGCGGGGCAGTTCGTGCCATGAGTCGCCGTGCGACGCGGTTGCTGGTCCGGGCGCTGCTCCTGGCCGGACTGTCGGCCCTGCTGTGGTTCGTGCTCTCGCGCATCCGCTACCATTGGGACTGGGGTGCGGTGTACGCCTACCGGGAGATTTTCCTGGAGGGCTTCGGCATGACCGTGGTCCTGTCCGTGGGCGCGATTTTCTTCGGCCTGCTGTTCGGGCTGGCCTCGGGGCTGGCCTCGGTTTCGGACAGCGTGTTTTGCAGCGAACTGGCTGGATTGTACGTCGGCGCCTTTCGGGGCACGCCGCTGCTCGTGCAGATCCTCATTTTCTATTTCTGCATCGGCGTGGTCATCCACGTGGACAGCCCCTATATTATCGGGACGGCCTCCCTGGCGTTTTTCTCGGGGGCCTATATTTCGGAAATGGTGCGGGCCGGCGTGGAATCCATCGACACGGGCCAGTGGGAGGCGGCCTTGTCCACGGGCATGACCCGGCGGCAGACCATGTTCCACGTGATCTTCCCCCAGGCCATGCGGCGTATCGTGCCGCCGGTCACGGGCCAGTTCGTGTCCTGCATCAAGGATTCCTCGCTGCTGTCGGTGATCAGCGTGCGTGAGCTGACCAAGGCGGCCGAGGTGGTCAATTCCACCACCTATCGGACCTTCGAGGCCTATTTGCCCCTCGCCCTCCTGTATCTGTTGCTGACCTGGCCCCTTTCATACTTGACCGGCCGCCTGGAAAAAGGAATACGGAATGGAACCGCCAGGATGCCGCGATAACAACGTCAAGGAGTTTCCCATGAGTCCGGATATCAAGGTTTACGCATTGTCCACCTGCATGCATTGCAAACACGCCAAGGAATACCTCGAAGAGCATGACATCCCCTACGATTGCGTCCACGTGGACTTTCTTTCCGGGGAGGAGCGCAACGAGGTCATGAATATTGTGCGCAAGCTCAATCCCTCCTTGTCCTTTCCCACCATCGTCATCGGCGACAAGGTTATCGTGGGCTTTCGCCGCGAGGAGATCGAACAAGCCCTGGATGCGTGTGAGAAGAAATGAACGCCCAGGAACTGTACGACAAGCTGCGGCCCCTCCAGGAAGCCAAGGGGAATTATTTCAACCCCGATATGGAAATGACCCTGGATTTGTTGGCAAGTCTTCTCATCAACAAGGAGCGCTACGGCTACATGGCCTGTCCGTGCCGGCTGGCCTCGGGCAACTTCGAGCTGGACCGGGACGTGGTGTGCCCCTGCCAGTACCGCGATCCCGACGTGGCCGAGTTCGGCGCCTGCTTTTGCGGCCTGTACGTTTCGCCCGAGGTGCGCGACGGGAAAAAGCCGTTGCCCGTCGTGCCGGAACGCCGGCCGATTGAAAAGACCATGGCCGCCATGGGCTAGGACCCGACGGCTTCCCGGCCGGGGGTGCGGTGCGCTTCCCGGCCGGGTCTGACGCACGCGGGCCGCCCGGGGCCGCGGCCGTGCCGGCGCGGGGCGGCCTTGCCAAAGGGGAGTTTTTTTTCTATTTTTTTATAGGGCGTTGCGTTTTGCGCCAAGCCGGACGAAAACGCATCCGGCAATGACGGACAAGCCCCGTATGGCGCGCGCAGGCAGGTGAGGCGACACGACGGCGGGGCGGAGCGGATGCCGAGGACCCCGCCGCCATGGACGCCAGCTGGTATTTCATCGTGGCCGCCGGCCTTGCCGGGTTGGCCGTCTCTCCCGTCTTCGGAGCGGTGTTGCGCGGCCGCGTCTTCCGCCGTGGCGCGGACCCGTTTCTGGAACGCATCATCGAGACCATGCCCGATCCGTTTTTCGTCAAGGACCCGGGCGGGCGTTTCATGCTGGTCAACGACGCCTTCTGCTCCCTGGCCGGCCGCGCCCGCCAGGACATTCTCGGCGAGGCGGCGGCGGCCGTCTTTCCGGGACGGATGGGGGCGGCCTCGCTCAAAAACGACGCCATGACCCTGGCCTGCGGCTTCGAGGACGTGGCCGAGGAAACCGCCTACGACGCCGATGACCGCCGGCGCACCTTCATGACCCGCAAGACGCTCTATATCGACGACGCGGGCCGGCGCCACGTGGTCGGCGTCATCCGCGACATCACCAGCCGCAAACAGGCCGAACGGGCCCTGGCCCTCAGCGAAAGCCGCTACCGCCGGATCGTGGAAACGGCCAATGAGGGCATCTGGGCCGTGGACGCCCGGTGGCGCACCACCTACGTCAACGCGGTCATGGCCATGATGCTCGACGTCACCCCGGCCGAGATGAGCGGCCGTCCAGTGCGCGACTACCTGTTCCCCGAGGACCGCGAGCTGCACCGGGCCATGCTGCGCCGCGAATCCCTGCCTCCCGGCGGCGGGCTCTACGAGAGACGCCTGAAGCGGCGCGACGGCAAGGAGATCTGGACGCTGATCGCCGTCAGCAGCGAATACGACGCCGCGGGTCGCTTTGTCGGTTCCGTGGGCATGTTCACCAACATCACCGAGCGCAAGCACGCCGAGGAATCGTTGCGCCTGTCCGAAACCCGGCTGGCCGCCGCCAAGGAGGCCGCCGAGTCCGCCAACAAGGCCAAAAGCGAATTTCTGGCCAACATGAGCCACGAAATCCGCACGCCCTTAAACGGCCTGCTCGGCATGTTGCAGATCCTGGAGGATTCCAGGCTGGACGAGGACCAGCGCGATTGCGTGGCCACGGCCCTGGACTCCGGCCGGCGGCTGACCCGGCTGCTGACCGACATCCTCGACCTTTCGCGCGTCGAATCCGGCAAGCTCGCCCTGGTCAACGCCCCCTTTTCCCCGCGCGACGTCATCGCCTCCATTCAAAACGTCTTCACCGTGGCCCTGCGCCAGCGCGGCCTGACCTTCAAGACCGCCGTCCAACGGAACATGCCGTCCCTGCTGTTGGGCGACGAGGGCCGCATCCGACAGATTCTGCTCAATCTCGTCGGCAACGCCGTCAAGTTCACCGAATGCGGCGGCATCACCCTGGAGGCGGCCTGCTACCCCGAGGCCGATTCCGACCGGGTCCGTCTGGTCTTCGGCGTCGGCGACACCGGCATCGGCATCCCCCACGACAAGCTCGGCGTGGTCTTCGAGACCTTCACCCAGGTCGACGCCTCCAACACCCGCATCCACCAGGGCGCGGGGCTCGGCCTGTCCATCGTCGACCGGCTGGTCCGGCTCATGGGCGGCTCCATCTGGATCGACAGCGAACCGCAGGTGGGCACCTGCGTGCTCTGTTCGCTGCCCCTGGGCGCGGTCGTGCCCGAGGCGCGGGGTGCCGAGCCGTGCCCCGATGTCGCGGCCGCATCCGGCCTGCGGCTGCTGCTCGTGGAAGACGAGCGCGTCAACCGGCTGGCCATCGGTGCCCTGCTGCGCAAGCAGGGCCATACCGTCATCGAGGCGGCCTCGGGTCCCGACGCCCTGGAAATCTTTGCCCGCGATCCCTTTGACGCGGTGCTCCTCGACATCCAGATGCCCGGCATGGATGGCCTGGAAACCCTGGCCCTGCTGCGCGACGAAACCATTCACGGCGCGAAATCCCAGACCCCCGTGATCGCCCTGACCGCCCACGCCATGGCCGGCGACCGCGAACGCTTCCTGGCCGCCGGCATGGACGACTACCTGGCCAAGCCCATCGAGTCCGTCGCCCTGGCCGCGGCGCTCGGCCGGGTGGCCCGACGCGGCGGGACGGACGACACGGCAAGGAATGCCTCCGGCGGCCGGGAGGGGCACGGCCCCTCCCGGACTCTCCCGAAAGGGGGCAGCGGACGTTAGACTGGCAGGTTGGTCCGGCGTCTGGTTGCGGCGGGGCTTCGAACGTTTGGCGGCGCAATTTCCCCCAGGCAAGGCCTGGGGG
>JAFABC010000157.1 GCA_023426275.1 Pseudomonadota bacterium | reverse complement strand
CCCCCCCGGCACTATGCCGGCACGTCGAAAAACGGCGCGGCCCGCTCCACGGCCGTACCGAACTCGCGTAAAAAATGGCTGATGGCCCCGCGCTCGGACCGTCGCAAGGCCGGGTGGGTCAGCGCCTCTGAAAATCCCAGACAGTACATGTCGCACAGGGCGTAGGCCCGCCCGGGCAGCGCCGGCATGGCCACGATCCTCCCGCCCCGTGCGACGAGCGCCTCCCGCGCCTGCCCGCCGTAAAAGTGCCCGTCCGCCCCGGTGAATCCGTCGAAAAACAGGAAATCGTCGGGGTTGCCGTAGAAAAGGTTTTTGACCGCCACATAGTCCGCCCGGTCGCCAAAGGCGTCCATGGCCGCCAGCACGTTGCCGGCCGAGGCCTGCACGTTGGAGATGACCACGGCCACGGTGACGCGGTAGCCTTCGCGGGCGAACTCGTCGAGCATGGCCGCGATGCCGCCGCCCTCGACCACGAAGCGCAAATCATCCAGACAGCCGGCCGGGAAATCAAACAGCAGCGTCTCGGCCCCGATGTCCAGGGCATCCACCACCATGCCGCGCTCCTGCGCCCGGCGCAGGTCGAACACGCCCACGCCGGTCAGCGGGTCCTGGGTCGCCGCCAGGGCGCCCAGGGCGTCCCGACGGCCGTAGAATTGCAGGAGCTGCCCCACCTGCCCGTCGGCGTCGAAGGCGGCCACGCCGCGTCCGCGCCCCAGGCGCAGGTGATCGAGCAGCGCCCGGGCGAAGGTGGTTTTACCCGACCCGCCCTTCTGACTCATCACGAAAATGGCGCGTTTCACGACCGGCCTCCGCCGGGACCGGCGTTCCGGCCGTCGTAGGCGTCCAAGGCGGCAAAAAAGCGGCGCACGTCCGAGGCGTCGTTGTAGCAATGGGGCGACAGGCGGATACGCCCGTCCCGCAGGGAGACGGCCACGCCGGTCTCCATCAGCCGGGCGTACAGGCCCGCCGCGTCGCGGTGGGAAAAGGCCAGGATGCCCGAACGGTTGGCCGCGTCCAGGGGCGAGGCGATGGACAGCCGTCGCTCGCGCAGCCCGGCGGCCAGCTGATCGGCCACGGCGAAAATCCCCTCGCGCACGCGCTCCATGCCGAGTTCCTGGAACAGGGACAGCGCGGCCCCGTAGGCGCAGATGCCGGCGATGTCCTGGGTGCCGGGCTCGAAGCGGCCGGCCCCGTCCATGGGACGGAAAAGCGGCTCCAGCTTTTCGGCCTCACGCATGGAACGCCAGCCCACGAGCACCGTGTCGAGCAGCGCCCCCACGCCCGGCGCGGCGTAGAAGATCCCCAGCCCCATGGGGCCGAGCTGCCATTTGTGGCAACCGGCGGACAGGAAATCCACGCCGAGCGCCGTCACGTCCATGGGCAGCGCGCCCAGGCTCTGAATGGCGTCCAGGCAGAAAAGCGCCCCGTTTTCCCGGCACAGGGCGGCCAGTTCGGCCGTCGGCGCGACCACGCCCGTGGTCCAGTCCACGGTCGAGGCCACCACCAGCCGGCAGCCGGGGATCAGGCGACGGGCGGCGTCCAGGTCCACCCGGCCGACACGCTTGGGAATCTCGACCACGCTCACGCCCCGCGAGGCCAGATTGTCGAAGGGAAAGCGCAGGGTGGGAAAATCCGGCCAGGTCACGGCCACCTTGTCCCCGGGCGAAAAAGGCAGGCCGGCGGCCACGAGGCTCAGGCCATGGGACGTGTTGTTGGTGAAGGCCACCTGCTCGGGCGCGGTGCCGAGCAGCCAGGCCGCGCGCGACCGGGCCTCGGCCACGGCGTCCATCCAACGGAAATAATCGGCCGACGCCCGCTGGCACCGGTCGGTGAAAACCGCCTGTCCGGCCAGACAGGCACGACGCGGCATGGGCGACACGGCGGAATGGTTGAAAAAGACCGTATCGGTCGTGACCGGGAATTCCTCCCGCAAGGCGGCTGCATCCATCATTTCTCCCCCCCGCGGCCTTTTGTGGCCGCATCCGGTGCTGGATACTGGGGAAAATGCCCCAGGGCAACCCCGCGCCCCGGCGCTTCCGGGACAAAAAAGCCGGGAAACCGTACAAAACGGTTTCCCGGCCGGTGTGCCGTTGCAAAAGGGAACCGCTTAGAAGCGTTCGAAATCGTCGTCCTTGTCGTCCAGATCGATGCCGATGCCGCCCTGCTGCACCTTGGGCGCGGCGGAAGAAGCCGGCTGGCGCGACGGCACGGGACGGGCGGCCATGGACGGCAGGGCCCGGACCACGCGCGCGGTCTGCCGCCCGCTCCCGTTGACCCGGAAAAAGGCCATGGTGCTTTGCAGCTGTTCGGCCTGGCTGGACAGCTCCTCGGAGGTGGAGGCCATTTCCTCGGACGCCGAGGCGTTTTGCTGCACCACCTGATCGAGCTGCTGGATGGCCCGGTTGATCTGGTCCGCGCCGGAATTCTGTTCCTGGCTGGCCGCCGCGATTTCCTGCACCAGATCGGCGGTGCGCTGGATGTCGGGCACCATCTTGGTCAGCATGGAGCCGGCCCGCTCGGCCACCTGCACGCTGGAGGAGGACAGCTCGGAAATCTCGGCCGCGGCCGCGCCGCTGCGTTCGGCCAGCTTGCGGACCTCGGCAGCCACCACGGCGAATCCCTTGCCGTGTTCGCCGGCCCGGGCCGCCTCGATGGCCGCGTTGAGGGCCAGCAGGTTGGTCTGCCGGGCGATTTCCTCGATGATGGATATCTTCTCGGCGATGTTTTTCATCGCCGCCACCGCCGAAACCACGGCCTCGCCACCCTCGCGGGCGTCCTGGGCGGCCTTGATCGCAATGGACTGCGTCTGCTGGGCGTTTTCGGCGTTCTGCTTGATGTTGGAACTCATCTGCTCCATGGACGAGGAAATCTCCTCCACGCTGGCGGCCTGCTCCGTGGCGCCCTGGGACATGCTCTGGGCCGAGGCGGACAGCTCCTCGGAACCCGAGGCCACGTTCTCGGAGGCGGACTGGACCTCGGCCACGACGTCGCGCAGTTTGCCCACCATCTCGTTGAGGGAAGCGGCCAGCACGCCCATCTCGTCTTTTTGTTCGATGTCGAGCAGGCGGGTGAAATCGCCGTCGGCCATGGACCGGGCAAAGCCCACGCCCTTGACGACCGGGCCGGTGATGGCCTTGGTCAGGAGCACGGCGATGACGATGCCGAGCAGCAAGGCCACGGCCAGTCCGCCGATCATGACGGACGAGGCGGACGACAGGCTGGACACGGCGCTGTCGGCGATCTGCTGTGTGGCGTCCAGGGCGGCCCTGGCCGTGGCCGCGGCCGATTCCTGCACGGCATTGGCCGCGGTCAGCCGTCTGTCGGCAAGATCCTGCAACGCCTTGAAGTTATCCAGGAAGTCCAGCAGGGCCTGCCGGTATTTCTGGGAGGCCTCCTTGACGGCGGTCAGTTGGCGCAGGTTGACGTCGCTTCGGGTTTTGGCCCGCAGGGCGTCCACGGCCTGATCGAGGTTGGCGAAGCCCTTGACGGCCTCATCGATGGCGCGCGGGTCGCGGTAGAGCTGGCCCCGGTAGTTGCCGATGCGGATGGCCGTGCCCAGGCGGATGATCTCGTCGATGGTGTTGAGTTTCTCGGCGCGATCCCGCAGGGAGGCGGCCGGCGTTGCCGCGGCGATCTCCTCAAGCAGGGATTTGCCCTGGCTGGACTGATAGGCGCCGCAATTTTTCACGAATCCAGAGGCGGCTTCGTCCAGGCTGCGGCGCACCCCGGCCACGGCCTCCATACGGGAAGCCGTTTCATTGATGAGCGCCTCGTATTCCGTGGTTTTGGCCAGGGCGCGGGTCACGTCCTCACGCAATTTGACCAGATCCGGATACTTGTCCGAATGGGCCTTGGCCTCGCCGAGCGCCCGTTTGAGGTCGCCCAGACTGCGCAAGCCGGCGTCGAGCTCTTTTTTATTCTCGCTGTATCCGTAGCCCCGCATCTCCATCATGGTCTGCAGGGAAGCGCGCTCAATAGCATTGGCCATGGCCAGTTCCGGCACGAACTCCTTGGCCAGCCGTGTGGATTCCCCTTCCACCGATCGCATATTCACCACGGCCATGCCGCCCAGGATGCAGGCGATGAGAATCAACAATCCGAAACCAACCCCGATTTTGACGCCAAGCTTGAGATTTTTCACGGGCCGCTCCCTCTCGGTCTTAACAGTTCCCATCCCCACATCGGCCACCGGACAACAGGCCGGCCGTCTCCCCCGGAATCCGGGGGAGTATCACACCGCATCCTGAATATCTGGCCTATTTCATCGCTCCTGGCAATGCGAAAAGCCCCGGGGCCCGCCCCAAGTGGACCATGCAGCCCTTTTCGCTTAAACAACAGAAACAACAAGGATGCTGTAAAATGCGCTCTATTGAGGACTGGCTTCTGGCCGCGCGTCTGGCCCGACGGGAGCTGCGCGGCGGCCTGCGGGGATTCGGCGTGTTTCTGGCCTGTCTGGCGCTCGGCGTCGGCGCCGTGGCCGGGGTCGGCAGTCTGGCGGCGTCCAACGCCGCCGGCCTGGCCCGGGATGCGGCCGCGCTGCTTGGCGGCGACCTGGAGGCCACCCTGTCGCAACGACCGGCCTCGCCCCCGGAACTGGCCGCCCTGCGCGCCCTGGGACAAACGTCCCATCTCGTGTCCATGCGGGTCATGGCCCGGCGGGAGAAAGGCCCCCAGAAACGCGCCCTGGCCACCCTGCGCGCCGTGGACGCCGCCTATCCCCTCTACGGCGCGGTCGCCCTGGACCCGCCCCAGCCCCTGGCCACGGCGCTGGCCGTGCGCGACGGCCTGCCCGGCGCCGGGGCCGCGCCGGAGCTGCTTGCCCGGCTGGGCCTTTCGGTCGGCGACCCCGTCCGCGTGGCCGACGGCCTGTTTGTCGTGCGGGCCAGACTCGTGCGCGAGCCCGACGCCTCGGCCGGGCTGGCCCTGCTCGGACCGCGCCTGCTCGTTGCGGGCGACCAGCTGGCCGGGGCGGGCCTGTCCGGTCCGGGCAGCCTGACCCGCCACGCCTACCGGGTCAAACTGCCGCCCGGCGTCAACGTCAAGGCGGCGGCCGCGCGGCTGCGCCACGAATTTCCCACGGCCGGCTGGCGCATCCGGGACGCCTCCGGCGCCCAGCCGGGCCTGTCGCGCTTCATGGACCGCCTGACGGCCATCACCGGGCTTGTCGGACTGGCCGCGCTGCTGCTCGGCGGCATCGGCGTGTCCCAGGCCGTGTCCGGCTATCTGGCCGGCCGCACGGGCTCCATCGCCACGCTCAAATGCCTGGGCGCGCCCCGCCGCGTGGTGACCGCCACCTATTTCCTGGTCATCGCCACCCTGGCCGGACTGGGCATCCTGGCCGGACTGCTCCTGGGCGCGGCCGTGCCGCCAGTGGTCGGGCCGGTGCTGGCGCGGTTTCTGCCCATGACGCTGCCGCCGGGACCGTTCCCCGGCGCCCTGGCCCTGGCCGCGGCCTGCGGGGCGCTGACCACCCTGGCCTTTTCCCTGCCCCATCTGGCCCTGGCCGGTCGCGTGCCGCCGCTGCTGCTTTTTCGCGGCTACGCCCTGCCCCGCTTGCCCCGGGCCAACCTGACGGCCCGGCTGCCGGGACTGGTCTGTCTGGCCGCCCTGGCCACCCTGGCCGTGGCCGCCTCGCCCAGCCGCCAGTTGGGACTCGGCTTCGTCGTCGCGGCCCTGGCCGCCGCGCTGCTCTTCCGGCTGTTCGCCAGACTGGCGGTGGCCCTGGCCAAACTCCCCGGCCGGCGGCACGGTCCGTTCGGGCTGGCCCTGCGGGCGCTCACCCGGCCGGACAACCAGGTGGGGCCGGTGCTGGCCGCCCTGGGCCTGGGACTGTCCACCCTGTGCGCCATGGTCCTGGTCGAGGCCAATTTCCGGCAGGCGGCCACCGAAGACATCCCCGCCGCCGCGCCGGCCTTTTTCTTCGTGGACATCCAGCCCGGCCAGCTCGACGACTTTTTGCGCACGGCCCGGGGCGTGCCCGGCGTCAGCCACGTCGAGACCGCGCCCATGGCCCGGGGGCGCATCGTGCGCATCAAGGGACAACCGGTCGAAAGCGTGTCGGTCGGGGAGGACGTGCGCTGGGCCGTGCGGGGGGACCGGGGGCTGACCTACGCCGCGGCCATGCCGTCGAACACCCGGCTGACGGCCGGAAGCTGGTGGCCGGCGGACTATGCCGGAGCGCCGCTCGTGTCCGTGGCCGAGGGCGTGGCCAAGGGGCTGGGCCTCGGCGTCGGCGACACGGTCACCGTCAACGTGCTCGGCCGGGAAATCACCGCCCGGGTGGCCAGCCTGCGACAGGTCAACTGGCTCAGCCTCGGCATCAACTATGTCTTCGTGTTTTCGCCGGGCGCCCTCGACGGCGTGCCCATGACCCATCTGGCCACGGCCTACATCGACAAGACGGCCACGGGCGATCCGGCGGACGCGGTTTTCACGGCCATTACCGACCGCTTCCCCAATGTCACGGCCATCGGCATCGGCGACGCCCTGGACGCGGTGCTGGCCATTGCCGAAAAAGTGGCCACGGCCGTGTCCCTGGCCGCCGCCACGACGTTGTGCGTGGGAATGTTGGTGCTGGTGCAGACCATGGCCGCCGGAATGCGGCGGCGACGCTACGAAGCGGTGATCTGCAAGGTCTGCGGCGCGAGCCGGCGCGACGTGCTGACCATGCTCGTGGCCGAAAACGCCCTGCTCGGGCTGTTGGCGGGCCTGATGGCCCTGGCCATCGGCGCGGCCCTGGCCGCCGCCTTTGTCACCGGCTTTCTGGATCTGCCGTTTCGCTTTTTCCCGGGGCCGGCCCTCGTCACCGTGGGCGTGGCCGCCCTGGCCACCCTGCTGCTCGGCCTGACCGGCGTGGCCAGAACCCTGTCGGAAAAGGCCTGGCCGTACCTGCGAAACGAATAAGGCAATGCGCGTTCTGATGTGGGAGGAGAAAACGCAGGGGCGACGCGCCCGGGCCGGCGCGTCCCCCCGTCAATCGTCCGCGCCGATGGGCCTGGGCGGCAATTCGCCGCGCCGTTCCCTGGCCATGCGGTCGTAGACGGCGAGTTGGCGGGGCGAGAGCACCGGGCGGATATGCCCGTCGCTGCGCCGCAGGATGCCCTCGATCTCCGGCCGGTCGCGCCCGAGCACCCGGGTCACCTCCCGGTGGGCCGCCTCCCGGGCCTGTTGAAATACCTGCCGCTGCGCCGGGGTCAGATCGAGCTGCCGCATTTCCTCGGCTTCCAGACGCAATCGCGTGGCCTCGGGACCGGCCGCGTCCAAAGCCTGCCGTTGCCGTTGCGCCCGCAGCCCGGCCACGCCCCAGCCCAGGGCCATGCCCACGACGAAAACGACCACCACGCCACATCCGCGCCAGCGCCGCGACCTGTCCTCAAACATATTCTTTCTCCAAAAACGCCCGCAGTTTGCGTCTGGCCCGAAAAGCCCGCACCTTGACATTGACCCGGGTCAGCCCGGTCATGGTCGCCACTTCCTCGACGCTCTTGCCCTCGATCCCAAGCAGGATGAGCAACTTGCGATCCCGGGGCCGCAACTCGGCCAGGGCCGCCTCCAGGCGACGCCGCGCGTCCCAGGCTTCCAGCCGCTCCTTGTCGCGCTCGTCGGGCAGGGAATCTTCCAGATCGATCAGGCCGACCTCGTGCTTGCGCCGGCGCAGCCAGTCAATGCAGGTGTTGGCCGCGATGCGGTGCAGCCAGCCCCGGAACACCGCGCCGTTTCGCAGCGCGCCGAGATTGAGGTAGGCCTTGACGAACACGTCCTGGGCCAGATCCTCCATGCCGCCGGGATCGTCGCAAAACCGGGATACGAGATGCAGCACGTCGGCCTGATAGCGCGAAACCAGAACGGCGAACGCCCGTTGGTCGCCCTGCGCCGCCGCCTTGGCCAACGCGGCGTCGTCAATGCCCTGCACGCCTGCCTCGATGCCCGCCATGCCCACACCCATCACGGCAAAACCCTGTTCCCGCCGACAGCAAGATCGCCGGCGCGTTCCCCTCGCCACAGCGCGGATCACGCATCCGCACCGTTGGTTCAGGCGTGGCCCATGCGCCATCGGTTACACCGGGACTCGACAAGAATGGCCGGCGACGCTATTTCCCCCCTCGCGACGGCCGGACAGCCGTCAGCCCTTTTCCGGAGCACGCCATGTCCTTCGCCGACGACCGCAATATTTATCTCATCGGCCCCCGGGCCTCGGGCAAGACCACGCTCGGCCGGATGCTGGCCGAACGCCTGCAACGCGACTTTCTCGATCTGGACGCCGCCTTCGTGGAAAAACACGGCGAAACCATCGCCGCCATGGTGGAACGCGAGGGCTGGGACGCCTTTCGCCGGGCCGAATCGGCCATCCTGGCCGAGACCGGCACCCGCGCGGGACTGGTGGTGGCCACGGGCGGCGGCGCGGTGCTCATGCCGGAAAACCGGGAGGTGCTCGGACGCGGGCTGGTCCTCTACCTGCAAGCCGATCCCGAACGCCTGGCCGAACGTCTCATGGCCGATCTCAACGAGGAACAACGGCCCAGGCTCACGGAGCTGGGACTGCGCGAGGAAATCACCGCCACCCTGGCCGAACGCGAACCGCTCTACCTCGCCTGCGCCCACGCCTGCCTGCCCGAACGCTCGCCCGAGGAACTGCTCGAATTCACCCTGCGCGCCCTGGCCGCCTGGGAACAGGGTAATTAAAGACGAAGATGCCTCCGGCGGCCG
>JAFABC010000035.1 GCA_023426275.1 Pseudomonadota bacterium | reverse complement strand
ACCCCGCCGATCCGGCCGTGCAGCAACTTTTCCATTAAAATAATTAAGAAGCGGGGCGGCGCCCCGCACCCCGCACCCCGCCGGGGGGGATCATCCCCCCGGTCCCCCTGGCAAGGGGGCACTCTTTTCCACCAAACACCTTGCCCATCACCGCATCAACAACGTACCCTCGGCGTACCCTTTAAAAGCTTTTTGGGGAGGAGGGAGCGCGGGGGAGGAACCCCTTTTTTAAAAAAAGGGTTGCTCCCCCGCCATTCCCGTCTTTTCCCAAAGGAGGCAAGGCCATGCGCAAAGGGACCGAGGAAAAAACGCCCATCGTGGTACGCCCCGAGGCTGTGGAACGGTATCTGCGCGAGGCTTTCGGCGAGAGCGCGAAGATGCTTGGCGTCTGCGACATGGATGCCGCCGCGGGCCAGGGCATGAAGGAATTCGGCTACGGCAAGCCGGTCTGCCTGGATTTCGAAGTCGATGGCGAGGCGCGCCACGGCGTGCTTTCGATCATGCGCGGCGACAAATACGGCCATCAATTCTACTGGGACCGCGCGGCGATCCTCATGTTCCAGTACGAAGCCGGCGGCCGCATGGAAAAGCATGTCCGCCCCATGGGGCTTGGCTATTTCGACCACGACGACAATCTGGTCGCCGTACAGAGTCCCAAGGAATTCTTCATCATCAGCGAGAAAGCCCCGGGCTACGACTATTATCTCGATTTGCAGCGCATCCAGAAGACCGGACTTGAGCCGCGGGACCTCGACATGGCCCGGGCCTTCGCCCTGTGGCTGGCCCGCGTCCATGCCGTCAAAAAGGACGATCCCGACCTGTATCTGCGCCGCATCCGCAATCTTATCGGGGCCTCGGAATGCATCTTCGGCCTGGTGGATGCCTACCCCCATCCGTACGCCCTGTTTCCGCCCGAAAAATTCCGCGCCCTGGAAAAACGTATCATCGACTGGCGCTGGAAACTGCGCGCCTTCACGCACAGGCTCAGCGACGTCCATGGCGACTTCCATCCCTGGAACGTGCTGGTGCAGGAGGGGGAAGGCGGCTCTCGCGATTTCGCGGTGCTCGACCGCAGCCGGGGACAATGGGGCGAACCGGCCGACGACGTGGCCACCATGAGCCTTAATTTCGCGCTCTTCGGCCTGTACAAGGAACCGCGCCTGTCCGGCGACTTCGAACGACTTTTCCAGACCTTCTGGGAGACCTACCTGCAGGCCAGCGGCGATGACGAAATCCTGTCGGTCATCGCGCCCTTCTTCGTCTTCCGGGGACTGGTGATCGCCTCGCCCCAGTGGTATCCGGGGCATCCGCCGGCCGTGCGCGAGGCGCTGTTGCGCTTCCTGACCAACGTGCTCGAAGACGACCGCTTCGACTGCACCAACTTCAACCATTATCTGGGCTGACCATGACCGCGACACTGTGGTTCACCGGACTGCCGGGCTCCGGCAAAAGCGCCGTGGCCCGGGCCGTGGAAAAGACCCTCACCCTTGGCGGACTGCGGGTGCTGCACCTGGAACTCGACGCCCGGCGCAAGGCCTATTTTCCCCAACCCGCCTACTCGGATGAGGAACGCGGGCAGGCCTACCGACTCTTTGCCGAGGAGGCGGCCACGCTGAGCCGGGCCGGCGGGCACGACCTGATTCTCATGGACGCCTCGGCCCCCCAAAAGGCCATGCGCGCCTACGCCCGCCGCCTCATGCCCCGCTTCGCCGAGATCCATGTACGCTGTTCCCTGGCCACGGCCATGGCCCGCGAGGCGGCCCGCCCCGAAGGGCTGGTCATGGCCGGCCTGTACGCCAAGGCCATGCTGCGCAAGACCACGGGCAAAAAGTTTCCCGGCCTCGGACAGGTCATCGGCGTGGACGTGCCCTTCGAGGAAGATCCGGACGCGGAATGCGTGGTGGACGCCGACCATCTGTCCATCACCGAGGCCCGGGACGTGGTGCTGGCCTTTCTGCGCACCTGGCTGCCCGATGTCCCCCTGCCACGCCCGGGGTCGCCCCGCGCGCCGCGGTGATCGCGCGCCCGGTGCGCCGCAGCCGGCCTCAAAACACGCGCTGGCCCAGGGACACCTCGCGCTCGGGCCCAAGCAACACCACGCCGTCGCCGTCGTCCACGCCGAGCACCAGCACTTCCGAGCGGAACCCGGCAATGCGCTTGGGCTCGAAATTGACCACTCCCACCACCAGCCGTCCGGGCAGGGACTCGGCGGCATACAGGTCGGTGATGCGGGCGCTCGACTGCTTGACGCCAAGCCAGCCAAAGTCGATGCGCAGCTTGTAGGCCGGCACCCGGGCCTTGGGCAGCGGCTCGGCCGAGACAATGCGGCCGATGCGCATATCCACCTTCATGAAATCATCGAATTCGAGCCAATCCATTTTTTCTCCGTGGAGACGCTTCTTCGTGTAACCAACGCACCGGAATGGGACACTTCTTCAACAAAGGTCAACCGGCGGAGGTTTTCATGTCCGAGGGGCCCGTGCGCACCTGTCCCGACTGCGGTCAACCGCTTCGATTTCCCGACAACATCGGCGGGATGCTCATGGCCTGCCCTGTCTGCGGCCACCGCTTCGCCTCGCCGTTTCGGCTGGCGACCGGCACTCCGTCGCCGGCTCCGGCCTCCAACGCCACCTTCACGGCCAGCCGGACCGCCAGCGCGCCAACGCCGCCGGCTTCCGGTCCCGCCGCAGCCAAGCCCATTCGCCACAACACGTTGGCCGCCCGCGTGGCCGCTTTGTATGCGGCCAAAGCCCGGTAGGAAAAAACGAGGCCTTGCGCCCCCGGCCCCTCCGACGGCGCCAGGGCCACGCCCCTGTTCTTCCGACTCATAAACTTGCGGCCTCAGGGTCGTGACGGATGTAGTTGCTCCGGGCGCGCTCGAAGCTCGACGTGGCGTAGCAATAGCTACAGCCGAACAGGCACCGGTCATAGGCCCCGATGTCCCGACTGGGGGCGCAGCCGCAACGCGGCCGCTGATGCGGGTCCCTGGCCGGTGGCAGGGGCGCGCCGAGATGTTGGCCGATCCAGTCGGGGTCGATGCAGCGCGAGGCCGCGATGCCGGCCGCCTCGAACGCCTCCGGCTGACAGCACGTGGCAAGCCGCATCCCCCGGCTGGCCGCCATGTCGCGCAGATCGGCGAGCAGCGCGATTTTCGCGGCCTCGTCCAGGTCGAGCGGAACAAAGCCCTGGCCGGCCACGGCCTTCATGCGGGCGGTGATCTTGCGATACGGCTCCATGAAGCTGACCACCACCCGGTCGGTGGCCCCGGCCAATCCGGCGCACAGCCGCTTAAACGTGGCCCGATGCCAGTCGGGGGGCGTTTTTTCCGTCAGCACAAGGGGATCGTAGCGCCAGGTCAGCCGGCCGGGGAGCCTTGCGGCCAACTCGCGAAAGGTCACGACGGCCTTGTCCGGGGCCGGACAGCGCGGGTCCAGTTCGCGCGGGTTGTCCATCAGGGTATAGAGGAAAAACGGCTCGTGCCCCATGGCCAACAACTCCGGCAAATGGGGCAAAAGCGGTCCCGGGTCGCGGGTCCAGAAAACCAGCGCGGTCACGTCCTCGGGCCGCAGGGAAATATGGGAAATCTGCGCCGCGTTGAAGGGATTCCTGACTTCGCAGAAGCCGGCGCGCAGGCGGTTGCGCAGCCATTTGGCGTAAAAGGCCGGGATGTCGGTGCGCCGGCTGGCGCTTATGATCACCGCCCCGCTCCGGCCAGGGCCAGGACCGCCTCGAAATCGGCCTGGGGCAACATGCCGCCGCCCGTGGCCCAGACGATATGCGTGGCCGCTCTCCCGGCCAGGGCGGGAAGTCCGGCGGCCCGGACCACGGCCGGTCCGGCCAGGGCGGCCGCGGCCGAAGGCTCCAGCCGCAACCCGGCCGAACTCCAGGCCCGGGCGACAAGCGCCGGCAGATCCGCCTCGGCCACTGTCAGCGCCCCATCGACCACGGATTCCATCAGCCGGCCGACAAAGCGCGACGGCCGGGGCACGGCCAGCCCGTCGGCCAGGGTGCGGCCGTCGAGGCCCAGCTCGCGGATATCCGCCCCGTCGTGGCGCCCCGTGGCCAGTCCCCAGAACATGCAGGGCGCCCGGGCCGGCTCGACAAAAAAGGCCAGGGCCGCGTCGCCGAGGGCAAGCCGCGCCCCCAGGGCGATGCCGCCCGGCGCGCCTCCCACGCCGCACGGCAGATGCAGACACAGCGGATTGCTCTCGGAAAACGCAATGCCCCGCGCGGCCAGCTGTGCCGGCAGGCGCAAGCCGGCCACGGCGTAGCCCAGAAAAAGTTCCAGGGAATTCTCGTCGTCGATAAAATGCGTGGCCGGGCTGGCCGCCGCTTCCTCCCGGGCCACGGCGCAGGCGGCGGCGTAGTCCCCGGCGTGCTCGACAACGGTTGCGCCCACACCGCGCAGCCGGGCCTTTTTCCAGGCCTTGGCCTCGGCGGACATGTGGACCGTCACGGCAAACCCCAGGGCGCGGCCCAGGATGCCGATGGACAGGCCCAGGTTGCCGGTGGAGCCGACCGAAACGGTATGGCCGGCGAAAAAGGTCCGGGCCTCGGGCCGGGCAAGCCGGAGCGTGTCGTCGTCCGGTCCCTCAAGCAGGCCGGCGGCCAGGGCCAGCCGTTCGGCCAGACACAGCACGGCGTGGAAGCCGCCCCGGGCCTTGACCGATCCGGCCACGGGCAGCTCGTGATCGGCCTTGAGCCAGACGGCGTCGCCCGCCGGCAGGCCGGTGGCGGCGAACCAGCCGCCAAGGGCGTCGAGCGGAAGCAATTCCGATTCGATGCGCCCCTTCGTGGCCGTCAGTTCCCCGGGAAAAAGCCGGGCCAAAAGCGGCGCGAACCGGTCCAGGCGATCGGCGGCGGCCCGGATATCGGCCAGGGTGACGGTAGGATCGTCCCGCCCGGCGGCCAGCGGCCGTCGGGCGGGATTGGGCCAGAAAACCGGCGTTTCCGCGCGCAGGGCGGATTCGAGAGCGGCGTCCATACCCGGAAGGTAGCCCAAAGCCGGGTCGGGGCCAAGACGGGACACGCCGCCGCGCCCTGCCTCAGGACTGGGCGTAGGCCGGGGCGTAGACCTGCGACCGGATAAACGTCTCGATGTCCCGGGGCCGGTCCACGCCGGCCAGCCCGTCGTCGAACACCTGTTCGGCCACGTGGGCGGCGGTGAGGATCTCGATTTCGAGGATATCGTCCTGGGGTGGGTATAGCAGCCCTTGTTCCAGCTGGGCGGCCGTGACCTGATCGGCCACGGCCCGGGCGGCGCGCAAAAACATCCGGTCCGTGACGCGTCTGGCCCGGGTGGCCACGATGGCCATGCCCACGGCCGGGAAGATGTAGAAATTATTGGCCTGCCCCGGCGTAAACGTCCGCCCGCCAACGGTCACCGGCGCAAACTGCACGCCGGCGGCGAAAAGCGCCCGGCCCTGGCTCCAGGTGTAGGCCTGCTCGGCGGTGCACTCGGCCTTTTCGGTGGGGTTGGACAGGGCCAGGATGACCGGCCGGTCGTTGACCCGGCTCATGGCCTCGACCACGGCCTGGTCGAACGCCCCGCCGGTGGTGCTGACGCCGATCAGCGTGGTCGGCCGAAATTCCTCGACGGCCTTGGCGAAATCGCTTCGCGCCATGGGCGCGTGGGCGTGGGCGTAGGGACGCTGGAAATCGGCCAGATCGTCCCGGTCGGCCTGCAACAGCCCCTTGACGTCGAACATGTGGACGCGCCCGCGCGCCTCGTCCGGGGAAAGCCCTTCCTCCACCAGTTCGGCGCACAGCAGATCGGCCAGCCCGATGCCGGCCGATCCGGCCCCCAGAAACAGGAAGGATTCGTGGGCCAGGAGGGTGTCCTTGACCCTGCAGGCATTGCGCACCCCGGCCAGGGTGATGCCGGCCGTGCCCTGGATGTCGTCGTTAAAGCAGCAGACCTTCTCGCGATAGCGGGCCAGCAGATGGACGGCGTCCACGCCGGTCCAGTCCTCGAAGTGGATGCAGCAGCCCGGGAAGACCTCCTGCACGGCCGCGACGAACTCATCGACAAAGTCATAGAGTTCCTCGGTCGGCGGCCGCTTGCGACGCAGCCCCAGATAGAGCGGATCGTCGCGCAGGGCGTCGTTGTCCGTGCCCACGTCCAGGAACAGGGGCAGCAGCCCCCGGGGTGAAACGCCGGCGGCGGCGGTGTACAGCTGGAGCTTGCCGATGGGGATGCCCATGCCGTTGGCCCCGAGATCGCCCAGGCCCAGGATGCGGCCGCCATTGGTCACGCAGATGACGCGCACATCCTTTTCCGGCCAGTTGGCCAGCACCTCGCGCACGGTTCCCTGGCGCTTGATGGACAGGTACAGGCCGCGCGGCTGGCGGTAGATATGGCCGAATTTAAGACAGGCCTCGCCAATGGTCGGGTCGTAGACGATGGGCAGAAACCGGGCCGGATCGGACATGATGGTCTTGTAGAACAGCGTTTCGTTGTGGTCGAGCAGGTTGACGAGATAGATGTAGCGGTCGAGGTCCGAGGTTTTGTGGTCCAGATGCAGCAGCACGCGGTGCAACTGCACGTCGATGGTTTCGGTCACCTCGGGCACCAGCCCCACCAGCCCGAGCGCCTCTTTCTGCGCGTCGGAAAATCCCGTGGAATGGTTAAGCAACGGATCGAGCAGCACGTCCCGGCCATGTTTCATCCAATGCGTCATAAGGGGTCACCTCACCGGTTGTTCCGACGGTTCCCGCCGCCGGGCGCGGGTCAGTCCTTGGCCACGGAGGGCGTCGTCATCCGCGACGGCACCACGATGCGGTCGAACTCGGCCTCGTCGACGAAGCCGAGATCCATGGCTGCCTCGCGCAGCGTCAGGTCGTGCTCCATGGCGTAATGGGCGATTTGCGAGGCCTTGTCATAGCCGATGACCGGGGACAGGGCCGTCACCAGCATGAGCGAACGGTTGACGAAGCCGGCGATGCGCTTGCGGTCGGGCTCCATGCCCTCGACCATGAAGACGCGGAAATTGTGCATGGCGTCGGTCATGATGCGCAGCGCCTTCATGATGTTGAAGATCATCAGCGGCTTGTAGACGTTCATTTCCAGGATGCCGCCCGCGCCGCCAAAGCCCACGGCCACGTCGCCGGCCATGACCTGCGCCGCCACCATGGTCATGGCCTCGCACTGGGTCGGATTGACCTTGCCGGGCATGATGGAGGAACCGGGCTCGTTGGCGGGCAAGATGAGTTCGTGGAAACCGGCCCGGGGACCGCAGGCCAGAAGCCGGATGTCGCAAGCGATCTTGTAGAGCGAAACGGCCAGGGTGCGCAGCGCCCCGGAAAATTGCACCAACGCGTCATGGGAGCCCTGGACGGTGAACTTGTTCGGCGCGGACACAAACGGCAACCCGGCCAAGTGAGCGATGGCGGCCACGGCCGCCTCGGCGAATCCCGGCGCGGCATTGATGCCCGTGCCCACGGCCGTGCCGCCAAGCGGCAGGCGGCAGACGTCCTCCAGGGTCTGGCGCAGGCGTCTGGCGTCGTCGTCGAGCAGGCCGACATAGCCGGAAAATTCCTGGCCAAGGGTCAGCGGCACGGCGTCCTGCAAATGGGTCCGGCCGATCTTGACGATGTCCGCCCAGGCCCGGGCCTTGGCGTCGAGCGCGTCGCGCAGCGCCTCCAGGGAGGGCAGCAGGTCCCGGACCAGCCCCATGGCGGCGGCCATGTACATGGCCGAAGGGAAGTTGTCGTTGGACGACTGGGACATGTTGACGTGGTCATTGGGATGCACCGGCGTTTTGGAGCCCAGGGGCGTGCCGGCCAGCTGGCAGCAACGGTTGGAAATCACCTCGTTGACGTTCATGTTGAACTGGGTGCCGCTGCCCGTCATCCAGACGTGCAGCGGGAACATGGCGTCGTGCCTGTGGTCGAGGATTTCGTCGCAGACCGCGACAATCCGGTCGGCCAGATCGTCCGGCAACCGGCCCTGCCCGGCATTGGCCCGGGCCGCGCCCTTTTTGAGCAGGGCATAGGCCCCGATCATCTCGCGTGGCATCAGGTCGTCGCCGATGCTGAAGTGTTCCAGGGACCGCTGGGTCTGCGCCCCCCAGAGCTTGTTCGCCGGAACCTTCACCTCGCCCAGACTGTCTGTTTCAATGCGATAGTCCATGCGTCAGTCCTCCATTGCGACTCAATGTCTCGGAGTCGGAGAAAGATGCCTCCGGCGGGGGGGGGGGGGGGGGGGGGGGGGGGGGGGGGGGGGGGGGGGGGGGGGGGGGGGGGGGGGGGGGGGGGGGGGGGGGGGGGGG
>JAFABC010000019.1 GCA_023426275.1 Pseudomonadota bacterium | reverse complement strand
TCGAGGGGGTCCGGGGGGCATCATGCCCCCCGGCCGCCGGAGGCGTCTTCTCTTCCCGGGTCAGGCGCGGTCGGGGGGAAAAATCACCTCGACCTGTTCGCCCCCTTCCGGGCGGATGCCGATGGTGCCGATGGCACAGGCGTATTCGTGCAGGGCTTTGAGGCGTTGCAGCACGTCGCCGGCGATCTCCGGCGAGACCACCAGCATGAACCCGATGCCGCAGTTGAAAATCTGCAGCATCTCCGGCCAGCTGAGCCCGCCCTGCTGCCGCAGCCAGTCGAACACGGCCGGCACGTCCCAGGAACCGAAACGGATGTTCGCGGCCACGCCCTTGGGCAGGATGCGGTTGACGTTGTCGTAGAAACCGCCGCCGGTGATGTGGACCATGCCCTTGATCTCGAAGTCGCGCAGCAGGTTCAGCACGGTCTTGACGTAGATGCGCGTGGGCGCGCACAGGGCCTCGGACACGGTCTTGCCGGACTCGGGCATGGGGTCGTCCGGGCCAAGGCCGGAGGCGGCCAGCAGCTTGCGGATCAGCGAATACCCGTTGGAATGCGGCCCCGAGGACTCGATGCCGATGATGACGTCGTCGACGCCGATGCCCGAGCCGTCGATGATCTTGGCATTGTCCACGATGCCCACGGAAAAACCGGCCAGATCGTAGACGCCATCGGGGTAGAAACCGGGCATCTCGGCCGTTTCACCGCCGAGCAGGGCGCAGCCGGCCTGCTTGCAGCCCTCGGCGATGCCGGTCACCACCCGGGCGGCCAGATCGACGGAGAGCTTGCCCGTGGCGAAGTAATCGAGGAAGAAAAGCGGCTTGGCCCCTTGAACCAGAATGTCGTTGACACACATGGCCACAAGGTCGATACCGACGGTATCATGCCGGTCAAAGTCATGGGCGAGCTTGAGCTTGGTGCCGACCCCGTCGGTGGAGGCCACGAGCACCGGCTCGGCGCAGGCCCCGGGTTCAAGTTTGAACAACCCACCGAAGCCGCCGATGTCGGAAACGACGCCTTTGCCGTAGGTGCCGGCCACGATGGATTTAATACGCGAAACCAGCGAATTGCCGGCGTCGATGTCAACGCCGGCGGCCTTATAGGCTGCCGATCTGTCGGCCATGGGAAGCTCCTTGCGAGGACTGCGACATGAAAACATTTTTTCATAGTGTTTTTGCGGCCCGAATTCAAGGACAGCCTGCCACCGCCGGCCGGACGCGCCTTGGCCGGCGGCCGGGATTGGCCCTGGGACTGGCCCTGCTGCTTTGCGGCCTGCCGCTTTTCAGCCCGCCCGCCTGGGCCGACGGCATGGACGAACCCTCCGGCTACGGCCCGCCACCGCCGCTGCCGCCGGGCTCGGACGCGGACGACGACGCCCCGCGCCGCGACATCCACATGGGCACCGTGGACCACATGTACATGGGCACCGACGCGGACGGCAACAGCGTCATGGAAATCCGGCCCCGGCCCAAACAGTCCCAACAGCAGCAACCAAACGTCCCGATTTACATCTACCCGCAAGTGAGCGTCCCCGGCATGTCCACGGGCGGCCAGTCCGGCACCACGCCGGGAACGTCCAACGCCGGGCAAACCGGGCAACAGACCGGTTCGACCGCGCCCCAACCCGGCAGATAACGCCGCGCCTCCAAACACGTCACGCGGACGCGGCGCCAGCCGGACAGACCACAAGGAGGAAGCCATGCACCCAGCGTCGCTGTGGAAGAAACTGCCTGACGGCCGTGTGTCCTGCCGTCTTTGCTCGCATTTCTGCCGCATCGAAGACGGCCGACGCGGACGCTGCGGCGTGCGCGTCAACAAGGGGGGCGAGCTTTTCACCCTGGTCTACGACCGGGTGGCGGCGGCCAATCTCGACCCGGTGGAAAAAAAGCCGCTGTACCATTTTTATCCGGGCAGCCACACGTTTTCCTTCGGCACCATGGGCTGCAACCTGTCCTGCGCCTTTTGCCAGAACTACTCCCTGTCCCAGCCGCCGCGCCAGGGCAAGGAGATTACCGGTGAACAGGTGACGCCGGCCGACCTGGTGGAGGCGGCCAAGCGTTCGGGCGCGACCTCGATTTCCTACACCTACTCCGAGCCGACGATTTTTTTCGAGCTCATGCGCGACACCGCCACCCTGGCCAGGCAGGCCGGGCTGCACAACATCATGGTGTCCAACGGCTTCCAAAGCAGCCAGTGCCTGGACGCCCTGTCCGGGCTCATCGATGCGGCCAACATCGACCTCAAGGCCATGGACGCCGGTTTTTACGAGCGGGTGTGCGGGGCGCGGCTGCGCCCTGTGCTGCAAAACCTCGTCCACATCCGCAAGCTCGGCTGGTGGCTGGAGGTGACCACCCTGCTCATCCCGGGGGCCAACGACGACGAGTCGCAACTCAGGGAGCTGGCCGCCTTTCTGGCCCGGGAACTCGGCGAGGACACGCCCTGGCACATTTCCCGGTTCCACCCGGATTTCAACATGCGCGACACGCCTCCGACGCCCTTTGACCGGCTCGAACGCGCCTACGCCATCGGCCGGGAAGCCGGGCTGCGCTACATCTACATCGGCAATGTCCTGGACGACACCTACAATCGCACCATCTGCCCGGCCTGCGGCGCCACCGTGCTGGACCGGGCGGGCATGGGACTTGCGCGGGCGCACCTGAAGGACGGGCACTGCGCCTCCTGCGGCGCGGCCATCGCCGGGCGCGGGCTGCCCTAAGGAGGGGCTTGCCATGGAAACGAACTTGCAGTAACCAAATCGCCTCCGTTTCGGGGCGTGGCGCAGACTGGTAGCGCGCCTGCTTTGGGAGCAGGATGCCGGGTGTTCAAATCACCTCGCCCCGACCAATAGATTTCAAGGGGATAGGCCGTGTTCGACCTATCCCCTTTAACTTTTGGATAACCGGGTTGGATAACCTCTCGGCCAACCCTACAGGATAACGAGAGAATTTTGGATAACATTCGGGCAGGATGCGGCCCACAAACGGGCAGGCTGCGGGCTGTCCCACATGGGACAATCCAGGGGAGCGGCCAACAGAGGCGTCCTGCGCAAAAAAAAGGGCATCCCCTCTGGGATGCCCAATAAGCAATCGACGCGCTGGCCCGGCTATTCCAGCCGAGGTAACCGAGCTATGGTTCGGCGCTTCTCGTCGCCGAGCAGGTGGTAATAGTTGTTGGCGGTCATCTGGATCGACGAGTGGCCCATAAGCTTGCTCACCGCCGAGAGGTCCCCTCCCTCGTTCAGGAGGGTCGTGGCGAAGAGGTGCCGGACGTCGTACAGCACTACGGGATAGGTGATCCCGGCCCGCCGGCATGCCGTCCTCATGGCCCGGCTGATCTGCTTCACCGGCCGTCCGTGATACTCCACGATGCGATCGCACTGCGCCGTGGCCTTCTTCTCCTGGAGGCGCGCCAGAAACTCGTCGGAGAGCGGGACGGTCCGCCTCGTGTTGGTCTTGGTCGCGAAAACGTTGATGGTCTTGTCGGCCCAGCTAATGTCGTCCCAGGTCAGGGCAAGCAGTTCCGATGGCCCGGTCCGCACCCCGAGGTTCCAGGCAACCTCGATGGCCCAGGCCAAATGGGGTTCGGCTGCGGCCTTGATCTGCTGGAGATCATCGACCGTGAGCTTCGTATCCCGGGGCTTCTCCCTGGGCTTATGCCACTGGCGCAGCGGGTTCTTCTCGATGAGGTCGTGCTCCACTCCGAATTTAAAAACGGTTTTCAAATAGGACAGATACCGTCCTCGTGTCACCGGAGAGCGCTTCTCGTAGGCCTTGGCCACAATTATTACGATTTCATCATACTTGATCTCCTCGACCGGGCGCTGGGCGAAGACGGGGATGAGGTGCCGCTTCAAGAACGATTTGATCTCGTTCAGGGTGCGGATCGACGTCCCCTCGACCTTCCGGGAGTTGATGTACATCTGGGCCAGCTGGTCGAGAAAAATCTTGCCGGCGACGGCCACCTCTTCGGAGATGGCCTCTGGGGTGCTCGGCACCACTGGTTTGTGGTCTTTGACCTGCTTATCAAATTTCTGGGCCGCCCTGCGCCCTTCCCGGTCCTTACCAAAGGTCTTGGTCGTCTGCTTGCCCTCGGCGTTCCGATAGGCGACGTAGAAGGTTCCGTTATTTTTTCGCATGTGAACCGACATATTAAACCTCTAACTCGATAGGTGTTCTGGGTTTTGTTCCAGACGTTGACGAATAGCTATCAGGAGCAGCCATAAACCGATCTAAATCTGCACGGGCGAAACGTGATTGAGACGGCCCATATCGCTTAATATTTTTACTTCTTATTATTTTTGCGAAATACGAAGCACTGTAACCACAATACTCCGCAGCACGTTCCAAATCATAAAACGGCCCAAGGCCGTTAGCCATCTCCTCCGTCCATTACCAACCTCGTGAAAAAGAAAACACACAGTGATTATTTCATTGCCTAATCACAGAAAAATTTATTTCATATCCGGATGAAAATGCCAAAATAAACGCAATCAAAATCATTAGGCACAAACTATACCGTCAAGAAAAGGGGCCGAGAAGGCCCCTGATGGTTAGATTACATGCAGCAATATTTCTTCGACTTCTTCCTCCTGAATGCCAAGATAACGACGTGTGATCGACGGACTGGAATGATTCAGACGTTTTGCCAACACCTCCCAGGAAACGCCAAAAGTCTTTCGCTGGTGGTAACACCATGTTTTGCGAAGAGTATGAGCGCCGTAATTACCCTTAAGATTAACAGCCTCAGCCCAACGCTTGACATATTTGGTGACGGCGAAGGTCGTAAGTGGATAGTTCCGGCCTTTACGACTCTTGAACAGAAAATGGTCGTCCCCCGATCCGAACTCGGTGAGGTAGTCATCAAGCGCCAGCTTGATCTCCTTGTTCATAATGAACACGTTCTCCTTGCCGGTTTTCTTTTCGCGTAAGATCACACGGTCGCCGACCTTGGATTCCCGAACATCGCCAACCTTGAGGGCAAGCAAGTCTTGGACACGCAGTCCAGAATTGATGCCCATGATGAAGAGCAGCTTGTCGCGAAGATTATCAGAAAGAATCTTCTTGATGCTTTTGATGCTCTTCACGTCAATAATGGGTTCGACTTTCATCGTTGCCTCCAATGCTTGTTTTTCTTCCGACCATGCCGGAAACGTGCATTAAAATTGGCCTTGTCCCCTTGAGCTCCAAAGCTCTTGGGGATAACACCTTCAATTTCTTGCTGAAGGCCATGTAAAGGCCTCCAATGTACGTTTCTACATCAAAACGTACATTCGCTATAAGAGTAATTTCTGTATGAAGTTGCGTATAGTTCTCTGTCTTGCGCGAAAGAATCGAAAAATAGTCACATCTTGCGATATGACTATGTTAAAGTCCAAACGCATTAGATCTTGGTCAAAATGATCTTCTGATCTTCGACCAGAATGGAAAACTCGTCTCCTTCGCCGATGGACATCCCTTGTAGGTCAAGGCTCTTGAGATAGATCTTCAGTTCCATCTTGTTGTTCACCTTGGGCCTCCTCGAATTCTTGAGGTAAAGGCCCTTGACCTCGTAATAGGTCTTGTCATCGCTCATCAGCTTCAAGACGTATTGCTTCAAGGTCTGACGATGCTTGACATCCATCTTGACCATGATCTCCGAGGCGTCCATGCCGTTGAAGATGCACTCGCGAAGGAGTGAAGGATTGTACTTCGACTCGATCTTCTTCTTGTCGAAACCTTCCTGGCCTTCCACAGTCGCAGTATCAGTCTTCTTGCTCATACAAGCTCCTTTGTTTGGTTTGATTGATAATTTCTGTATTTGTGCGAAGATACTTCAAAAAGTAGTGTTACTTGCTTACTTTCTCTCGTAAGCTGTCCGTTACGGCGGCGAGTGGCCCCGGTGGAAAACAGGCTTTGTCCCTAGAATCAGATTTCCGGGGGTTTTGGTCACGGGGGAGGGCAAACAATAGGGCGGGGTCCAAACGGCCCAGGGCGGGGAGGATACAGGGCCGGTTTTGTGGGCCGGCCGGGGCCAGGATCGGGGCGGGGCCATGGGGCCGGCGTCAAGTCCAATTTCTGATCGAAAAAGAGGACCATGCCCGAAGGCGCGGTCCTCAGCAAAATCGCGTAGTCTCGCCGTCGTCCCCGATGGTTTAAACCACCAGGGAGGAAAGCGGCTTTAGGATCGAATGATTCGTCGCCGGATCAAGCGTCCTTCACAACCGAACAGACGATTTTCTCGTATTCGGCTGAGGCAAGAGATGTGTTTGTAATTATCTAAAATAGTTGAAAAGTATCTGCATTTAATTTTTGGCAAAATCCATCAATCCAATTCTCGTAGCCGCAAAGACTCTCTCAAAACCATTAAATAATTTGCCAACATTACATCTCTTGCCGTATCCCTTACAGATACTCCGCCATCCTCATAGAAACTAACTTTCCCAAAAGTTTTTGTCATAAGACTTTCAAGGAGGATTTCCCTCGGTCTCAAGCCTGGTTTTTTAAAAGCTGTCCAACACCTAAACGCATACACATAGTCAAATGACATTTTCAGTCATCAGAAATGGTGATCCATTAAACTTCGATTTGCCATGAATCTCGTTCACTATGCGCGCCACCTTGGTTTCTTCACATTTTTTGTGAATGCAGGCCAACTTATCGATCTCAGTCCCTTATACAACTGAATTACTTCATATTGCATTGACACCACTGCAGAACATCCATTCGATGGGTCGATAAATATTTTTAATCAACAGTCGTTTTATTTTTTTGATCGCGATGAATTTTTAAAATCCATCGTCTGCACTTTCAGCAGCTCTCAACCAGCGTCTTAATGCAAGGCACCCATGGCCCTTCTTCTACGCTCTATATTAGCAAAACTATTTAAATATGTTTGAAATCTGTCAATTTGACATAAAGCACTGTTTTATGATTTACTGCATTTGCCTGATTAAAATTCACTCTGAATTCAATATATTCAATAATATACTTATTAATTTCTATTTAAATTTTTTAATTCTGAAAATATTGAACAAATATTTTCCCTTACTTCGAAATCCAAACCCAACATGTCTATAACTATATATTAAGCAGACAAATTTGATCCGCTACTTCACAAAGAAACAATTCACGACTCAAAAATGAGCGCTGACAAACAAACATTATCAGGGCCTTGTAATCCAAGAGCTCATTGGACACTCTGAAAAAACCATTTTATGGGTTGACATGTCCAAATCCAAACGGAACACATTCTTTAATCACAGTCCTGGTGGGCTTATCTTGCCTTATATTTTTACAAATGGGGGAAACATCAAGTTTCCCCCTAAAAATATTAAGCGTTTTGGATTTTGGATAACTAATAATTTTAAATAGTTACCAAATGAAATGCTTTTAGGATTGGATTGGATTTAAAATATAACATGCTAATATTATTTATTTTTATAATCCAAAAGCAATCCAAATCCATCCAAAATCAAAATTATATTTTTACAATAAAAACAATAGGCTACTATTTTTAAGAAAATTACAGTAATTTGTTGCTAGGGTCTAAAGTGACAATTCCTTTCTCGATTGCACTCTTGATCCACTTTATAGCAGTATTCTTTGAAATGGTCTTTTCAGATGCCTCAGATAGCTGTTCAACAACCTTATCCGCAAGAGCACTCTGAGTCACCGGAACACCGTTAAACACCTTAACAGCTCGAACGACAGCCGAATCTTTCGAATCATAACTTTTACTCTGAGTCGATACTAATTTGAAAATCAAATTCGTTGTCCGTTCCAAATTCAACTCACCAAATTCTTGAAAATCTCGCGCTTTGCGATGTATTAGTTCGAAGCTAGTTGAATCGCCATTTCCTTTTCGCTTCAATTCTACGCTACTTGACGCCCAATCTCCAATACTGCTCGCTCCACGCCCGCCGGAATAATTCGAGCCTTGAGTGCCTTTTCCAGAATGATGGACTATAAGAATAGAAGTGTTGGATTCTACTCCAAGAGACTTAATCTTATCGAGCACTCTACGCATTTGCGTATTTGCATTCTCATCTTCGTTGTGAAAACTAATCAATGGATCAATTATTAAAACATCATGCTTTCCAGAACGAACAAGCTCAGAAATTTTCGAAATGAAATCATTGTCATTGAAATCACCAGAAGGCATAATATTGTTTTTATATGCGATAAAACTAATATTATTTTTTACAGATTGCGAACAATTACAGGCAGCGAACATTTTTTGAGATCGCTCATAAACACCAGCTTTACTAACTTCTGATTGCATAATCAATATATTACGTTTTTTGGGGATCGCAAACTTCCCTAAGAATCCATCAACAGGCGGATCGGCAAGGGCGATGGCCATTTGCAATGCCAACAAAGACTTACCGACACCACCGTTGCCAAAAAGCATCATTGTATCGTTTTCAGCCCACAATCCATCTACAACAAATTTCAAATTCGGCGCTTCCGAAATGATCTCGCCGAACGAAATAGCATCGTACTCTTGTTCAACCGCTTGCGTTTGACTTACTAACTGCCTCGCTGTGGCAATTTGTTGTTGCATCCGCTTAATTCTACCCTCACCCGCCTCTCGATACTTCGCGCCTATGGGATATTTAGGATTTTCGAAAATCGAAGTAATGAGTCCATCGCCAATCCCGAATTTCACAAGGCTACATATTACTGACATCTCATGCTCAGACCTTTCCCCCACAGGGTGATCGGTCAAAACATTATCCACTATATGTCGAGGCAACTTAAGTTGTTCAATATCTATCATCATCGGCTCAGGAGTTGCCCGAGAAGTAGTCGCTTCTACCTTTGGGCTTTGAATCTTGTTTTGAGAGGGATACCGGCGCACCAATTTCAAAAAGCATTCAGGCGCTTCTGCGAATGGCAAGTTTTTCATGATTGTATACATCTTTCCATTTGGATGAATAGATCCAGGCGCGACAACTTGGCCACCCATCCCTTTAATATCGAAAATTGTATGTTTATCACTAGTAGAGATAGATTTATTCCCATAGACAACACCACGCTCATTTGGATATTTAAAATACAAATGAAGGCTTTTTCCTCCAGATTTAACGGTAAATGTTTGAATACGGTCAATTACAACATTTTCTTTCTCACACCATTTGGCGAATTCTTGGTGATCGTCTATGTCAACAACTATTACCCTACTGGCGGTTCCACATGCGATCCCTGCATTTCGACCGAAATATTTTTCATACTCAAAGCTGCTTTTTTTCCAACAACTAATATTCCATTCTTTTTCAACTGGTTTTTTGCACTTTCCTGGATCTGTCAAATCAAGATGCAAAGGAATAATGGAGAATATCTCGGAAAGAATTCTGAATTTTGAAATCATTTCGCTACTGTCAGTTGTTTCTTTGTTTATGAACTCGACATCATCACCTAAAAACGGATTTTCAAACACAAGTCTCTCCTAGAAATCAGGAAAGGCTCAAAGCCCCTCCTGATTGTAAGTTGTTAAACCTTGCTCAATCGGCAACCGCCAAATTTAATCTAATATTTCAGCAAATCTGGGAATCCATGCCAAGAGTTGAAATTTCTGATAAGTTCGTCAAGTTGCACCAAATCTTTTGAACACCGAAACCACCGATCAAAAACAACTGTTGCTTCAATGTTCTCAACAATAGATTTCAAAAATTCACCAGTAAACATATCGCTATAATTTTTTTTAATTTCGTCCAAAACAGAGCGCAGTCGGCAAGAGACTACAGATGGAGAATTTGCTGTAATAATCACTTTTGCAATTTCATATTGATCAATTATGTTTTCAAATATTTTGTCTTCATTAATATTGCTATTTATAAACAATGGCGCAAAAGAATTACAGTTTATTAATTTTTGCTTATGGATTCGTAAATTTATTTCACCAAGAATCTGTGGTGTAATATTGCCATAAATTCGATGCAACATTATTTCTGGAATGTCAGAAATGCTTTTAAAGCATATTTTGCTTCCGCTATCATCCAAGTATATTGGCCCACTATTTCCCATTCGAGCCGTTTGTGCGTAGCTAATTGAATCATACGTCATATTCACGGACACGCTATCACCTAAATACTCTTGAAATAGCTTTTCAAGAAGTGCTATTTGAAACCTGTCGTAATTTATATGCATTCCCAAAAAATGGAGGCAAAATTCTGTTTCGTCACTATTATTTAAGACAAAATCGAATAGACATTTATACGCCATTGGCGTAAATGGGCTAAAACTTTTTTTCGTCACTTCTCGCATGCCAACCATTCCGCCAATTGCCCTTTTTTTGACTAAACTATCTAGATTAAGCTCTTTATACAATTTCTTCCAAATTTCATACTGAGAATTCATTTTAAAATGCCAAACAAAATACATTTTATCCCTAAGTCCGGGATATTTAACCATCAACTCTCGCGAATCGCTGAGTGACTCTCGGTTGAACGAATAAATTGCATCGACTGTGTTAATAATATTAAATTTCCTACTAAACGGTATGTCAAGACTAAATACACGCTCATAATTTTCAATTTCATTTTCCAGATAGGCATTATAGCATTTTATGAACCGTCTGACTGAATTCGGAGACACTTGCCCTTGGATTATAGAATAGCCGCCGGAATCTATATACTGTGTTCCTTTAGATGGGATAACTATTTGAGAGCGGAATTTATTTATTTTTGAAACTTCTTTAAAAAGAGTATCAATCCCAAATTGTTTTTGCCTTAATCCGCCAATAAGTGAATACAGGCATTCTGGACTAATTTTTGAAATCACCTTCCCAAGCTCATCATCAGCTGCAGAATCAACCACATAAATATAACGCACCATTCACCTCAAAAAAGCAAAAAGGGGCGTCAAAAACGCCCCTTTATGCTAACTGTTAAAAATTAGACCAATTCGTAAAGAGTTCCCCTTGCCAACCCAAGATTAAAGCGCGTTACCAACCAATAAGACTCTCCTTCTTTAGCTACGGTCAATTCGATATTGCTATCATCTGCGATCTTTAAGAAATACCGCGACGAAAGTATCATGTCCGGACTTTTCTCTCTCATCATAGCCAAAGCCAACCCAGAAAGATTGACAATCTGATCGCCATCAGTGACTTGTTCAAGCTGGTTGTCATAAAACAACAAATCCACCTGCTTGCACTTTAAAAATCTTGTTTTAAGATTTTTGGCATCGCTGAGTGTAACCTGCTGTCCCATGACGTCCATCTGCGAAATTTCAGGCAGCCTCTTTTCGCTAGATCCATTTACACACTCGAACCAATCAATATTTCCGCCATCCGTGATACAATAGCTCATTTTGGATCTATCATGAACGATGATTTGATCGGAGTTACCTGTCGTAGTCTTGAGTGTGCAAAGTTTTTTCGTGTCAGCAGAGAATTTCATAGCAAAATTTTCGCCCACAATCTTTTTAAGATTAAGGTCAATAATTGCGCTATGCCCTACCGATTGGACGAGCTTCGAATCACAAATATCAAAATTACGTACGTTAAACGTCTTCGAAATCAAATGCATAATCCTCCAGAATTCTTTAGCATAGGCAGGATTTAAATCAGCCACAAGCTCTTGATTCTCATTTACAGCGCCAAACATTAGAAGTGTTTTAGACATAAAAAAGCTCCAAAAGCGACAACCGGGGAATTTACCCCGGTTGTCTTGTTTTTAACGATGCCTTGTCCAAGGCATCATATGTTTAGTATCTCCAAACAAACTATGACACTATTTAGGGCATCACAATGAACTTTAATCCTTTCCACGACCTCGTTTTACCAGACTTCCCCTGTTTAAACCCTTTTTGGCGAACAAGGATTCCAAACAGCTTCTTCGACATAGGCTCCAGAGCATTTTGCTTTGCCCAGTCGATGTAAGCATCATACAGACTGCCAACCTGGACACTCGCGCCGGAATCTACGATGCAATAATCGCCGATGAACGATCCCACCGCATCCATTTGCTCACGAAAAGCCCTAGATGCTTCCGTGACCACTTCGGGCTCGAGTAAACTTCCACGTTCATGCCAGCGCTTGAAACCTTCGATTGCCCACGCCAGAATACCATCGGCTTCCTTTTTCAATTTAGCCGGCTTGTCTTTGTCCATCTGGTGGGGTGCGAATGCTGCATCAAAGGGAATGACTCGCAGCCGCCGATAGATTCCGTCGTCTGCACCGCTTACTTCAGGGTACACATTCACAGCCAAGAAAAACTTAGCCTGCGGGGTGTACTCGAAGTACTCTTTCCCGAGAAAGCGTGCCGCGACTCGGTCTCCGCCAGTAAGCCCCTTGACGAGAGCCTCATCAAGCTTCTTGCCAGTGTTGATCTCTACGGCCGATACGAAGCGAGCACCCGCGAGTCGTGCCACATCATTACGGAGGGCACGGCTTTCGGACTTCACAAACGTGTGAGCCGGCGTTGATTTCGCGTATGCTCCCAAAACGTTAATAAAAGCGTCCAAGAAGGTCGACTTCCCGTTTGCGCCTTTTCCGACAAGCACAAACATGACCTGTTCTTTCACCGATCCACAAAGACAGTATCCCAATACTTCCTGGAGATACTCTTGCAGACGCAGGTTCCCAAGCGTTATATCATCAATAAACTTTAACCACTCCGGGCAGAGCGCATCAGAACGATACGACACATCAGATATGTGCGTAAGCATATCGTTCAGATCATGCTTTTGAAGCACGCCAGTCCTAAGATCGATAGTTCCATTTTGGCAGTTGAACAGGAACTGATCCTTGTCCAACTCCTTCAGGCTGGTGGTCATTTGAGGCAACTTCGATGCGATATCAAGCATTGCTTGAATACGCGTTTTTGAAGACGATCTTGTCGCCCACTTCAAAACATCTTTTTTCGACACCACGACACCGTTCGTCGTCACCAAGTCATATTTCGATTTGGCCTGACGAAAACGAATGCGGGCGATCAACCGAGCATGACGCCAAAGTGTCACATCGTCATTTGCCCAATGTTTACCATTCCAAACCAACCACGCTCGCAAATCTTCGCAGTAGCGAATCTTTTTTTGAAACATACTGGCGAGCATGACAGCGTTTCCGATGTCATCCAAAGAGTAAATGGTCTTTTCTTGTTCGGTAGCCGCGTCATTCATTTTTGCGAGATTTGTTTTCATAACCTTTCTGTTGAGACCCAAAACAAATCCTGCAAGAAGCATCGTTCATCTTGGGTGCTCCTTTTGCTTACATGGGCTCCCGAAAAAAAACTGGCAGGAACCCACAAGTTTAATTGAATAATCAATTAAGCTAATGGGTCCCTGCCAGCATTATTCGGCAGAGCTCTGATTGGTTATGCTAAAGGGTTATGCGCACGGCGCGGGAAATTGTGGACGAAGAGTGTTACCCTTCTATAAGTCGGACAGGTTTAAAAAAAAATAGCGTTATTTTGGCATGTTATCCTTTTCCAGGCAGACCCTCTACAGGGTCTTGACACACACCGGAGCTGGCGGCGGGAGCCCATGGGAGCCACCAACATACGGGGTCAGCAATTGGCGGGCGCGCATATGGTGTCGGCATTAGTGACATTAGGGGTGGTCGACGACACCAACATCAGCGGGCGCACATACTGCGGATTTCGGTGAAATCGGCCACCCAATTCGGAATATTCGGCCACCCTTGATGGGTTGAGCGCGCTGGTGTTTTGGTCCTGCTTCAGGTGGCCGATTTGGTCAAGTCCGATGTCCGCTTCCGCATGGAATCCCCCGACAGCTCAATCCGGTAGGAGTCATGGACGATCCTGTCCAAGACCGCATCCGCCAGGGTCGGATCCTGAAAACGCCCATGCCATTCCGCCACGGGAAACTGTGTCGCAAACAGCGTGGATTTGTTTCGAAATCGATCATCCATCAGATCAGCGAGACCACGTGCCATTTCCGCGCTGACCGGCTCCCTGAGCCAATCATCTATGACAAGCAGGTCTCGGGTGGCGAGTTTTCGGACCAGGAGGCGTTGCGAGCCCTCGGCCCGACTGATGCTGAGTTCCTGGAGCAGTTCCGGGAAATGAAAGTACAGGCAGCGTTTCCCTTCGCGGCAGGCTTTTTGCGCCAAGGCGCAGGCCAGATAGGTTTTGCCGCCGCCGGTCGGTCCGGTAATGACCAGGTTATGTCTTCGGCCGATCCAGCCGCAGGTGGCCAGTTCGAGGAAAAGCCTTTTGTCTAAGCCACGCGGGGCCTGGAAATCCACGTCCTCGACCGACGCCTTGATTTTGAGATGGGCTTCTTGAAAGCGCCTCGTGAGACGACGATTATCGCGAAGGAGGTATTCCCGGTCCACGAGCAACCCGAAACGTTCTTCGAAAGCCAGGTCGCTGAAGGCCGGATTGTCGAGCTGCTCTTTGAAACCTTCAAGGATTCCGGTCAATTTCATTTGCGATAACCGTTCCATGGTCTGGTGGTTGAGCATCAGGGCCTCCTTTTACTGGTAGAAGTTTGCGCCCCGGACATTGTCATGGACGGGCAACGGCAGTTGCTCCTGCTCTGGAAGCGTCAGCATGTCTTGTTTTTTCTTAAGGATTTCGAGCACGGCCCGGCGGCCGGTGAGGCCGTAACGCAATGCTCTCTGGCAGGCACGGTTCAGGCGCTCTGCCCCGAAGGAAGACTCCAGTCGCAGTAGACCAAGAGCGCTGCGATAGCCTTGCTCCGGATGCTGACGCCGCCCAAGAATGTCCTCAACCATTCCCAGGACAAAGGGACCGAGCTTGCCACCCCAGGATTTGAATCGTTCAGGAGTCCAGCCAGCAGCTTCTTGATGGGACTTGGGCATATGGTCTGGATTAGTAGTGTACTGGTACACTCTGTAGCTGCGCCGATGAGATGCCACACGGGTTCCTTGGTAAAAAATCTCTACAATTCGTTGTGTGCAGCGTGCCTCTACATGTTTTCTGGCAAGTGTATACGGAACGGAGTAGAAGTGCTTTCCCACCTCAATATGATAATCCAGATTGACCTTGGCCTTTTTCCAGTCAGCCATTTCATAAGGAATTTTCGGCAAGGGACGCAGTGCCGGCTTGTCCAAAGAATCGAGTAGGTCCTTTCGGGAACGCCCGAGTCCCTTCAATGCTCGGCCGTTGAGTTCCTCCAGTTTTTCGCGGATGGCCTCATTGAGTTCGAGAATGGAAAAGAAGCGGCGATTTCGCAGTGGAGCCAGGACCCACCGTTCGACGATCTGTACGGCGGATTCCACTTTGGCCTTGTCCCTGGGCTTGCGCACACGAGCCGGGATAACCGCCAGTCCATGGTGCTCCGCCCACTCCTGGTAGGTTGGATTGATTTCAGGCTCATACCGGCATGGGCTTTTGACCCCAGATTTCAGGTTGTCGGGCACAATGACTTCAGGAACGCCGCCGATAGCATGCAACGCGTGAGTATGACTGCCAATCCAGCTAGCCAAACTCTGGTCAGGAGTCGCTTCAGCAAAAATGAAGTTGCTTGCTCCCAAGGTGGCGACAAAAATCTGCGCCTCGGCCACCTCACCGGTGCCGGCATCCACGATATCCATGGTCATACCTGCATAGTCGACGAAAAGTTTTTCACCTGCCTTGTGGTTCTGGTGCATAGTGACGTCGAGATGGCCTGACCACAAACGATAGTGCTCTGTAAATTGAGTATAGCCGTACCCTTCAGGATGCTCGGATTTATATTCTTTCCAGAGGAGCTTGAGCGTAACACCTTTCCTGGAAAGCTCGCGACGGACTTCTTTCCAGTCAGGAATCAGCTTCTTCCGCTCTTCATTAGGCGGCAGGGAAAATAACAGTGCATCAAGGTCCGCGTTCTCTAAGGATTCTGGTAGCGGCCACGCCAATCCTCGGGACACAAAGCGCTTGATATATTCCTGGCAGGTGGAGCGGGCGATCCCGCAGGCGCGGGCGATAAGGTTGGAACTCAGGCCGTGATCATAATGGAGTCGCAGAACTTCTCGGATCATTCGCATGGATAACCTCTTTTTCGGCATGGCTTCCTCCTTCAGGAAGCTCTGCCTAGGGTTTATCCAGCGCCATCTCAACTCATCTCATTGTTTTAACAGGCAATACGGTCAATTCGGCCACCCGTTTCGGGGATTCCGGCCACCCAATCCGGAAATGCGGAAAAAGTGGCCGATTTCAGCCGAATTCCCCGGCCGGTTTCAACCGAATTGGGTGGCCGGTGTCGGTTTCGTCCGAATTCCCCGGCCGACTTGCTCCGAATCGCGCAACATACGGAGCCAAAGCTGGGGCGGGGTTGTGAGCTGCCATTGTCACCCCGTGGGTGAGCCATGGAAGCGGTGCCAGATGACAACAATCGTCGAGCCATTTGTCGGTGTCGGCGACCGTCTGTCCGCGACCGCCCCTATGGATCCACTGGGTGCTGCAGCTAATAGAAGCCAAGGCAGCCAT
Organism: Pseudomonadota bacterium; assembly: GCA_023426275.1. Taxonomy (GTDB): domain Bacteria; phylum Desulfobacterota; class Desulfovibrionia; order Desulfovibrionales; family Desulfovibrionaceae; genus Solidesulfovibrio. Next base: position 7,537 of record JAFABC010000019.1, on the reverse strand, counting down.
CGGCGACCGGGTTTCGGACCTTCGAACCGACGCGTAATTTTTCCCGATTCACAAACGGGAGGAGCGCGGATTTCCAATCGGAGGTTCGAGATGTACGAGTACCATCAAGCTCTTGTCCGGATACGCATTGGCGAGTCCGACAGGCAGATCGCAAACCGACCGGCCTGATGGGGCGCAGAAAACTCGCCCACGTCCGTGAGACAGCCGAATCGCAAGGATGGCTGCGCGATTCGGAGCAGGTCGGCCCGGTGACCATGCTTCTGTGGTGAGAGCAGAGCAGAACGATACCGCTACCCACTGCGCATTGAACCTCTTGACGTCTGACACCTCCCCGATGTAAATAAAACGTATTATTTTAAGTTATTTGCGCCAATGGAGCAACTCATGGACACAGAAACAGGCCTTCGTCAAGAGCAGCTTCGCAGAGAGAAAGAACAATACCAACACGATTACGATTTGTTTAGCAGATCACTTGCCATAAAAAACCCACTGAATAAAACTGACTCAGGAAAACGCGGGTCATCAATATGGGAAGAAGAGCTTCGCCCATTTTTTACTGAAAATTTAAACAAAATCCCAGCCGAGATAATAAAAAATATCGGCATAAAACTTCAAGCGATAGGAGCCGATATCAACGACAAAGGTCTCAAGGAAAAGCATAAAAATTTTATTCAAAAATTTACCAGAGAGAATGTACATCTTCTATTGTTTCTCACTCTAAAACTAGCCGTGGACACTTGTATTCTCAAGATGTCAAGAGACAAAAAAGCTATTTATCAAGACGTAGTTGAAAAAATAGGAAAAGAATTTTTCAAACACGCCAAGATTTACGACAAAAACAATTTTTTAACAAAGCTCACCACCACAATTGTAAAAAAATCTCCGGCAAAAAAATCTTCTTTAAATTTCATTCAATTAGATTTTATCCATATCGCAGCATACTTTTTAAAATGCGTCGCTGAAAACCAAAATGTCATTCGCATAACAGAACGAACGCGCTTCAACGACTTTTACCACATTGAATTAAATTTAAGTGATAATCTTTCCAAGTATTACGACCCCCAAAAGAACCTTGGCCGACTTTTCAACCCAACCAAACTTCCTATGATTTGCCCTCCGGACGACTGGACAAATAATCTTGACGGAGGTGGATACATTTTTCAAAAATCAAACACATTGATCAATGTTAAATCAAAAAGACATGCAGACCAAATTCTAGAAGCGCTAAAACACACTTCTAACGAAAAAATATTTCTTAGCGCTGCCAATACCCTCCAGAGGACTGCATGGAAAATCAACAAGACAATTCTGAAAGTTCTCGATCATTTTTACAACTCCCAAGAAAGCATTGGTCCCGATCTATCCAAACAAATTCTTTTCAAACAGACATTTAAACTTGCCCACGATTTTAAAGACAAAACTTATTACATCCCATGGTATTTAGATTTTAGAGGAAGAATGTATCCCTCAGTCATTCCAATAAGCCCCCAGAGCCACGACGAAGGCAGGGCACTTCTTTTGTTTGCATCTCCTCAGGCTATCAATAAAAACAATGAGGAAAACGCACTTATCAATCTTGCCATTTATGGATTCAATAAATACAAGCCAGATTCTGGAAAGACGTCGAAACAAGGAATGATATCCTGGGTCGAAAACAATGAATCAAAGATATTCAAAGCCGCTGAAAATCCAATAAAAAACCCTGATTTCTGGAGCAACGCTTCAGATAAGTATACATTTCTGGCATTTTGCCTTGAATGGCATAATATTAAAAAATCATTACCCCAGAATCGATTAACTAGCCTGCCAGTTTATGTTGACGGCACCTGCAACGGATTCCAACACTATGCCGCTCTTCTCTGTGACGAGAAAGCCGCGCCTCTTGTCAATCTTATCGACACAGATGTTCCAGGTGATTTTTATCAATCAATCGTGGAAAAATTACACATTGCTGTCACTGCCCGAGACAATATTGACACTACTACAAAATCTATAATTCTAGATCATGTCAATAGAAACTTTATCAAGAAATCGATCATATCTGCTGGCTATGGCGCTGGAGAAAAACGTCGAACACACGTAACCGCACTTAAACTTTCAGAAGCATTGCTGGCTAAATTTGGCCCTGATGCCCCTCAAGAGCTACTTGATTTTCACAAAACAGAAAGCACATTAAAGGCTCTCCCCTTTCAAAACGAAGCACAAACGATTGAAAAATTGATAAATTCTGCCATCAAGGAATTAAGCCCATCGTTTTTAAAAATACGAAACTGGCTCAGAAAGACTAACAAAGCGATCTGCGACAAAGGTCAATGCATCGGTTGGGAAAACCCCGCTGGATTATTTGTTCAAAATTATTATTACAATTATCCGCACCACGAAGTTCGAATTTTTATAGGCAAAAAGTCTCACAAGCTTTGCTTCGCAGACTTTGAGGCGGTCAACGGCATAACTATTTCCCCGGACAGACTTCAATCCAGCATTTCTCCGAATTTCATACATTCTATGGATTCAGCCCATGCTGCTTTTATAATAAAACAATTCGCAGAAAAATTTTCTCGCGAACAACCATGTTCCATTGCATCTGTCCATGACAGTTTTGCTACACATGCCACGCATGTCGATACATTACAAACAATCATTCGAGAAACATTTTATGATATTTACAAAATTAACCAGCTTGATATCTTTAAGAACCAGATCGAACAAAGATATTCAATCACAGCACCTCCATTGCCTAAACAAGGAACTCTTGACATAGGCGCTGTTTTGAAAAGCAAATACTTTTTTTATTAATGAAAATTGTGGATGGCGATCATAAAACTTCATTATTTGGGGCGCGCATGCTCCAAATACGTCCCACATTTCCCTTCGCCTCCGCTCCTAGCCCTTTTTAAGTTCAAAGTTTGCGCGAAACACGTCCCATCTGTCCCTCTCTATAGGTAGAAACGCAGTCCGCGCAACCTGCAAACACATTAAAATAGCCAAGCAATTCAGTATGTTCTTGGCCGACCCTGAAGAGTTTTGACTTTCCGAATAATTTTGGATGACTATGTGCTCAGAAGTAAGCCACTCACATTTCACGCCTCGACAAAATATCATTTTTTGCGAAACTCGAAACGACCACCAACCATCGACAAACGAAAACCCAATTGAAGCCAAATTTTCATTGACATAGTTTAAAACCCGATAAAGATCACTACCAACAAATCCAAAAAGGAGCTTTTATGGCCCGCGAAAGCAAATTCGACTCAGAAAAACTTCGGGAAATGGTTCTTGAGAGCAAAACAGCAAATGAGATTGCGAAGTTTTTTAACATTTCAAAAGCAACTTTAAAAAGCCATCTCTATAAACTTTCTTGCATTGACAACAAGCATTACGAAGCCCCCGGGATGAACCAACGAATTATTGAACCAAAGATCAAAAAAAATGGACTCAACATCCCCCTTGAGGAACTTATGGAATGTGGGTTTGCTGAAGGCGAGACTGTTTCTTTCGAAAAACAAGGCGATGGTGTGCTGATCGTTAAAAAACAAGCTTAGCGGAAACCCACACGCAGCCGGGGAGACCATAAGGTCTCCCCGCTCATGCTTCCCACTTTATCCTCGTTTTCCGGGAGTCGGTGCTCAAAATTCTGGATTTAGACTTTTTGATTTACCACTAGAGAATTTTTTTCAGCTACCTAAGCTCCGGCCATCACCACTTGCGCAGTTTCGTTTCGAACGACATGCAGCAATTTCATCGTAAAATCGTATGAAATTCGTGCGTGACGCTTCAAACCACTCCCACTATAATTTCAGTCAATTTCAGTCATCTTCGGGGAGCATGATGGTCATGACCGGCTCGCCCTGATCGCCAGGGCCGATGGCCGCTACGAAATGGGCCTTCTCCCATTTGCCGGGCTGCATGAGAAATAGGACGTCAAATTCGACGCGATCATGCCCGCCATGCCGAGATGCGGCAATTAAGGCGCGAAAGAGCAGATCGTGAAGCCGACCCTCGACGGATTGCCCTTCCCCTTCAAGCCCGGCCGGCGGCACCACATACATATTATATAGATGGTCGGTGACCACCGTGTGCACCTTGAAGCCCACTTCGGCGGCTTGGGCGGTGACATCGATCAGGACGCCGTCGGCGATGGCCTGGGCGCGGGTGTAACTGAAAATGATCGGCCAGTCGTCCATGGCAAGTTCTCCCTCAGGGCAAGTTCGCGGTTACTCGTAGAACTTCGGGTCGTCCTTGGTGACCTTGAGGTCGTTGAAGCGGCCACGGACGTTCCTTTCTTCTTTCTTGATTGCATTTCGAACGTTGTCCCGACCAACAATGACGCCTCTGCCATGGATAATCTTGATGACGCCGCCAGCTACAGCACCTAAGGCGATTCCGGCGATAAATTCGAAAATCATCATGTTCCGTTCCTTCGTTGAAGTTGATGGCCTACTAGGACTTCAATCGTCGTTCCTGGCTGTTGCAACAATTCTGTCGAGATGTTCCCGAAAGCTTGTCGCGAGATGCATGCCTATTTCAGCCCATCGGCGCAGAAAGACGCCCTGCACGCCAGAATCCGCCGCGCCCATGACATCGAACAGGTTCTCGATCGGAAGAAATCGCTGGGTGATCTCCTCCAGAATTTCAGGTGGGATTTCGCCGTGCAGTTTTGTGTCGGTCGACATGTTCACCTCGTGCCGGGGATGGGACCCGGGAAAGGTATCCTGGGCCACGGGGCCGGTCACGGGCCGACGGAGGAAAACAGGCTTTGGGCCGGGGCGGGGTCGCCCTGCGATTTGGGGAAGCGGGTGGGGATTTGCCCTGGTCACTTGGGAACGGCCCAGGGCGGGGAGGAGGACGTGAGCCTGGGGGCTGTCCGGGGCTTGGGCTTGGGTTGCGGGAGGCTTGGGCCTTGCCCCCTGCCTGCCAACCGCTCACATACCAGGGCGCACGACCTGATTATTAAACAAGGGCCCCTACTCTAGCAAATCCAGGATGAGGGTTTCATCCGATCGACCACACGTTGCATTCGGCGAAGGAAATCCTATCCCATCGTGCAGAGAAAAATTATAAAATATTTAATTAAATTATGTAGTTGTAAAAAATAGAAAAGTGTCTTTGACTTAAGTCAAATTTTTTCGGGGAGATTTGTGATTTAATCAAAATATAATTTTTTTCGCAAAGGGACGGCTATTTCATTCGGTGTAACTATCCTGAATGCTTGGTAAACGCCAAGCCAGGCAGGTCATCGTTCTGATTTTCCAATTTCTATGGATTCGGATCCAGAGTTTCTTGCGATTGCGACTGTCCCTGGCTCCGATAGCTGAGGTGCCTTTGCTCGACTACTGTGTTGTCACCAACCTCTATCCTAGCCAACCGTGTGGATGTCTAAACGCATGTGATAGATTTAATTGTCTAATTATATTATCAAATTAAACATGTTTCCTTCAGAATCAGTGGACATCTATTTAGCAGACGCTTTGGCCTAGTTAGCAAGCAAATGCCGAAAATACTGTAATCGGGGAGACAGATACAAAGCATGAAGAAAATTACGAAGCCAATCTTGTTTTTTGGTTTAGGTATCATGTTAGCATTTCCGTTGTTAAGTCTCTTATATTATACAATGGTTCGCACCTCGACTCCACTTTTTTGTGCGTCGTGTCATGAGATACAGTTTGCATATAACGCATGGCGTACCTCTTCTCATGCAAACAACTCTCGTGGAGTTGTAGCTGATTGTATGGACTGTCATCTACCTGCACCTCAAGATACGATAAATTTTTTCTATACAAAATCATTACATGGTATCAAAGATGTATTTGCACATTTTACGGAAGATCAATCAAGATATGATCACAATATTAATCGCTCTAAAGCTGCTCATGACATAAAAAATGATCAATGCCTAAAATGTCATAGAAATTTATTGTATATTACACAGAAGCGTGGCGCTATGTTGGCTCATAGAGAGGTACTTTATCCGAGGCCTGGGTATGAAAAACGTTGTACAGACTGCCATCAGAATTTGGTTCATGTTCAGCGTCCTTATTATAATTATTTATCCTGTGACTTTGATTCCAAATAGTCAATGCGGCAAAAGGTTTTTAGAACCAGGCATATTAACAGATACGAACATGCTCGTAGGAGGTGGGGTGAAATATGAAGAGGGTTAAGAGATGGGTAGCGATTGGAACTGCGGCAGCTATAGTTCTATGTACAGCATTTTTTGCTATAGCGCAGGAGAATAAAAAAACTCTTGCACCTGAAACCCAAACTCAGGCGAATTTTCCCAAACCCAAGGAATTTCGTCTTGAACGGGGGATGAGTAAACAAGCTCAGGCGTGTATAGAATGCCACAAAGTTGAAACTCCAGGGATTTTTGCGGATTGGGCGGCCAGTCGACATGCAGCAGCGAACATCACCTGTATTGACTGCCACCAAGCCCAGGAGTTTGATTCTGATGTTAGTAAAAATCATTATAAGCAGTACGAGCGCTCAAATAACAAGTGGGGGACGGCAGAGTACCGTGTGCCGATTGCTGGGGTTGTCACCCCTAAAGATTGTTCCCGTTGTCACCCTGACGAAGTAAAACAGTATTCCCGCAGCAAACATGCTCATACTCTAGAGATTATTTGGAAAATTGATCCTTGGCTTCGTCAAGGGCTAAACAATCAAACCGAGCGAACCACAGGTTGCTATACTTGCCATGGCTCTGTGTTAAAGACGAATGAGAAGGGGGAACTCGATGCCTCGACCTGGCCGAATGTCGGCGTCGGGCGAGTTAATCCCGATGGCAGCCTTGGAAGCTGCACTAGCTGCCATACCCGGCACAGATTTTCGGTTATGGATGCGCGAAAACCCGAAGCCTGCGGGCAGTGCCACCTTGGTCCAGATCATCCACAAACGGAAATTTTTAAAGAATCTAAGCATGGTGATATCTACGCTGCTTTTGGCAATACCTACAATTGGAATGCTGCACCCGGCACATGGACTCCAGGTGTGGACTATCGCGGTCCTACTTGCGCTTCATGCCATATGTCAGGTTCAGGCTCGGTTTTGGGAAGCCATGATGTTACAGAACGCCTGTCCTGGGAATTGCAAGCGCCAACAACTGTGCGACCGCAAGACTTTGCAGCATTTCCTGCAAAGACGAATTGGGAAGTTGAGCGCAAAAAAATGCAAGCTATTTGTAATCAATGCCACGGCTCAACCTGGACGGAAGGTCAGTATGCTCGTATAGATGCAGCAGTAAAGAACTTTGACGAGCTTTACTACAAACCTGCGAAAGCTCTACTTGATGAGCTTTATGCTAAAAAGCTTATCCCTGAAACGCCATTTTTTCAGACTAAGTTTCAGTGGGATTTTTATTCGTTGTGGCACTATGAAGGGCGAAGAGCCCGGATGGGAACTGCGATGATGGCCCCAGACTATTCGTGGTGGCATGGCTTTTATGAATGCAAGCAAAAGCTTTGCGAACTGCAAGAGCAGGCGCATCATATGATCTCAACAAACACCCCTGCATTTGTCTATAAAGATTTTCCAGGCAAAG
>JAFABC010000090.1 GCA_023426275.1 Pseudomonadota bacterium | reverse complement strand
TCTCCCTCCCTACGGCCCATCCTGGGCGCGTTCGCCGGGGCGCATGTCGGGGCTGGTGTAGAAAAATTCGATGCGGCGGTTCCTGGCCTTGTTCTCGGGCGAAGTCGGCGGTACGAGGGGCTGGCTGTCGGCCAGTCCCACGGCGCGCAGGCGCGTGACCGGGATGCCCGTCTTTTCGGCCAGATACCGCGTGGCGGCAGCGGCCCGGGCGGCGGAGAGCTCCCACTTGGACGGATAGGGACCACCTTTTTCCTCGTCGTCGGCATGGCCGCGCACGGTCAGATTGATCTTGAATTCCCGCAGAATCCTGGCCACGCCGTTGAGCACCTTGGTCGCGGCCGGGGTCAGGTCGGCCGAGCCGGGCTTGAACATCACGGCATTGTTGACCTGCATCATGACGCCCGAGGAATCGTTGCTCACGCCGGAATTGCGCCGCACGGCCGGATCGGCGCTGATGAGCTCCTTGATAAGCAGGGCGATTTCGTACTTGAGCTTGTTTTCCTGGGAGAGCTTGAATTCCGGGGAGCCCTTGATGGCGTCCGGGCTGATGAAGGTGGGCACCTTTTCGAGGTTTTGCACCTTTTCCTTGGACGGCACGTTCTTGTCCTGGAAAACCAGGGAAAGCTCCTGCTTGCGCTGGGGCTTGAGCGAAACCACGAGCCACAGCAGCAGGAAAAAGGCCATCAGCGCGGTGACGAAGTCGGCATAGGCCACCTTCCACGAACCACCGTGATGGCCGCCGTGCCCCTCCTCGGAGTCGCGGTAGATGATGATGGTCTTGGGCTGATCCTTATTTTTTGCCACGCAGCGCCCCCTCCATGTCCTCCATGGTCGGGCGCACGTCCTCGGGGATGGCCCGACGTCCCATTTCCACGGAAAGCATCGGCGAAAAGCCGGAATTGAAGGCGGCCAGGACTTCCTTGGCCACGTGCAGCATGTGCTGCTGGGCCTTGGCCTGATACTCCAGATTGGAGGCCATGGGGCCGATGAAGCCGTAGCACAGCAGAATGCCGAGGAACGTGCCGACCAGGGCCGCGCCGATGCTGTGGCCGAGCACTTCGGGCGGCTCGTTGATCTTGCCCATGGTGAGCACGATGCCGAGCACGGCGGCCACGATGCCGAGCCCGGGCAGCGAGTCGGCCACCTTGGTCACGGCCGTGGGCGCGATCATGGCGTGGTGATGCAGCGTGGCGATGTCCGTGCGCATGAGGTCGTCGTAGCGGTGGGCGTCGATGCCTTCGGAGAGCAGGGCCTTGATGTTGTCGCAGATGAAATAGGCCAGCTGCCTGTTCTTGGCGATATTGGGATAGCGGTTGATGGTCGAGGACTGCTCGGGCTTGGACACGTGGGGTTCGAGGGCCACGATGCCGTCGCGCCGGGCGATGTTCATCAGCTCGAACAGCAGGGTCAGCAGGTCCTGGTAATCGGCGCTGGAGGCCTCCTTGGCCGTGAACACATGGAACATGTGCTTGATGGTGCCGACGACCACGGACTTGGGCGCGGAGATGAGAAACGAGCCCAGGGCCGCCCCACCGATGATGAGCAGCTCGATGGGCTGAATAAGCACGTTCATATGGCCGCCTTCCAACAGGAAGCCGCCGATGACGCAGCCAAGAACCACGACAATACCGATGATGACGAACATGGATCACCCTGCGGGCGCACGAGCGGGCCACCCGGAAAGAAGAAACCGGAAAGAGGCGGTCAGCCCCCTTCCGGGCGTTTGCAGCGTCTGCCGCGCCGAACCCGGCGGTCAGGTGTAAAAAAAACCAGGGCAACGGGCAAGGGGGCGCGCCGTTTCCCCGGATGCTCCCGCAAGGGGAGCGCGGCGACCGGCCGGCCGGCGTCGCTTCGCGCCTGCGGCCCTTCTTTTCGAGGGGGACCGGGGGGCATCATGCCCCCCGGCCGCCGGAGGCGTCGTTGTTTTTTCTTCCCCGTCCTCTATTTGGCGCCGCAGCACTTCTTGTATTTCTTGCCGCTGCCGCACGGACACGGATCGTTGCGGCCGACCTTGGGCTCGGAGCGACGCTTGGGCGCTTTCTTGTGTTCATCCTCGGCCGAGCCGCCGGAATACTGGACATTGGCCGTATCGTCCTTGTGCTGGAACTCCTGTTCCTGGACTTCGCTGCGCAGCTGCACCCGGGACAGAGACCGGATGGCGGCGTCGCGCATGCTGTAGATGAGCTGCTGGAAGAGTTCGAAGCCTTCGCGTTTGTACTCCTGCTTGGGGTCCTTCTGACCGTAGCCGCGCAGGCCGATGCCGTCGCGCAGGTGGTCCATGGAAAGCAGGTGTTCCTTCCAATGGCGGTCCAGGGTGTCGAGCAGGAAGTAGCGGGCGATTTCCTTGTACTGCTCGCCGGCGACCTCGGACAGGAGGCGCTGGCGTTCGGCCACGGCTTCGAGCACGGCCTTCTTTTCGTCGTCGGCGCCGGTTTCCAGCGGCATCTTGAGGTCGAGCAGGTCTTCGAGCTGGGCGGCGGCCGCCTCCAGGGTTTCGGGCTCCACTTCGCCCTTGGCCGCTTGCAGGGACGCGAAAATCTCGTCCACGATCTCTTCGACGTACTCGTTGACGAAGGCGACGGGATCGTCGGTCTCCATGAGTTCGCGGCGGCGGGAATAGATGACCTCGCGCTGCTGGTTCATGACGTTGTCGTATTCGAGCAGCTGCTTGCGGATTTCGAAGTTGTGGGCCTCGACCCGCTTCTGGGCGTTCTCGATGGCCCGGGAGACCATGCGGTTCTCGATGGGCTCACCATCCTCCATGCCGAGCTTGTCCATCAGGCCCTTGAGGCGGTCGGACCCGAAAAGCCGCATGAGGTCGTCGTCCAGGGCGAGGTAGAACCGCGAGGAGCCCGGGTCGCCCTGACGGCCCGAACGGCCGCGCAACTGGTTGTCGATACGCCGGGATTCGTGGCGCTCGGTGCCGAGGATGTGCAGACCGCCGAGTTCCACCACGCCCTCGCCGAGCACGATGTCGGTGCCGCGGCCGGCCATGTTGGTGGCGATGGTGACGCGGCCGGTGTGACCGGCCTCGGCCACGATCTCGGCTTCCTTTTCGTGGTTCTTGGCGTTGAGGACGTCGTGCGGCACGCCGGATTTCTTGAGCAGGCCCGAGAGCAGTTCCGATTTTTCAATGGACACCGTGCCGACGAGCACGGGCTGGCCGCGCTTGTGCAGTTCCTTGACGTCGGCGGCGATGGCCTCGAACTTCTCGCGCTGGGTCTTGTAGACGAGATCCGGGAAATCTTTGCGGATCATGGGCTTGTGCGTGGGAATGGAAATGACTTCCAGGTCGTAGATTTCGCGGAACTCCACGGCCTCGGTGTCGGCGGTGCCGGTCATGCCGCCGAGCTTGGCGTACATGCGGAAATAGTTCTGGAAGGTGATGGTGGCCAGGGTCTGGTTTTCGGCCTCGACCTGGACGTGCTCCTTGGCCTCAAGGGCCTGGTGCAGGCCGTCGGAGTAGCGCCGGCCCGGCATGAGGCGGCCGGTGAACTCGTCGACGATGAGGACCTGGTCGTCCTTGACCACGTAGTCCACGTCGCGCTGAAAGATGTGGTGGGCCTTGAGCGCCTGGAGCACGTGGTGTTGCAGGGTGATGTTGGCGGCGTCGTAGAGGTTGTCGATTTTGAGCACCTGCTCCATGCGGGCCACGCCATCGTCGGTCAAAAGCACCGTGCGGGCCTTCTCGTCGATGGTGAAATCCGTCTCCTTGCGCAGCATGGGGATGAAGGCGTCGATGCGGGCGTAGAGCGTGGAGGAATCCTCGGCCTGCCCGGAAATGATGAGCGGCGTGCGGGCCTCGTCGATCAGGATGGAGTCGACTTCGTCGACGATGGCGTAGTTCAGTTCGCGCTGCACGAGCTGTTCCTTGTAGAACTTCATGTTGTCGCGCAGGTAGTCGAAGCCGAACTCGTTGTTCGTGCCGTAAGTGATGTCCGCGCCGTAGGCGGCCTGCCGCTCCTCGTCCTCGAGGCCGTGGACGATGACGCCGACGGACAGTCCGAGGAAATTGTAGAGCTTGCCCATCCAGGCGGCGTCGCGCTTGGCCAGGTAGTCGTTGACGGTGATGAGGTGCACGCCCTTGCCGGACAGGGCGTTTAAGACCACGGGCAGGGTGGCGACCAGGGTTTTCCCTTCACCGGTCTTCATCTCGGCGATCTTGCCGCGATGCAGCGTGATGCCGCCGATGAGCTGCACGTCGAAGTGGCGCATGCCCAGGGCGCGCTTGGAGCCTTCGCGCACCAGGGCGAAAGTCTCGGGCAGGATGTCGTCCAGGGTGCGGCCGCCGGCCACTTCCTGACGCAGTTCGGCCACGCGTTCGCGGATGGCTTCGTCGGAGAGGTCCTTGACCTGCGGTTCGAAGGCGTTGATGGCCTCGACGAGGGGGCGCAGGCTTTTCAAATAGCGTTCATTGCGGGACCCGACGATTTTTCGGGCAATAGCCTTGAGCATGAATGGACTCCTTTATGGAATGGAGGGGCGGTACGCCGTTGGTGTGGCGCCATCGGGCGCGCGGCGCGTCCCTCCTTGTCGATATGACGGCAGGCGGCGGCGTGTGGAAAAGGCCGTGCCGGCGCGGGCGCAAGCCGCGACAATCGCGCTCCTTACGCGTCCTGCGCCTGAAAAAACAGTGTCCTCTTTGTCAGAAACCGTGTCGGTTCAGCCCAAAAGCTCCAGCCAGTGGCCGACGACGATGTCCTTCGGGGCCACGGAACGCAGCTGGGTGACGCAGCCGGAACAGCCGGTGACGATCTGGTCGCCCGGTTTCGGGGCGTAGATGGCCAGGGCCCGGGCCGCCACCTGCTCGGACAGTTCCGGCGAGGTGAGCTTGGTCAGGCCGCCGAAGCCGCAGCACGGGGTTTCCTCTTCGTTGAAGACCAGTCGCTTCCCCATGGCCCGGCGCAAAAAGCTCAGGTCCTGGTTGCCGCCCGCGCCGTGGCAGGGACGGTGGTAGCGCACGGCCGCCGGCGCGTCCTCGCCCAGGCGGAAGGTCGTGTCGCCCATGAGTTCGGCCAGGGCAACGAGGTTGTCGCGCCACAGGCCGATCTCGGGAACGGTGAGCCCCAGGTCCTTGCGGGCGTAGGCCCGCAGCCCGCAACGGCAGGTGGCGCAAAAGGTGACCATCATGGGCCGGCCGGCGCTGCGCCAGGCCTCGATGTTCTGGTCCTGCATGGCGGCCTGGGCCTCGGGCGCGCCGGAGTGGCCGAGGGTGCAGCCGCAGCAGGTGAATCCCGGGTCGGGCAGCACCTCGATGCCAAGGCCCTCCAGGACGCGGACGGCCGCTTTTTTCCAGCCCGGATTGGCGTGCTCGGCCACGCAGCCGGCAAACAGCACGGCCTTGGTGCCGGCATGGCGCTGGTCGTAGCGTTCGGCGAACAGCCACGGCGCGGGCGCGCGGCCCGTGCCCATGGCCTCGATGGCGTTTTTGGCCTTGGCCACGGCGTCGATGGGGATGTTGCCGGGCAACAGCCTGGACAGCGACCGGGCCAGCGGCCACATGAGGCCGGCCTGCTCGATCCACAGTTTCCAGAGGAACCCGGCGAAACCCGGATGGGAGGCGCGCAGTTCGGACACGAGGTCCGGGCCGCACAGCCCCAGCGGGCAGACGCCTTCGCACTTGCCGCAGGACAGGCAGATGGTGGTCAGGAGGTCGGCGGCCTTCTTGGACAGATCGGCCCGGCCCTCGGCCACGGCCCGGGCCAGGAAAAATTTGGCGCGCGGCGAAAGCTCCTCGCGGCCCGTGGCGGCAAAGAGCGGACAAACGGACAGGCACCGGCCGCACAGGATGCATTCCGGGCGGCGGCCCTGGCCGTGCAGACAATGGACGGGGGTCAGTTCCTGGGACACGGTCAATACGCCTTTTGCGGGTTCATGATGCCGGCGGGATCGAAAACGGCCTTGAGGCGGCGCAACAGCTCCCGCTCGTCGGGACCGAGCTGCCGGTCGAGAAACGGCAGCTTGGCCAGCCCCACGCCGTGCTCGCCGGACAGCGTGCCGCGCAGTTCGAGGCAAAGGGCCAGGATGCGTTCCCGGGCGGTGTGCGCCCGCTCGCGCTCGTCCTCGCAGGCGGCGTCGTACATGATGTTGACGTGCAGATTGCCGTCGCCGATGTGGCCGAAAAGCAGGATGCGCACGCCCTGCTCCTCGCCGATGGCCCGGATGCCGGCGGCGGCCTGGCGCAACCGGCCGCGCGGCACGGTCACGTCGTCGCTGATCTTGTCCGGCGCGGCCTTGAAGGAGGCGGGGTTGAGCAGCCGGCGCAGCTCCCACAGGGCCTCCTCGGCCTCGGGGGTCGTGGCCCGCTCGCTCCAGACCGGGCCGGCCCCGGCCGCGGCCCGGGCCAACAGCTGCGCATCGGCGGCCACGGCCTCGGGCGAGCCGTCCACCCGTAAAAAGAGCGCCGCCCCGGCGTCATCCGGCCAGGGCACGGCGTTTATGGCCGCCACCGCGTCCATGGCCTCCCGGCCAAGGAACTCCATGGCCACGGGCAAAAGCCCGGCCCGGAACACGTCGCCGGCGGCGGTCAGGGCGGCGTCCACGGACGGATAGGCCAGGGCCAGGGTGGCCGTGGCCGCCGGCTTGGGCAGCAGCTTGAGAGTGAGCCTGGTGAAAAAGGCCAGCGTGCCTTCGGAGCCGACCAGCAGCCGGGTGAGGTCGAGGCCGACCACGTTTTTGTGGGTGCGTCCGCCGGCCTGGATCATTTTCCCGCCGGGCAGCACGGCCTCGATGCCGAGGATGTGGTCGCGGGTGACGCCGTATTTGACGGCCCGCATCCCGCCGGCGCAGGTGGAGGCGTTGCCGCCCACGGTGGAAAACCGCACGCTGGCCGGGTCGGGCGCGTAAAAAAGCCCTCTGGCCGCGAGTTCGGCCTGGAGGTCGCCCGTGACCACACCGGGCTCGACCACGGCCACGAAGTCCTCGGGGTCGATCTCGACAATCCGGTTGAGCCGGGCGGTGGAAACGACGATGCCGCCGGCCACGGGCACGCAGTCGCCCACGGTGTTGGTGGCCCGGCCGCGCGGCAGGATGGGAAGGCCCTCGGTCTGGGCAAAGGCCAGCAGCTCGCGGACCTGTTCGGCCCGTTCGGGCCGCACCGCCGCCCAGGCCGGGGCGAACCGGCGCGAGGCGTCGGTGCCGTAGACAAAGGTTTCCTCGGGAGAAAAAACAGCGGCGTCGCCGGGAAACAGCCCTTCCAGAAACCGGCGGGCGGCCTGGCTCAAATGGGGGGATTGCGTCATACGCGTCACTTCGCCTCGACCGCCCCGGCCCCGGAGCCGGCGGCCGGATACGGACAGGTTGCCGGCCCGGCCCTAGCGCCCGGCCAGCTCCCGGGCCGCGTCGCGGTCGAGGTCGCGGTTTTTCAGGTCGTCGCGGCGGTCGAAAACCTTCTTGCCGCGCGCCAGGGCGATTTCCACCTTGGCCCGGCCGTTTTTGAAATACATCCGCACCGGCACCACCGTCAGACCCTTCTGTTCGACCTTGGCCTGAAGCAGGTGGATCTCGGCGGCGTGCAACAGCAGTTTTCGGGACCGCTCGGGCTCATGCCCGGCGTACCCGGCGTTTTCATACGGCGCGATGTGCACGCCCGTCAAAAAGGCCTCATCGCCGGCCAGCTTGACGTAGCCGTCCTTGAAACTGACGCGCCCGGCCCGAAGCGATTTGACCTCGGAGCCGGTAAGCACCATGCCGGCCTCGTATTTTTCCAGAAATTCATAGAGGTGGCGGGCTTTTTTATTCTGGGCGATGAGTTTCTCGCCCGATTCCTTGGCTGTCATGACATCCTTTGGGCGGCGAGGCGACAATCGGGCGGCCTTTTCCCGACGCCGGCCCGTCCGCCATGGGGTTGGCGTCCCGGCCGGTCAATGGGCCTGGGTTTCCTCGCGGTCGAGCAGGGAGGAATAAAACATGAGTTCGTCGGGAAACTGCCGGAAGATCGTTTCCTGGACCAGGGCGTTGGTGCGGCTGACCGACGGACTTTCCAGCACCAACTTAAGCAGTTTTTTGCAATCGTCCATGGTGGCCTGGCGGATGATGCGCTTGATGCCGGGAATGGCCTGGGGCGTCAGGCTGATGCCGTCGATCTGCATGCCCATGAGAATGGGCACGCAAAACGGGTCGGAAGCCATCTCGCCGCACAGGCTCACCTCGATGCCGGCCTGATGGGCCGCGTCGACCACGTGCTTGATGCTGCGCACCACCGCCGGATGCAACGGCTGGTACATGTGCGAGACATAGCGGTTGGTGCGGTCGATGCCCAGGGAATACTGGATGAGATCGTTGGTGCCGATACTGAAAAAATCCACTTCCCGGGCCAGGATCTCGGCGATCATCACGGCCGAGGGCAGCTCCATCATGATGCCGATGGGCATCTCCGCCTCGAAACGGTGCCCTTCCTGGCACAGCTCCAGCTTGGCCTCGGCCAGCAGCGCCTTGGCCTCCCGGATTTCCCGCAGCCCGGAGATCATGGGGAACATGACCGAGATGTTGCCGGCGACCGAGGCCCGCAGGATGGCCCGCAGCTGGGTCTTGAAGATGGGCCGGTTGCGCATGCACAGCCGGATGGCCCGCAGGCCCAGGGCGGGATTGCGCTCGTCGAGCGCCCCCAGGGTGGAGACGAACTTGTCGGCCCCGGCGTCCAGGGTGCGCAGCGTCACGCGCCGCGGCGACATGATGGAGGCCAGATCGAGGTATTCCTCGTACAGCTCGTCCTCGGTGGGGAGCTTGGCCCGGTTCATGTAGGAATATTCGGTGCGGAACAGCCCGATGCCCTCCCCGCCGTTGTTGACCACGGTGGGCACCTCGTCGAGCATCTCGATGTTGGCCTTGACCTTGATCCGGTAGCCGTCGATGGTCTCGCCGGGCAGGTGGCAGCCGCGCATGATGCCGGCCTGATAGGCCTCGAACTGATACTTGAGGTCGGACAGCCGCCCAAGCTCCTCCTCGGCCGGAGACAGCACCACCACGCCCCGCAACCCGTCGACCACCACCAGATCGCCGTCGCGCACGGCCCCTTCGAGCTCCGTCACGCCGACCACGGCCGGGATGCCGAGCGTCCGGGCCAGGATGCCGGTATGCGAGGTCTTGCCGCCCTGGACGGTGACCAGGGCCATGATCTTGTCGGTCTGCAGGGTGGCGGTGTCGGCCGGGGAAATGTCGTGGGCCATGAGCACCACCCGGTTCTCGATGGCCTTGATCTCGCCGGACTGGCCGGCGAGCCTGGCCTGCACGCGGCCGGCCACGGCCCGCACGTCCTGGATGCGGTCGCGAAAATAGGGATCGTCCAGGGCGGCGAAGGCCTTTTCCAGATCGTCGACGGCCTTGTCCAGGGCCCATTCGGCGTTGATGCGCAGTTTCTGGATGTATTTTTTGGCCGCCCCCGCCAGCTTGGGGTCCTTGAGAATCATCAGGTGCGAATCGAGGATGAGCGTATGTTCCTGCAATTCTGCCGGAATGCGCGCCTTGGCCTGTTCGATCTCCAGGCGGCACTGCTCGAAGGCCCGTTCCAGACGGCCCATCTCGGCCGGGGCCAGGGCCTCGGCCAGGGTCTGGCGCGGCAGCGGGCCCACGCCGGAACGATTGAGGAAAAAAGCCCGTCCGATGGAAATACCGGCCGAAACGGGGATGCCTTGCAGGGTTTCCATATCGGGATCGATCCTTAGACCCGCCCGGACCGCGAATGGCGGTCCAAGGCGCGTCGGCGCACGCACGTTGGGGACGCGGGCCGCATGGCCCGTCACCGGAACCGGTTGCGGATAAGGGTGCCGAGATGGGCCAGGGCGTCGCGCGCCTGGGGCCCGGAGGCCCGCAATTCCAGCTCGGTGCCGTTTCCGGCCGCCAGGGTCAGGATGTCGAGGATGCTTTTGGCGTCCACGACCTCCTCGCCAAGGACCAGGGAGATATCACACGGGAACTTCTGCGCTTCCTGGGCCAGCCGGGCCGCCGGCCGGGCATGGAGTCCCTGGTCGTTGAGGACCCGGACCCGCAGCGCGAACCCGTCGTCCCGGACCGAGACGTCTTCCAGGGCCGCAGCGCCCGCGTCATTGGTATCGTTCGTCATTCTCCACCGCGTCGGCGGGGGGTGGCCCGGCGGCAAGCCGGGACATTCGCCTGTTTTTTCAAAGGGGCCACATGGTCAGGGCCAGCACCCAGCCGGTGGCCAGGGCCAGCAGGGCGATCTCCCGCGACACCGAAGGCCGGGTCGCGGCCCAGAGCGCCAGCACCCCGACCAGGGCCGCGTCGGCCAGGGACGGTGCGTCCCCGAGCGGGTGCACGGCTATCCAGAAGCAGGTCAAAAGGACCGCGTTGACCACCTTGACCCGGCGGCCGAGGTTGACGAGGTCCCAGCGCCGCAACCGCCGCAGCACGTGGAACCCCTCCCGGTAACCGGCCCGAAAGGTGACGGCCTTGAAGACCTGGGCCGCCACGAACAACATGCCGGCCAACACGCCCAGGGCCACGTAATGGCCCGTGGCCAGCAGGCAGGCGGCGGCAAGCCCCCAGAGTCCCATGATGCTGGCCGAGAAAAAGGTATCGCCGATGGCGGACAGGGTGAATGCCGTCGTGGTCTTGACATTGTCAAGCATTTCCGCCGGCACCGCGCCCTGGGCGATCTTGGCTTCCAGGGACAGGAACAGGCCGACGAGCAGCGGCGTCCAGAAAAAATGGGTGTTGTACAGGTCGAGGTAGCGCGAAAAGACCCGGTCGCGCTCGGCCGGATCGGGATACAGGGCGACCAGTCCCGGCTCCATGGCGAAGGCCAGCCCCACGTGCTGGAGGCCCCGGGTGTTGTAGGCGGCGCCCACCAGGTAGCAACGCAAAAAGCAGGACACAAGCGTCCTGGCGTTCAATTCTCCGCGCATGTCCCCCAAGGGCGCACCGCCTCCACGCGCACGCCGGTCCCGCGACGGACCCGCCCGCGCTCCTGCATTGTCTTCTCACTCCGGGGATAAACGATTGTCGGGGTCATGGTCAAACGGAACACCGGGGCACCGCGCCAGAAACGCCCCGAAGGGCGTGCCGGCCAGCCGGGCGCGCCAGGGCGGCCGGGCCAGCCGGCGCAGGTCGTCCGCGGTGTCGCAGTCGGGCAGCGCCGGCAGGAGGGCCACGCGCCGGCCGGCGGCGGCAAGGACGTCGCGGGTGCGGGCGAAAACCGCCGGCGTGCTCCAGGGCATCGCCGCAAACACGTCCGGCA
>JAFABC010000089.1 GCA_023426275.1 Pseudomonadota bacterium | reverse complement strand
GCTGGCGAGCATGTGCTGGCCGTGGCCCCGACCGGGTCGGGCAAGACGCTGACCGCCTTTTTGTGCGCCCTGGATCGGCTGGCCACGGGCGTCTGGCCCACCGGCCGGGTGTCGGTGGTCTACGTCTCGCCGCTCAAGGCGCTTGGCGCGGATGTGCGCGCCAATCTGCTTGTCCCGTTAGCTGGACTGCGCCGGGCCTTCGAGGCCACAGGCTCCGCGCTGCCGCCCATCCGGGTGGAAACGCGCAGCGGCGACACCTCGGCCGAGGCGCGCCGGCGCATGTTGCGCCATCCGCCGGAAATCCTCGTCACCACGCCCGAGTCCCTGAATTTGCTCCTCAGTTCGCGGGGCGGCCGGGGGATGCTCGGCGAGGTGCGGCTGTGCATTCTGGACGAAATTCATGCCGTGGCCGGCACCAAGCGCGGCGTGTTTTTGCTGTCCACCGTGGAACGGCTGGCGCTTCTGGCCGGCGAGTTCCAGCGGGTGGCCCTGTCGGCCACGGTGTCGCCGCTTGCCACCGTGGCGGCCATGGTCGGCGGGTTCGCCCCCGCCCCGGATGCGGCCGGGGAGAGTCTCCCCCGGCCCGTGACCGTGGTGACGAGCCCGGAGCAAAAGGCCATCCAAACGCAGGTGCTGCCCATCCCCTGGCCCCAGGACGAACAGGCCGGCGGCGTGGTCAGGGCTTTGGCCGAAAAACTCCGTGAACGCATCCGGACGGGCGGCTCCACTCTGATTTTCGTCAACAGCCGCAAGCTGTGCGAAAAGCTGGCCCGGCTTATTAATGATGGGGACGACCAGGCGGAACCCCTGGCCTACGCCCACCACGGATCGCTTTCCCGCGAGCTGCGCCATGCCGTGGAAGCCCGCCTCAAGGCCGGGGAGTTGCGGGCCGTGGTGGCCACCAGCTCCCTGGAACTCGGCATCGACATTGGCGCGGTGGACGAGGTGGTGCTCGTGGGCTCGCCGCCGACGGTCAGTGCCGCCGTGCAACGCATCGGCCGCAGCGGCCACCGGGTGGGCGAGACCAGCCGGGCCGTTTTCGCGCCGACCTCCGAAAAGGAACTCCTGGAAGCGGCGGTCATGGCCCGGGCGGCCAGGGCGCGGGACATCGAAGCCGTGCATCCGGTGCGCGCCCCCCTGGACGTCCTGGCCCAGGTCCTTGTGGCCATGTGCGGGGTGGAATCCTGGCCGGTGGACGCGCTTTTTGACGCCGTGCGCCGGGCTTGGCCGTATCGCGACCTGTCGCGCACGGCCTTTGACCTGACGCTTGGCATGTTGGCCGGCCGCTACGGCGCGGCGCGTATTCGCGAAGTCTCGCCGCTGCTCGCCATCGACGGCGTGGACGGCACGGTCGCCGCCCGCAAGGGCGCGCTGTTGCGGCTGTATGCCTCGGGCGGGGTCATTGCCGACCGGGGCTATTACGCGCTGCGCCGCCAGGACAGCGGATCGCGCCTGGGCGAACTGGACGAGGTCTTTGTCTGGGAGGCGCGACTGGGGCAGGTTTTTGCCTTTGGCGCGCAGAACTGGCGCATCGAGCGCATCACCGACGCCGACGTGTTCGTCTCGCCCGCCCCGGCCGCCAGCGTGCCCGCGCCCTTTTGGCTGAGCGATCCCCATGGCCGCGACCGGCACTTTTCCGGCTTGCTCGCCCGGTTTCTGGAAGAGGCCGACGCCCGGCTGGCGGACCCGGATTTCCCGCGTGAACTGACGCAGGCCTACAGCCTCGATCCCGAGGCGGCCACGGGGCTGCTCGAGTATCTGCGCCGCCAGCAGGCCATCACCGGGACCGGCCTGCCCCATGCCCGCCATCTGGTGGTCGAGGTGACGGCCACCGGCCCCGGCGGCGCGCCCGGCAGCCAGGTGATCCTGCACGCGCCCCTGGGGCTGGCCGTGACCGCGCCCCTGGCCCTGGCCCTGGAAGCCGCGTTGGCCGTCAGGCTCGGCGAATCCGCCCCGGTCTACGCCGGCAACGATTGCGTGGCCGTGACCCTGCCCGGGGAGATCGATCCCGAGGCGGTGCTGACGGCCGTGTCGCCGGAGGACGCGCCCGCCCTGCTGCGGGAGCGGCTGGAGGGCTCGGGCGTTTTCGGCGCGGCCTTTCGCGAGGCCGCCGGCCGGGCGCTGCTTTTGCCCCGCGACGGCTTCGGCAAGCGCCAGCCCCTTTGGATCACGCGGCTTCGGGCGCGAAAGCTCCTGGCCGCCGTGGCCGGCTCGGGCGATTTTCCCATGGTGCTCGAAGCCTGGCGCACGTGCTTGGTCGACGCCTTCGACATGGACGGTCTGCGCGCCTTTCTGGAAGCCGTGCGGTCCGGGGCCGTGGCCGTCAGCGTGGTCCACACCCGGGTGCAAAGCCCCTTTGCCGCCGATATCGTCTGGCGGCACATCACCGAATACATGTACCTGACCGACGCGGGCACGGCCGCCGCGCCAACCGGCGCGCGCCCCGATCTGGTGGCCGAAGTGGCCAAGGGGCCGTCGCGGCCGGCCGTGCCCGAAGCCGTGGTCCGGGTCTTCGAGGCCAAGCGCCAGCGGCTTTTTCCCGGCTATGCCCCGTCCGGCGCGGCGGAACTGCTCGAATGGCTCAAGGAACGGGTGGTGGTCGGGGCAGGGCAGTGGCGGGCCATGCTTGAGGCCATGGTCCGGGATCACGGGCTTGACGCCGATGCGATCGTTGCCGCCCTGGCTTCGCGTCTGGCCCATATTGCCGCGCCGGATGGCGGGGAGCCCCGCGTGGTCGCCCTGGAGCGCGCCGGGGAGGTCGCCTGGGCGCTTTACGGCGACCCGGCCCTGGCCGCGCCGATCGAAGCGGGGGGCCGGATCAAGCCGCCGCCATCGGGAAACGCCGAGGACAGGGCCGCCGCGCGCGAGGCCCTGCTGCTTGAATGGATGGCTTTTTTCGGTCCCGCGCCCTTGCCGCGTCTGGCCGCGATCCTGGGTCTCGACGCGGCGGCGCTCGGGGCCGTGGCCGAAGACATGGCCACAACCGGGCGCTGGGTGTCCGGGGCGCTTGTGGCCGAAACGGCGGAAACGCTCTGGTGCGACGCGGCCAATTACGAAACCCTGCTGCGTCTGGCCCGGGCCGCCCGGCGTCCGTCCCTGGCCGCCCAGCCGGCGGACCGGTTCCCGTATTTTCTGGCCCGCTGGCAGGGACTTACCCGCCCGGCCGCCGACGCCGACGCTCTGGCCGGGCGGCTGGAACGGCTGGCCTGTCTGCCGCTTCCGGCCAAGGCCTGGGAAACGGACATCCTGCCGGCCCGTGCCGTGGCCTACGATCCGGCCTGGCTCGATACGGCCGTGGCCGCGACCGGGCTGTCCTGGTTCGGGGCCGGCGCGAAAAAGGTGCTGTTCGCCCGCCCGGAAGACCTTGATCTGGCCGGCTTTTCATCTCCAAAGGGCGCGGGGGCGCTGTTTCCCGATCCCCGGGCCGGCTACGATTTCACCAGCCTGCTCGAAATCACGGGCGCGTCCCCGTCCGAACTGTCCGAGCGGTTGTGGGCGGCGGCCTGGAAGGGTGAGGCGGCCTGCGATACCCTGGCCGTACTGCGGCGCGGCGTGGCCACGGATTTTACGCCCGAAGCCGCCTTTTACGAGGCCGGGCGCGGCGGCCGGCGGGTCATGCGGCGCACCCGCCCGGCCCGTTTCGCCGCCAGCCTGCCCACCGCCGGAACCTGGCGTGCCCCCCGGGTGCCGCCGCCCCCGGCCGATGCCATGGAACGCGAGGAGTTGGCCATGGACCGGGCCCGGCTGCTGCTTTTGCGCTACGGCGTCCTGTGCCGGGAGGTGCTGGCCCGGGAGGCGGCTGTGTTTGCCTGGCCGGGCGTCTTTCGGGCGCTTCGGCGCATGGAGCTTTCGGGCGAGGTCGTCTCGGGTGAGTTTTTTGCCGGTTTGTCCGGACCGCAGTTCGCCAGCCCCCGGGCCGTGCGGCTTTTCACCGAGGGGCTGGATGGCGACGAATCCTGGTGGTGCGCCGGTCGCGATCCGGTGGCCGTGTGGAGCGCGGGACCGACCGACGATGGCGTGGCCCTGCCGCGCCGGGCGGCCGGCTGCGCCGCCGCGTTCATCGGCGCCCGGGCCGTGCTGGCCGTGCAGGCCGGAGGCGGGCGCATCGACACGGTGCTTTCCCCGGACGACGCCCGGTTGTCGGCCGCGCTGGCGCCGCTGCAAAACGCCTTGTGCCGGCGGGTATTGCCGGAGCCGCGGCTGACGGTGGCGACCATAAACGGCGATCCCGCCGGTGAAAGCCCCTATCTGCCGCTTTTGCGCCAGTGTTTCGAGGTCGTGCGGGAACGCCGGGGCGTGACGCTTTTTCGCGCGCGCGGCGACGTCTGAGCCGGGGATTTGCGGATTTTTCGCCTTACAGCGTGCCGGCCAGGGCCTGCTCCAGCACAAAGGCCAGGGCCCGGGTGAGCAGATCGCTGACGCGTTCCAGGTCCTGGCGGCCGCTTGCGACGAAGCGTTGGTTCACCTCGAGTTCCACGCCCAGGTAGCGTTCCCCGAAGCGGTGGCGCAAGGCCGTGACCAGTCCGTCGGCCACCCCTTTGTAGGGATAGTTGCGCCGCACGACCAGGGTGGGCTCCTCCCGAAGCAGTTCCCGTTGCCAGGCAAGGCACAGGGCCCTTTCGTCCGGTCGTTCCGGGTCGTAGAGCAGGCCGATGTCGCCGTGGCGCTCGACGCTGTCGAGGATCGGGGTGAAGCTGTGGCTGGCCACGTGGACCACGCGGTGGCCGCGTGAAAGGAGATCCGACACGGCGGCGGTCACGGCCTCGCGGTGGGGATGGTAAAACGCGGCGAGGATGTCCTGGCGGGTCTTCGGGGACAGTGGTCGCGTCACCTCCGAAAACAGCCGGGGATGGCCGGGGGAGCGGTTGAGATCGACCAGCAGCCGGGTGATGTTCGCCGCGAAAAGTGGCGCGTCGAGCCTGCCGGAAAGCATCTCGGCCGTAAAAAGCGCGCCGGGATCGAAGCCCCGGTGCGAGGCGAGCAGATCCTTCCGGCCGCGAAAGAGCGTCCGGTAGGCCTCCGGCACGGCGTTACCGCCGTGCTCACAGGTAATAAGCGGCGCCCAGGAGTCCGACATTGAAGGGCTCGTTGCGGCTTAAACAGTCGCAGAGTTGTTCGTAGACCATGCGGATGTGCTGGGGCCGGTAGTCGCTGTCCAGGGCGGCCAGGATGCGCCGGGCCAGACTGGACTGGTCCACCAGCACGGACAGGGGCTTGTCCCAGTCCGGATCGTATTCCATGGCCGGCAGCGAGCTGTGGGCCAGCCGCCGCCAGATGACGCGGGCCGGGATGTTCGACGGGGCGTACACGCCGAAAAGCCGCGCGTATTCCTCGGGCACGACCGTGCGGCCGGCGCTCTGGATGGTCTTGGAAAAAATGGCCGCCAGCGCCCGGGTGTCCCAGGCCCGTTGTTCCTCGTAGGTGGACCAGCGCTCCGACACGAGCCCCTTGAGGGCGGCCGTCACCACGCCGGCCAGGGCCAGATCGGCGGCCGGGCATTCCTGGGTGTCGAGGACCCGGATTTCGATGGTGGAGCGCTCGAAACGGGCGATGGCCCCCCGGGCGTTCAGGAATTCGTCCTGGAGTACGCCGGCCGGATCGAGGGGAGCGATGTCGCGGTACATGGGGGCCAGAATGCGGTCGCGGTATTCCTGTTCGGTGAAGACCGCCTCGGGAATGACCTGCCCCATGACCGAGGGCACCCGGGCGGCGTTGTGGGCGTATTCCCGCATCCGGGCGTCGAGATAGCCGTCGTGGACGCCGTCGAGCAGCGGCGTGGAGGCGGCCAGGGCCGGCATGATGGGCAGCAGCACGCGGATGGCGGCGTGCAGGCGGCCGAACTCCTCGTCGCCGTGAAAGGGCAGGTTCAGGTGCAGGCTTTGCAGGTTGGCCCAGCCATGCCCCTTGCAGTCAAACGCCGCGTCAAAGGCCTTGTAGACGTCGCTGTAGGCGTGGGGCCACAGCACGGTCTCCCGCAACGGGTCCATGAAGGGATGCGCCCCCGTGGGCATGAGCCGGCCGCCCAGGGGCTCCAGCAGGGCGTTGGCCCGGTTCACGTTTTCGGCGAAAAGGGCGGCCAGCCCGGACAGACTCGGGGCCGGTTCGGACACCTTCATTTCCAGCACGTGGTTGACCAGCTCGTTGGACCAGGTGATCGGCCCCTGTTCGACGTCGCTGGCCCCTTCCCGACCCGACGCGGCCGCCAGCAGCTTGTCGGCCACGGGCAGGACGGCCAGCGTCTCCCGGTTGACGATCATGTATTCGATTTCGATGCCGTAGGCCGAAAAAAGCGGTCTGGGCAGACTCATATGCTTAGGCTCCCGGTGTTGCGGCGTTCGATGCGCTTGAGAAAGACCTCCACCACGCGCAGGTAGAGTTCGTCCTGGAGGACCTCGTCTTCGTAGCCGGCGTCGATGTTGGGATTGTCGTTGACTTCGATGACGCGGACCTTGTCGCCGACCTGCTTGAGATCGACGCCGTAGAGGCCGTCGCCGATGGCGTCGGCGGCCCGCAGGGCCGTGGTGATGACTTTCTTGGGCACCCTGGCCACGGGCAGCGTCTCGACGCGGCCGTAAATGTCCCGACCGCTTTTGCCCTTGCGCAAAATCTGCCAGTGCCCTGAGGCCATGAAATATTTGCAGGCGAAAAGCGGCCGCCGGTCCAGCACGCCGATGCGCCAGTCGAAATCCGACGGCAGGTACTCCTGGGCGATGACGAGGTCGGACTTGGACAGCAGCCGCCGGGCTTCCTCGAACACGGCGTCGGATTCGCGCACGAGCACCACGCCCTGGGAAAAGGCGCTGTCGGGCTGCTTGAGCACCAACGGCAGGGACAGTTCTTCCAGGATGTGGTCGATGTTCTTGGAATGGGCGATGACGGTTTTCGGGGCCGGGATTTTGTGGCGGGAAAGCAGCTCGGCCAGATAGACCTTGTTGGAGCAGCGCAGGATGGATTCGGGATCGTCGATGACCACGAGCCCTTCGGCTACGGCCTTGCGGGCCATGCGGTAGGTGTGGTGGTCGACGTTGGTGGTTTCGCGAATAAAGAGGGCATCGAATTCCGACAGCCGGTTGGAGTCCTCCCGGGTGATGAGCTCCACCCCGACGCCGAGCGCCTCGGCCGCCTTGGCGAACCGCTTGATGGCCCGGGCGTCCGAAGGAGGGCGTTCCTCCTCGGGGTCGTGGAGAATGGCCAGATCGTAGCGGGAGACCGGGCGTTTGGGGATGATGAGCTTTTTGCCGGCAAAGTATTCCGAGGACACGGCCTCGGCGAAATCGCGCTCCTCGGGCGGGATGTCCCGGACCGACAGGGGGGAGACGTTTTGGAGCTGCCAGCCGTGTTGAAAGGTCAGGTCGGCCCGCAGAAACGGCGCGGGAAAGAGTTTGAACAGCCGCGAGGCCAGCTGCTCCAACCCCTTTTCGGGGGTTTTTCCGAAATAGGCGCAAAAACTTATTTTTTCATGTTCGCGATCGGCCAGGGCCTTGCCCATCACCGCTTCCAGCTCGTCGGAGGCCAGACGGATGATGCCAAGCGATTTCATGTCCTGGATGGCCGTGATGGAGGGCACGGGCTTGTGCCCCCGGGCCTCGGCCAGCAGGGACACGTAGTAGCCCATGGACTGATAGCGGTAGGAACGGCAGATGTTGATGATCTTGACCCCGCGCAAACCGGTGAACCGGTCGTCGGTCAGGTAGGACCGGGCCGCGACCGGCTCCACGCCGGAAAATACCAGGGAACAATCTTCGGGGTTTTCGATGACCACCAGAACGGACACGATCAAAGGCTCCTTCGCCGTCCTGCGGAACGGCTTTTTTTGCCGGGTGAAAGCACGAGCAGGTTGGCGTCCCGGGTGATGATGCCGAGCATGACGGCGCACACGAGATGGTTCAGGGTCACTTCGTAATACTGGCTGTCGCTTAAGGGGTTCGGCAGCAGGGGGTCGGCGATCATGGTGGCCCGCCGGGTGGAATCGTAGCCGCTGATGACGACGAAGTGGCCGGAGGGCTCGCCGCGCAGATCGTCGAAGATCATCTGGCCGTCGTCGTCGCGTTCCCGGGCGGTGCGGTACAGGTAGGTGGCCGACAGGCCGGCCAGGATGGGGCGATCGCGCTTGAGGATGGCCCGGATGAGTCCGGCCGTGAGGTCCTCGAAGCGGATTTCCCCGCCAAGCTCCAGAAACCGCAGCGAGGCTTCGGTGACGGTCCCGATCCGCGAGCCGCGTTTGATCCGGCGTTGCTGGCGCAGTTTCTCGGCCAGCACGGCCGGATTGCGGTCACCGAACCAGGTGATGTCGAAGACGCTGAGATCGAAGGTGTACAGCCGGGCGGCGTAGCCCCGGGACAGGGCGTGGCAGCCGAGCAGGGCGGCCAGGGTGCCGCCGCCGGGCAGCGTGGGCGTTTCGGCAATGACTGCGGAAAGCGGCACGATATCGCCGTAATACCGGTAAATGGCTTCCAGGCAGGTCGGCCCGCAGGTGGTGTCGTCGGGCTGGGCCTGTATGGGTATGGGAAGCGGGGCTTGCACGGCCTTGGCCACTATCACGGCCCAATCCGGTTGGCCATGACCTTTTTGAGGCTTTCCCCGGATTTGTTCCATGGAATAAGTTGGTTGCAAAAAAGTTGCCCGCGATGGGCAGTGATCGGTTTTGGCGAAAACACGGGAGGGTGGCGCGTACACTACCGGGCAGGGGAAAGAGGACGCACGGTTTATTCGAAGTGGATATCCTCTTCCTTGACCACCTGGAAGGCCTTGTTGGATTTGACCAGCCCGGGGATGCCGCGGAATTTGCGCACGCCCTGGACCTCGGCTTCGAGCAGGGCGTCGACATCGTTGTCGAGCATGATGATGTCCCCGGGTTTGAGCGACATGAGCTGGCGGCCGGTGATCTGCGCGTTGCCGAAGCGGACCACCATTTCCACCGGCGTCTCCATGAGGCGCTCCTTGAACCGGGCTATCCAGGCATGGTCCACTTCCAGGCGCTCGGTCTGGAAGGAGGCGTAGAGCTTGGTGCGGATGGGCTCGATGGTGGCGTAGGGCAGGCAGATGATCAGCGAGCCGATGGCGTTTTCCAGCTCCACCTCGAAAGTGACCACGATGACCACGTCGCTTGGCGGCACGATGGCCGCGAACTGGGGGTTGACCTCGCTGCGCACGAGTTCGATGTGGACCTCGTGGACCGGTTGCCAGGATTCCTCCAGGTTTTCCAGGGCGATGCGCACCACGCGGTTGATGATGGCCTGTTCGATGGGGGTGAAATCCCGACCCTCGATTTTGGGCTGGGAGCCGGCCCCGCCGAAAAAGCTCTCCACCATGGCGAAGACCAGCCGCGAGTCCACCACCAGGATGGCGTTGCCGCGCAGGGGGTCGAGTTTGAAAATGTTGATGGAGGTCGGCACGGGCAGGGACCGCATGAAGTCCCCGAACTTGGACATGTCGATGGAGATGGGGTTGACGTCGGCGCGCTTGCGCATGGCGTTGGCCATGGCGTTGGAGGCCAGCCGGGCGAAGCGGTCGTTGATGATCTCCAGAACCGGCATCCGGCCCCGGATGATGCGGTCCTGGTTGGACAGGTCGAAGACCACCACCCCGGAGTCGTCCTCCAGGATGTCGGTCTCGGCTTCGATTTCGCCGCCGGAAAGGCCGCGCAGCAGGGCATCGACCTCGTCCTGATCCAGTATTTTGCTCATATCCGTCCTATCGGCTTTGGCGGTTGCAACTATAAGGACGTCCGGGCGAAATGAAAAGGGGGCGGTCCGGTCGGCGGCGTCGGCCTGAAAAAAAGCCGGCCGCTTGTCAAAGCGGCCGGCAGGGGTGGTCGTGACGGGCAGTCGCTGTCCGCCGTCGTCCGGATGGTTTCCCGAACCGGCGGCGGGAAAAGAGCGTTGAAGCCGGAATCACCCGCGAAAGGGCCGGTTTCGCGGGCGCGATGCCCTTAGAAGCTGACCGTCAGACCCAGCGTGCCGCCGAAGGCGTCGACGCCTTGTTCGTTGAATTGACCGATGTGCAGGTACTTGACCGATCCCTTGAAGCTGAGCTGTTGGGTCAGGGCGTAGGTCGCGCCGAGTTCGCCGTTTTCGGTCAGGCTGTTTTCGAATCCGTTGTAGGGCACCTTGGTATCGGCCCACAGGCCGCCGAAGCCGCCGCCGATGAAAATGGTGGCCGGACCGGTGGCCACGAAGTGCCAGCGGGCGTTGACGCCCGCGCCGATCCCGCTTGCCGGCGACGACTTGCTGCCGATGCCGGTGACCGTCTCGAAGCGCTTGTTCTGGTCCACGTAGACGCCCATGCCTTCCGCTTCCACGGCCACATTGTCGAAGACGTAGTAGGTCAGCGCGCCGCCGTAGGTGTAGATCGAATTCACGCGGTCGTTGGTGGTGCCGTAGGCGCTAAACCGGGGCTCGAAATTGAACGTCCCGGCCGTCGTCAGGCTTTGGGCCATGACCCAGCCGGTCGTGGCGGCCAGAATCAGGCAGGTGAAGCCAAGCGCAATGAGCAGCTTGCGAAAAAGCGCATCCATGTCCTTCTCCCTGTCGGCGTGCAAATGATATTCGACCACATGGTAATCAAGATTCATACCAGGGAGACAACGGCCGTCCGTGCCGCCTGTTCGGCCGTTTTTCGGAACGCATGGGATGCGCGCGGCGAGCCCGGTCGTATGCGTTTTTAAAAAAATGAAACAACGGGGGAAGGCTGTGTCCGCACAATTGAAACAGGGGGAGCGAAGCGAAAGGAGGCGGCCGGGCCGCCCGCGCGCCTGGCCGGCGACGCGGGCGGCCCTGTCAGGGCAAAAAAGGGGAGCGATCAGGCGGCAGGCGTTTTTTTCTCGCGCACGCGGGTCCGCAGCCAGTCGTACCAGGCGTCGAGGCCCTCGCCGCTTCTGGCCGAGACCGGAAAGATTTCGATGCACTCGTTCAGGACCCGGGCATGGCGGCTGGCCCGCTCCAGGTCGAAGTCCACATGGGGCAGCAGGTCGATCTTGTTGAGGAGCAAGGCGGCGGAGATGTTGAACATCAGCGGATATTTCTCCGGCTTGTCGTCGCCTTCGGTGACGCTAAGGAGCGTGACTTTGAAATCCTCGCCCACGTCGAATTCGGCCGGGCAGACCAAATTGCCCACGTTTTCGATGAAAAGGATGTCCAGGCCGTCGAGGTTGAGGCTTTTGACCGCTTCCTGGACCTGGGAGCTGGTCAGGTGGCAGCCGCCCTCGGTGTTGATCTGCACGGCCTGCGCGCCGGTGGCGGCCACGCGGCGGGCGTCGTTGTCGGTTTGCAGATCGCCCTCGACCACGGCCATGGAAAATTCCGGGGCCAGTTCGCGCAAGGTCCGCTCCAGCACCGTGGTTTTGCCCGCGCCGGGGGAGCTCATGAGGTTGAGAACGAGAATGCCTTTTTGCGCGAAATACTCCTTGAGTTCGGCGGCAATGCGGGCATTGGCCTCAAGGATGTTGCGCACCACGGGAATCTGCATGGCGGCCCTCCGTTATTCGAGTTCGAGATATTCGATATAGAGTTCGCGACCGGAGACGACGGTGTGACCGAGTTCCTCGCCACAGGCCGGACACGGCGCGAACGGCGCGGCGCCCTCGGGGGAGAATTCCCGGCCGCAGGCCCGGCAGCGCAGCACCACCGGCGTTTCTTCCAGGATCAGCTTGGCGTCGGCCAGCCGGGTCTCCATGGTCAAGGCGGTAAAGGCCATCTCCAGGGCTTCGGGCACGATGGCGGACAGGCGACCGTGCTTGATCTTGACCGTCAGGAGGGTTTCCAAGCCGCGCTTGGCCATTTCCTCCTCGATCAGGGAAAGCAGGCTTTGGGCGATGGAAAGTTCATGCATGGCGCAAGCTGGTCTACGGCAAAACGGAAACCGCGTAAAGAAATTGGGAAAGAGCGCGGCCGGCAGCCGGCCGGTTGTCCGCCCGGGGATTAGGCGAAAAGCGGCGCCAGGAGCACGGCCAGGGGCAGGGCCGGCAGCAGGTTGGCCACCTTGATCTTGAGCAGGCCAAGCAGGTTGAGGCCGATGGCCACGATGAGCAGCCCGCCCACGGCGGTCAGCTGGGTGAACCGGTCCGGCGTGAAAACGCCCTGGGTGGCCGCGCCCAAAAGCACGAGCAGGCCTTCGTAGAGGACTACCGGGACAAACGACAGCAGCACGCCCGCGCCATGGGTGGTGGCGAAGATCAGGGCAATGGAGCCGTCCAGGGCCGCCTTGGCGAAAAGGAGCGTGTGGTCGGCGCGAAGGGCCTCGTCAAAGGAACCGATGATGGCCATGGAGCCGGTGCAGAAAATGACCGAGGCGTTGACGAGCCCTTCGGTAAAAAGGGCGTTGTCGGAGCTCAGCCGCGCCTTCACGCCGTCGCCGATGCGGGCCATGAAGCGTTCGATGTCCATGGTTTCGCCGGCAACGGCTCCGGCCAGCAGGCTGATGACGACGAGCAGCGGGGCATTGCCGGTCAGGGCCATCTTGAGTCCGATGAGCAGGACGGACAGGCCGAGGGCCTGAAACATGATCACGCGCACGCGGTCGGGAAACCGGCCGTGGAGCAGCAACCCGACGAGACCGCCGGCGACAATGGCCGCGCCATTGACCAAGGGACCGATGAGCATCATGCAAGCTCCTTGCCCGCGTCCGGGGCAGGGGAGGGCTATCAGTTCCGCTTGTCGGGCACAAGTCGCACAAGATATTGACAGGAGAGGTGGTTATCGCCTAGTTTTCCCGTTCCAGGCCGGGATGGCGGAATTGGTAGACGCAGTGGACTCAAAATCCACCGGTCGCAAGGCCTTGGGGGTTCGAGTCCCCCTCCCGGTACCAGAGTGTTTTCTCGGGCGTTCCCTTTGACGGGGAACGCCCTTTTTTTGTGCTTATTTTTCGGGCCGCGC
>JAFABC010000080.1 GCA_023426275.1 Pseudomonadota bacterium | reverse complement strand
CCCCCCCCCCCCCCCCCCCGCCGGAGGCATCCCCCCCTCCAACCGCGGCAACACCTTGCCTCTTGGGCACAGCTGGCCTACAGCAAAGGGGATGCCCCAGGCCACGGTCCAGACCACGCCCGCCCATTGCGGCTACAAGCGCAGCCTGACCCTGCGTTATACGGCCGCCCTTTCCCTGATCGCGATCCTGGCCGTGCTCACCTACGCCGTATTCCGGCACGTCATGGGCACCATCGACCGTTCGGCCAGGATCACCGCCATCAGCGGCACCCAGCGACTGCTCACCCAGCGGGTGCTGGCCCAGTGCCTGCTTTTGGCCGCGGCCGACGAAGACGAGACCCGCCGCGACATCAAGGCCCACCTGCGCCGCGCCGTGGAGGCCCTGGAGGAAAACCACGCCCGGTTGCTGGCCGACCTGCGCGACCCGGACTCCTTTGCCTCCCAGTCGCCGGAGCTGATGGCCATCTACTTCAAAGCGCCGGATAATCTCGACGCCAGGATGCGCTTTTTCATCCGCAGCACCCAGGAATTCTACCGCACCGAGAGCGCCCGGCCGGCCCTGTCCGACCCCAATTTCGTCAATGTCCTGGCCTTTGGCGAAAGCGACCTGCTGCGCGACCTCAACGCCGTGGTCCAGGCCTATCAGCGCCAGGCCGTTTCCCGCCTGACCCTGCTGCGCCGGCTGGAGGCCGCCACCCTGGTCTCCATGCTGGTCCTGCTCACGGCCATCGGCATCTTCATCCTGCGGCCCATGGTCAGCCGCATCTGCGCCGACCGCCTGCGCCTGGAACAGGCCAACACGGCCCTGGAGGCCCTGGCCGTCACCGACCAGCTGACCGGGGCCTACAACCGGCTCAAGTTCAACGAGGTCATGGACCACGAGATGAACCGCGTGGCCCGCTACACCATCCCGCTTTCCGTCATCATGTTCGACATCGACCATTTCAAGCGGGTCAACGACACCCACGGCCATCCCGCCGGGGACGCCATGTTGCGCGAACTGACCGGGCGCGTGCGCGGGGCCGTGCGCAAGACCGACTGGCTGTTTCGTTACGGCGGCGAGGAATTCGTGCTGGCCGCGCCGCACACCGGGCTGGCCCAGGCCGTCATCATGGCCGAGAAGCTGCGTGCGCTGGTGGCCGGCAGTCCCTTTCCGGGAAACATCCCCGGCACCATCAGCCTGGGCGTGGCCCAGGCCCAACCCGGCGAATCCGTGGAAGCCCTCATGGACCGGGTGGACGCCGCCCTGTACCGGGCCAAAAACGCCGGCCGCAACCGCGTGGCCGTGGACGAAAAAAAGCCGCCGGAACCGGCCTGAGCCGGAGGGGATCGGCCGCCGGGTCAGGACGCGTGGCCACCGCCGGGAAAGGCGGCGGGATCGGACGGGACGACCCCGGCCTGCGCTTCGAGGCGGACGGGATCGAGAATTTCGAAACTGTTGCCGGAAACGGCGATGATGCCCTCGTCGCCCAGGCGGCGCAGCACCCGGGACAGCGTTTCCGGAATGGTGCCGAGATAGGCGGCCAACTGTCCCTTGGGCAGATCCAGGGTCAGGCGGCGCTTTTTGCTTTGGGCCCGCAGCAGGAGCAGATAGGCGGCCAGCCGGGCCGGCACCTCGCGAAGGCTCAGGTCCTCGGTCTTTTTCACCAGCTGGCGCAACCGCAGCGACAGCAGCCCCAGCATGTTCATGGCCAGATCGGGCTCGGCCGCGATCAGCCGGCGAAACCGGTCGCGCGGAAAAAACAGGCAGGTCGTCTCCTCCAAGGCCTGGGCGCTGGCCGGATAGCCGCCGCCGGAAAAGGCGGCCACCTCGGCGAACACCTCGCCCGGGCCGAACACGTGCAGGATGTGCTCCTTGCCGGCCAGCGAGACCTGATAGATGCGCACCTTGCCCGAGGCCACGGAAAAAAAGCCCTGGGCCGGCTCCCCGGCGAAAAAAAGATCCTCGCCCCGGGCATAGCGCTTGCGCTCCGCCACCCCGGCCAGGGCGGCCAGTTCGCGTTCGCCAAGTCCCGCGAAAATCCCGGTCGCGGCCACGGCTCCAAGCGTCTCCATGTTCCGTCGTCTCCCGTTTTTGACCTAGGTCAAGGCCCTGCCGCCCGGCTCCGGGCAGACTTCGGCCACCCGTCCCGCGACAAGGAGTATGCCCGTGGCCGTATCCGCTCTTCTACTGGAATCCTGCCGGGGGGTGAAGCCGTCCGGCTGCCGCTTCGCCCTGCCCCTGCCCGGGGCGTTCGCGGCCAGGCTGGAGGCGCTCGCGGCCCGGGCCCCGGTGCCGGCCTTTTTCGCAAACCTGGACCGCCCGCCCCGGCACCACGAACGCCTGAGCCTTTGCGCCTGCGCCAACGGCTGCGCCCGACCGCAGGTGGCCGACCTGGGCCTGCTCGCCGCCCGGGAAATAGCGGTGCGCACCGACCGTTGCACCGGCTGCGGGGCCTGCGTCGCGGCCTGCCCGGACGGGGCGTTTGCCCTCCGGGAGTGCGTCGCGGCGCTCGACGCCGCGCGCTGCCTGGGCTGCGGCCGCTGTCTGGCCGTCTGTCCCGCCGAGGCGCTGACCGCCGGCCCCGTGGCCTTTCGCGTGACGCTTGGCGGCCGGCTCGGCCGGCGGCCAAGGCTGGGGCTTGAACTGCCCGTCCGGTTCTCGCCGCAGGCGACGCTGGCGATGGTCGAACGCTGCCTGCGCGCCCACGCGGCCCTGTCCCGGCCGGGCGGACGGCTGGCCGACATCCTGTTCCCGGACGGCCAACCCGGCCTGCCGGCCTGGATCTGGGCATGAACATCCTCGGCGCGGCCGGTCTCGGCCTGGGGCTGCTGCTTTTCGCCGCCCATGCCCTGCGCCTGGGCGAAACGGGCCTTGCCGCCGCCAGTCTGGTCCTGCTCGTCCCGCTGGCGACGCGGCGGCGCTTCGCGCCGTACATCCTCGGTCCGACCGTGCTGCTGGCCGGCCTGGCCCTGGCCGCGGCGGCCCGGGACATGGTCGCCTTCCGGCTGGCGGCCGGCCTGCCGTTCGCCCGGCTGACGGTCATCATGGCCGGCGTGGTGCTGGTCTGTCTCGGCAGCGGGCTTTTCGCCTGCTCCGGCCGGGCCCGCGCATTTTTCGACCGGGGCGCGGCCGTCCCGGGCTGGCAGGCGACGGCCTTCTGGCTCACGGTCGGACTGCTGGTCACGGCCCGGGCCAAGGCGCCCTTCGCGCTGCTTCTGGCCGACCGCTTCTTTCCGGGCTGGGGCGCGCTGGAAATCGTGCTGCTCGGCTTTTACGCCGCCTGGCTCACCGGACGCATGGTGACCGCGCCGCGCACGGGACCGATCCGCTCGCGCTACTGGGCTTTTTTCTCCCTGGTCTTTTTCGCCCAGCTTGGCCTGGGACTGGCCGGGGCGACCAGCTTTCTCATGACCGGGGCGCTGCACCTGCCCGTTCCGGCGCTGATCGTGGCCGGCCCCATCTACCGGGGCGGCGGGCTGTTCATGCCCATCCTCTACCTGGGCACCCTGCTCCTGGTCGGGCCGGGCTGGTGCTCCCACCTGTGCTACATCGGCGCCCTGGATGACGCCTGCGCCCGGCGCGGCCGCGGCACGCCCCAACGGTTGTCGCCCGGACTGGCCCGTTGGCTGCCACTGGGACGGGCGGCCACCCTGGCCCTGGCCATCGCCCTGGCCCTCGGATTGCGGCTGGCCGGCGTGGGCACCGGCCCGGCGCTTTTCGCCGCCGCCCTCTTCGGACTGGCCGGCCTCGGCATCATGGTCACGGTCTCGCGCCGCGCCGGCATCATGCTCCACTGCACGGCCTACTGCCCCATCGGCATCGTGGGCAACGTGCTGGGCAAAATCTCACCCTGGCGGCTTGGCATCGGTCCCGGCTGCGACGGCTGCGGCCGCTGCTCCCGGGCCTGCCGCTATCTGGCCCTGACGCCGGCCGATCTGGCCCGGGGCCGGCCCGGGCTCTCCTGCACACTGTGCGGCGACTGCGTCGGGGCCTGCCCGGCCGGCCGGCTGGGCTACCACTTTCCCGGACTTTCCCCGCGCACCGCCCGGGCGGCCTATTTCACGCTGGTGGTGGCCCTGCACGCCGTGTTCGTGGGCGTGGCCCGAATTTGAAAGACGCCTCCGGCGGCCGCGGGGGCAGATAAAACCCCCCCCCCCCCC